>DASVAP010000260.1:0-3919 GCA_036376275.1 Planctomycetota bacterium | reverse complement strand
TCACCGAGCTGCTCGGGCGCGCCGGGTGCGGCAGCAGGGAGGCCGAGGACGAGCTGCTCGCTCACCTCTACGCCGACCTGCGCCGCATCGCCAACCGCCAGGTGCGCCGCAAGCCCGCGGGTCCGACCACGCCGGCCACCGCGCTCGCGCACGAGGTCTATGCCGAGCTCGTGCGCGCGAGCCCGGGGACCTGGGCCAGCCGGCGGGAGTTCCTGGCGGCCTACACGCGCTCGCTGCACAACCGGCTGGTGGACCGCATCCGCCGCCGGGACGCCCGCGCGCAGGCGGCGCGGGTGGCGGCGGGTCCGACGACGGCCCCGGACGCGCTGGGGAGCGACGAGGTGGTCGCCCTGCGCGAGCACCTCGCGCGGCTCGAGCGCATCCAGCCGCGCGCGGCGGAGGTGCTGCGGATCCACTACTTCGTCGGCCTGACGATCCCTGAGATCGCCACGACGCTCGAGCTCGGCCACGCCACGGTCGAGCGCGACCTGCGCTTCGCGCGCACCTGGCTGCACGAGAAGCTGCGCCCCTGAGCGCATGCGGCGCGCCCAGGGGCGCGGCCAGGTCCTCCCTCGAGCGCCCACCGTCTCCGTCCCGGGGGCCCCGCTCCCCTCACCCAACTGCGAACTTCCGCCCTGCGTTGCGGGCCCTTCGCAAGCGCCCGCGGAGTTGCTGGACTGGGCGCGAGGGAGCATGTACGGAGACCACGTCGAGGAGCCCGACGAGGAGCTGCGCGCGCTGTTCGACGCGGCGCTCGAGCTCGAGGGCGAGGCCCGCGCGGCCTTCATCGCGGAGCGCACGGCCGGACGTCCGCAGGTCGCGGCGGCGCTGACGCGCCTGCTGGCGCACCACCAGGAGCTGGGCGACTTCCTCGGCCGGCCCTGGTCGGCCGCGCCCGACGGGGGCGTGCCGGCCAGCTCGCTGCTCGCGCCCGGCGAGCGCCTCGGCGCCTACCTCGTCGAGGGCTTGCTCGGGCGCGGCGGCGGCGGACAGGTCTATCGCGCGCGCCAGGAGTCGCTCGGCGGCCGGCCCGTCGCGCTCAAGGTCGTGGCGACCGCCGGCATGAGCACCACGGATCGCGAGCGCTTCCTGCGCGGGGCGCGCATGGCGGCCGAGGTGCACCACCCCCATCTGGCCCAGGTCCACGACTGTGGCGAGGACCAGGCGCGCGGCCTGCTCTTCTACTCGATGCGCCTGATCGAGGGTCCCGACCTGCAGCGGCTGCTCGAGCACCGCGCGGGCCGACCCATGAGCGAGCCTGGCGCACGCCGCGAGCTCGTCGCGCGCCTCCACGAGGTGGCCGGGGCGCTGGCCGCCCTGCACGCGCAACGCCTGATCCACCAGGACGTGAAGCCCGGCAACGTGCTGATCGAGGGCGCCACGCCCGCGCGGCCCTTCGCGGGGCGCGCCGTGCTGGTCGACTTCGGACTGGTGAAGAGCGTGGGCTCGCCGGCGCCGATCTCGACCGTGTGGGCCACGCTGCCCTACGCCGCGCCCGAGGTGCTGCTGAACCGCCAGGCGGACGCGCGCTCGGACGTGTACGCCTTCGGGCTGTGCCTGTACGACCTGCTGGCGGGATGCCTGCCGTCCGAGCGCTCCGGCTCGAGCGAGGACCTGGCGCCGCTCTCGCGCCGCTGCGCCGGGCTCGAGCGCGACCTCGAGGCGGTCGTACACCGCGCGCTCGAGCTCGCCCCCGAGCGCCGCTATGCGCACGCCGGGCCGCTGGCCGAGGACCTGGGCGCATGGCTGGCGGGGCGGCCAGTGCGCGCGCGACGGCTGACCCGGGTCGAGCTCGCGCGGCGCTGGGTGCGGGCGCGCGCCGAGCACGTGCTGCGCTGGGGCGCGCGCGGAGCGGCGGCGGCGGCGGGGATCGCGCTCCTCGCCCTGGTCCTGGCGCGGGTCGCGGGCTGGCAACAGGCAGCCCGCGCGGCCACGGAGGCCCACGCGCGTGGCGACGTGGTCGCGCTGGACCAGATTGCGCGGGAGCTGCCGGTGACCGCGCGCGAGCTGCTGGTCCCGGACGAGGCGCTCGACGTGCTGGAACAGCTCGCCCGACCGGATACGCCGTTCGCACGCGTGACCCGTGCCACGCGCGAGGCGGGTCCGGACGAGGGCGTGCGCCTCGCGGCGGGCTTCGCCGGCCGCGACGGCCTGGCGCGCCAGCCCGAGCTGGCGCGTTTCCTGCTCGACCGGCTCGAGCGGCGGCCCGAGCGATCGGACGAGGAGCGCCTGCAGGCGCTCGTCACGGTCGCGCTGCTCTTCCACGACCATCCGACCGAGAGTCCGGCGGAGCTGGTGCGGACCGCGCCCTTCGCCGAGCGCTTCGCGCGGATCCTGCGCGATCCCGGGCTGGCCTCGGCCGAGGATCGGCTCCTGGCCGAGCTCCACGCCCTGACGGGCCTCGCCACGACGGGTGGACCGGAGGCGGTCGCGGAGATCCTCGCCCACCTGGAGGAGACGCCGCGCCCGAGCGCAGAGGCGGTACGCCTGGGCTTCGTGGGGCTGGAGGTCCTGACGCGGCGCAGCCACGCGTGCGGCTTCGCCGCCGAGCTCTTCGCGCGCGACTGGGATGCCTGGCTCGCGCGCCTGTGCGCGGCCGCCGCTCGCATCGATGCCGCCGCGGGGCCGATCTACGGGCTGCCCGGAGCGTTCTCGAGCCTGAGCACGTACGTCGCGCTGGCGCGGCGGCGGCTCGGGCACGCGCCGCTGCACGGGCCGGCCTGCCTCGAGGAGGAGAGCGAGGTCTTCCGCGCGGCCAACGGCGACGAGACGGTGCTGGACCTCCTGTGCGATGGCTCCCTGCTGGAGGACCGGGGCCTGGACTCGCCCGCACTCGTCGCCGGCTTCGCCGCCATCGGCCAGATCCTCGCCAGCCTGGGCACGAGCCCGGGACACGCGCGCGCCGTCGAGTGCGTGGAGGAGTTCCTGACGACGCGGGCGCCGCCCTACGCGCCCACCGTGCTGCAGCATGGCATCGAGCTGGTGGATTTGGAGTGGGAGGTCTGGCCGCTCGGGCGGCGCTCCGACCCCGACACGCGCCTCGGAGTGCGCCTCGACCAGCCGCTCGTGCAGACGACCTTCGTCCACCGGCGCTATCCCAGGCCAGACGCCAGCCGCCCGGACGCCATCGCGGGCTGGGGCTTCGATGCCGAGGGAACGTACCTGTTCGGCGACGCCCGCTCGCTCACGCTGGTCGAGACGCCCGTGCGCCCCGACGGAGACCTCTACGCGTTCGCGCGCCTGGGCAACCCGGGGCACTCGGAGGTGCGCCTCCGCTTCGCCCACGAGTGGGAAGAGCCGAAGCGCAGCGTCGCGATCCGGCTGAGCTACCAGCAGGGCTTCCGCCCGCTGCTGCCCTTCGGCGGGAGGGCGGTGGGCGTCCTGTCGGTCCCGGGCGACGTGGAGCGGCGCTTCTCGGCCTCGCGGAGCACCTCGCACACCTCCTACCCCCTGAACCTGCGACACGAGCAGGCCGACGGCGAGTACGAGGTCCGGATCCGCCTGGAGCCGGACTCCACCACGACCCTGCGGCTGTACGAGGTGCTGCTCCATTACGAGTGAGCCCGGGCTGCCGCCCCGAGACTTGCACCCGCGCAGAGCCGCGCCACACTGACGCGCCGTCATGGCCGAGCGCGAGCGCATCCTGGTCGTCGAGGACGAGGCCAACCTGGCCGAGGTGATCGCCGACAACCTCGAGCTGGAGGGCTTCGCGGTCGAGGTCGCGGGCGACGGCGAGCTGGCGCTCGCGCGCGCGGGCCCAGCCGCCGGCCCTGATCGTGCTCGACGTGATGCTGCCGAAGCTCGACGGCATCGAGGTGTGCCGGCGGCTGCGCGCGGCGCGCCCCGGCGTGCCGGTGCTGATGCTGACCGCGCGCGGCTCCGAGGACGACAAGGTGCGCGGGCTCGGCGAGGGCGCCGA
>DASVAP010000252.1:0-28893 GCA_036376275.1 Planctomycetota bacterium | reverse complement strand
GGGGAGACAGGGCCGGGGGACCCCGCCTACGGCCGGGGGCGCGCTCAGGATAGTGCTTGCTGTCACTCGGTCATCCAGAACCCGCCGGGAACGGCAGGCTCCGTCAGGCCGTCTCGAACAGGCTGCGCGGGAGTCCGGACTACCGGAGGATCGACAGCAACGTCCCGACGCGCAGCTCCGCGTGCTGCGGGACGGGTACAGTCGTCGTGCGCCCGTGACCACGGGCTACGGTCCTCCCCCCTCCCCTCTTCCTTCTCCGCGCCCTCCGCGCCTCCGCGGTCCTTCTTCCTCCGGTCAGCGCGCCCCGTCCACGCGCTCGACGACGCGGTGGTAGCGGTCGATCGGCACGAAGGTCTCCACCTGGACGTTGCCGCTCGGCCACTGGATGCGCACCGAGTCGACGCGGCTCGCCTCGCCCAGCCCGACCAGGACGCGGCGGTCGTGGGAGGAGTAGAGCCCGCTCGCGCCGCGCACCTCGCGCGTCCAGGTCCGCTCGCCGGCCTGGATCTGGACGCGGGCGCCGTAGCCGTCGCGGTTGCCGTGCTTGGAGACGAGCTCGAGGCCGAGCCAGTGGCCGCGCCGGGGGGTGTCGTTGCGCAGGAAGCGCACGCGCTGGTCGAGGTCGATCACCAGGAAGTCGTGGTCGCCGTCGTCGTCCGGGTCGGCCATGGCCACGCCGCGCGCCGAGCGCAGCGCGGCCAGGCCCGGGCCGGCCTCCGCCGTGACCTCCTGCCAGACGGTGCCGTAGCGCGCGTGGGGCACGCCCTCGAAGAGCTGCGTGGGCTGCAGCCAGTCGTGCAGGCCGACCTGGGCCGCCTGCGGGTAGACGTGGCCGTTGGCGACGAGGAGCTCGAGGTCGCCGTCGCGGTCGGCGTCGAAGAAGGCCCCGTCCCAGCCGAGCTTGTCGAGGCTCGGCGCCGCCAGGCCGTAGGCCGCCGCGCGCTCGGCGAAGTGCCCCTTGCCGTCGTTCACGTGCAGGCAGTTCGGCTCCATGTCGAAGTTCGTGCGCAGCACGTCGAGGTCGGAGTCGCCGTCGACGTCCTCGACCAGCAGGCCCATCGCGCTGGTCGGCTTGCCCTCCGCGTTCAGGGCGAAGCCGCGCTCCACGCCCTCGTCGCGGAAGCGCCCCTGGCCCTGGTTCACGAACAGGTTCGAGGGTTGCAGGTCGTTCGCCACCAGGAGGTCCGGCCAGCCGTCACCGGTGACGTCGCTCCACACCGCGCCGTAGGAGCACAGCGCCTTCTCGAGCGCGAACCCGGCCTGCGTCGTGCGCTCCATGAAGCGCCCCTTGCCGTCGTTCAGGAAGTAGACATCGGGTGCGCCGGGGTTGAGGCCCTGCTGGTTCTCGCCCTCCGGGCCCCAGGCGACCTCGACGCCCTCGATCACGTGGCGCTTGCCGCCGGCGGGCGGGTTCTCGAGGTCGAAGAGGCAGTAGTTGGCCACGTACAGGTCGAGGAACCCGTCGCGGTTCGCGTCGCCGAAGGTCGCGCTCGCGCCCCACAGCTCGTTCCCCAGACCGCTCGCGGCCGTGGCCTCGACGAAGCGGCTGCCCTCCTTGCGCAGCAGCACGTCCGGCCCGAAGCAGGCGAGGTAGAGGTCCGGGTCGCCGTCGCCCTCCACGTCGCCGACCGCCACGCCGTTGACCCAGTCGTCGCGCTCGGCACCGCTCTCGTGCGAGACGTCCTTGAAGCTCAGCAAGCCCTGGTTGGCGAAGAGGCGGCTCTGCGCCACGCGCTGGACCGCCAGGCGCGCGCCGTCCTCCAGGTACTCCAGGCGCTGGCCGTTGCCCACGAAGAGGTCCAGGTCCCCGTCGCCCTCGAAGTCGAGCCAGGCGGCGCCGCTCCCGTTGCTCTCCGGGATGTACCAGCGCCGGGGGTCCCCGCAGGTCACCGTCACGTCCAGGCCGGCCTCGGCGGCCACGTCCACGAAGTGGAAGCGGCCCATGCCGGCCTCCGCCGTCCGCGGCGGGCGCAGGAACACGTAGAGCAGCAGGCCGACCAGGGCCAGCGCCAGGAGCAGGAGCGTGCGCAAGGGAAAGTCCTTCAAGGCTAAGGGCACCCCGCCGGATCCGGCAAGGCTGGAGGCCCGCGCGGGGGTGTCCGGGGCGTCGCGCCGCTACCCTGGCGCCCCATGCGAGTCCCCCGACCCGTCGTCGCCCTGCCGCTCCTCCTGGGCGCGACCGTCGCGGCCTGCGCCGGACCCGCGCCGGCCGCGGCGGGACCCGAGCCGGCGCACCCCTCCGAGCCGGCGGCCCGGCCCGAGCCCGCGCCGCTCGCCCCCTCGGGCCCGGTCTACGTGCCGGAGCTGGTGCGGGCGGGCCTGGCGGACGGGCGCGCCTTCGAGCTGCTCGGCGAGCTGTGCACGGTCGCCCCGCACCGGCTGTCGGGCTCCGAGGGCGCGGCGCGCGCGGTCGAGTGGGGGCGCGCGACGATGCTGGCCCTCGGCCTCGAGAACGTGCGCCTCGAGCCGGTGCGGGTGCCGCACTGGGAGCGGGGAGAGCTCGAGGAGCTGGTCGTGGTCGAGCCCGCGGCCCATGCCGGCGAGCGCCTGCCGATCCTGGCCCTGGGCGGCAGCGTGGCGACGCCGGCGGGCGGCACGCAGGCCGAGGTGATCGCCGTGACGAGCTTCGAGGAGCTCGCGCAGCGCGCGGCCGAGGCGGCCGGCAAGCTGGTGCTCTTCCGGCGCCCGATGGACCGGACGCAGCTCGAGCCCTTCGCCGCCTACGGCGGCGCGGTCAACCAGCGCAGCTCGGGCGCGGTCGAGGCGGCACGCGCCGGCGCGGTGGGGGCGCTGGTGCGCTCGATGACGATGTTGCAGGACGACGAGCCGCACACCGGAGCCCTGCGCTACGCCGAGGGCGTGCCCCAGCTCCCGGCCGCGGCCGTGAGCACGAACGCGAGCGACCGGATCGGGGGCTGGCTCGACGCCGGCCAGCGCGTCGTGCTGCGCCTGAGCCTCGCCTGCCGCACGCTCCCGGACGCGCCCTCCCACAACGTGGTGGGCGAGGTCGTCGGGCGCGAGCGGCCGGAGGAGATCGTGCTGATCGGCGCGCACCTGGACGCCTGGGACGTGGGCCAGGGCGCGCACGACGACGGGGCCGGCTGCGTGCACGCCCTGGAGGCCGCGCGGATCCTGCGCGTCTCGCCGCTCGGACGGCCGCGGCGCACGGTGCGCGTCGTGCTCTACATGAACGAGGAGAACGGCGTGCGCGGCGGCGCGGCCTATCGCGACGCGCACCGCGACGCGCTCGACCGGCACGTGCTGGCGATCGAGTCCGACCGCGGCGGCTTCGTGCCGATCGGCTACACGAGCGACGCCCACGGGCCGGCGGCGGAGCTCCTGGCGCGGCTCTTCGGCGGCGCGCCCGCCCGGCGCGGCAGCGGGGTCGACATCGCGCCCCTGGCGGAGGGCGGCGTGCCCCTGGCGGGCTTCCTGCCGGACGCGCAGCGCTACTTCGACGTGCACCACTCGCGCCACGACGTGCTCGCGGCCGTGCACCCGCGCGAGCTCCAGCTCGGCGCGATCTCGCTGGCCTCGATGGCCTGGCTGGCGGCCGAGCACCCGGGCGAGTGGCCGCGCGACGATTCGCCCCGTGAGGCGCGCCGGTAGGCGGAAGAGGCGGCGAACCGCGGAGACGCGGAGGGAAGACGCGGAGGTCGCGGAGCAGAAGAAGGAAAGCAGGGAAGGGTGGAAGAAGGAGGGGAAAGGAAGAGGGACGAGGGAGGGGCACCTTCGACCGCTTCATCCTTCTCCTTCCTTCCGGTATTCCCCCCCTTCTTTCTTCCTCTGCTCCGCGTCCTCCGCGTCTTCCCTCCGCGCCTCCGCGGTTCGCTGCCTCTTTGATTCCCTTGCCTCCGGCGCGATGCGATCATGCCTCGCGCCCGCATGGATCACGGACCCACGGACACGACCCGCGGCGGGCTCCGGCTCGAGCTCGCGCTCGTTCTCTCCGCTGCGCTGCTGTTCGCGCTGGCCGTGCACTTCCTGGAGGGCGCGACGATCCCGCGCTGGCCCTACCACCCGCTCCTGATCCAGTCGGCCGGGCTCGCGGCCGCGCTGGGCCTGGTGATCGTCACCTGGCTCTCTGGCGCGCGCGCCGGGCTCTATCCGCGGCTCGCGCTGGTCGTCGCGCTCGGCAGCGGCCTCGGGCTGCTCCTCGACTGGCAGTCCTATCCGATCGGTCCGGGGGCGCTCGGCAGCGATGCGCTCTTCAACACGGCGATCGTCGTCAAGCGCAGCCACGGCCTCGGGAACGTCGACTTCTCCTATCGCGGCCTCTCGGCCTTCTACCCGTCGCTCTACCACTGGGTCGTCGGCACGCTGGCGCGCTGGACGGACACGCCCGCGCCGCTGGCGCTGAAGCACGGCTTCTACTGGCTCGCCTTCCTGCTGCCGCTGGCGACCCACGCGCTGTGGCGGCGCGTCCTCGCGCCCGCGGCCGCGTTCCTGGCGATGGTGCTGACGCTGGTGGTCGTGCGCGGCGGGCTGGCCTTCAAGCCCTACGAGATGCTGAGCCTGGCGCTGTTCGTGCCCTGGGCCCTGCGCCACCTGGTCGGGCTGCGCCCCGGGGCCGAGGTCGGCGTGCCCACGCGCCGCGAGCTCCTGCTCGGTGGCACGCTCGGCGCGCTGCTGTTCATGAGCTTCTACTACCCCTTCTTCGTGCTCGCGACCTGGCTGCCGATCCAGGCGCTGGTCGAGCTGCGGCGCGGCGGCCCGCGCGCGGCCTGGAGCCGGCTGAAGCCCGGCGTGCAGACGCTGGGGCTCGTGCTCCTGTTCGCCTCGCCCTACTGGGGCCCGCTGCTCGGCGACCTCCTGCGCCACGGGCTGGTCAGCTACCAGAACCGCTACTTCCAGCCCTACATGCTGAGCCTGCCGTTCGAGGGGCTGGGCGACTGGACCGCGGTGGCGGGCCTGGCGGCCCTCGTGCTGCTCGCGCCACGCGACGCGACGGCGCGCGCACTCCTCGCGCTGGCTGTGGGGGTGCTCGCCTTCCTGGCCCTCGGCCACGCGGGCATGCTGCTCGGCTTCCCGCTGCTGCACGAGCGCATGACGCACGTGGAGGAGCTGGTCGCGGCCGTGGGGCTCGCGCTCGGCGTGCAGCACCTCGCGGACCTCGGCGCGCGGCACCTCCCGGGCGCCTGGCGCGCCGCTCCGGTGGTGGGCCTGGCGGCCCTGGCCTCGCTCGGCATGGCCATGGAGGCCAGCCGCGAGATCGTGAACACGCAGCACCAGGCAGCGGAGAAGTACGCGCCGCCCGCGCTCCTCTCCGCGCCCGCCTTCGGCGCGGCGGTCGACGGCCGCGTGCTGCTCTCGGGCCATCCCGAGACGGTCGCGCTCTGGCCCGCCTTCCTGTTCCTGCAGCCGGTGGCACAGTTCAACCATCCGGCGGCGCGCTACCGCGAGCGCCTGGCGCTCCTGCTGCTGCTCGGCGGCGCGCGCGACCCCGAGTTCGTGTCCTGGATGCTCCAGCACAACCGCTACGACCGGGTCGAGCTCGTGCACCTGAAGGAGGGCCGCCTGGAGGCCTACGACGAGGTCTTCCCACAGCGCGAGAACAACGTGCGCGTCGAGCTGCGCCTGGCGCCCGAGGCCCTGGCGGCCCCCGGCTTCCGCGCGCACCCCGCGGCGCCGGGGCTGCTCGAGGTGCTGCCGCTCCCGCCGGAGCTCTGGCGCGGCTTCGACGCGGGCGAGCGGCGCCTGGCGGCGCTCTTCTGCGACGTGGCGGAGCTGCAGGCGGAGCTGCCGCCGGGCGAGCTCGACGCCTTGCGCGCCGACCTGCATGCGCTGCGGCGCGAGCACCAGGCCTGGCGCGCGGCCTTCGAGGAGCGCTGGGGGACGGGCGCGCGGTGAGCGCGGAAGGTTCGGCTCCCGCGCGGCGCGCCCCGTGCGATCCGGACAGGTACGATCCAGGCATGGGCATGCGCCGCACGGCCTCCGCTGCACTGGCCCTGCTCGCGGCGCTCGGTTGCGCCCGCCCCGAGCCGGCCCTGGTCCCCGGCCGGACCAGTGTGCTGCTCGTGATCCTCGACACGCTGCGGGCCGACCACCTGGGCGCCTGGGGCTACCCGCACCCGACCTCGCCGGGGCTCGACCGGCTGGCGCGCGAGGGGATCGTGTTCGAGTGGACCTTCTCGAACTGCTCCTGGACGCGGCCCTCGATCGGCTCGCTGCTCACCGGGCTGCACCCGCGCACGACCGGGATCGAGGAGGAGGAGTTCGACCGCCTGCCGGCCGAGCTGACGACCCTGGCGGAGCGCTTCCGGGACGCGGGCTACCTGACGCTCGGGCTGACGGCCAACCCCAACGTCGACGCGAAGTTCGGCTTCGACCAGGGCTTCCAGGAGTACGCCGACGCGGGTGGCGCCTGGCCCTGGCAGCAGGCGGGTGCCCCGCGCGCGGCGCGCCCGAAGGCCACGCGCCACCTCGACAGCGCCACGCGCGTCACCGACCAGACCCTGGCGGCCCTCGATCACCACGCCGAGGCCCTCGCGCGCGCTCCCTTCTACCTGCAGGTGCTCTACGTCGACCCGCACGACCCCTACGAGGCGCCCGAGCCCTACCGCGCCGGGCTGGACTCGCCCAGCGCCGCCTACGACGCCGAGATCCGCTACGTCGACGCCGAGCTGACGCGCCTGCTCGACGGCCTGCGCGCGCGCGGGCTGCTGGAGGACACGCTGGTGCTGGTGACCTCGGACCACGGCGAGGGCCTGGACTCGCACGGCGACCTGCCGCGCGCCGACAAGCACGGGCACACGCTGTTCGACTCGGTCACGCACGTGCCGCTGCTGCTCTGGCACCCGCGCCTCGCCCCCGCGCGCGTGCCGGCCCTGACCCAGCTGCTCGACGTGGCCCCGACCCTGGCGGAGCTCTTCCGGCTGCCGGCCGCGGACCTGCCGGGCTCCTCGCTGGTCCCGTACTTCACCGATCCGGGGCGCGCGTCGGCGCACGACGTCGTCGTGAGCGAGACCGGCTGGCGCTACGTCGCCAAGCTCTCGCTGCGCACGGCCACGCACCGCTACCTGCGCAACGACGACGCGGCGCGCTTCCGGCGCGACGGCAGCTACGAGGGCCGCAACGCGCGCACGGGCGTGGCCCCGCACCTCGAGGCGCTGCCGGACCAGGAGCTCCACGCGCGCGGGCCGGGCGCGCCCTTCGAGCTGCCGCGCCGCAACGACCTCCTGGCGACGCTGCCCGAGCTCGCCGCCGACCTCGAGCGCGCGCTGGAGACCTGGGAGCGGCGCCACCCGCCGCGCCCGCCCGAGAACCGCTCGGCCGAGGACGCGCTCACGCTGGGGGACGGCACGGTCGTGCCCACGCCTGGCACGGTCGCGCCCGCGACCATGGACCCGGAGACGCTGGCGCGGCTGCAGGCCCTCGGGTACCTCGGCGGCGAGTGACGCCGGGTCAGTCGACCACGAGGGCGCGCCCGTCGAGGTCGGCCGGCAGCGGCAGGCCGAGCAGCGTGAGCAGGGTCGGCACCGCGTCGGTCGGCGAGGCGCGGTCGAAGCGCTGCTGCGCGCGCACCTTGCCGCCCAGGAAGATCAGCGGCACGCGCCGGTCGTAGGGGTAGGGCGAGCCGTGGCTGGTGCCCTCGGGGAAGTCGAACAGGAGCCACGGTTCCGCGCGCAGCACGACGTCCGGCGTGCGCTCGGGGTGCGAGCTGCGGCGGTGCAGCACGAGCCAGGGGTCGGCCGGGCCCGCGCCGAGCAGCTCCTCGAGCGTGTAGGCGTCCTCGATCCAGGGCGTGGCCTCGCACACCTCGGCGATCGTGCGGCGCAGCTCGGCCGGCTCGATCCCCGCGGCGCGCGCGGCGGCCTCGTCGAAGGCGAAGCCGAGCTCGACGCGCGCCAGCCCGAGCGACCCGGCCTCGGGGTGCAGCTCGGCCAGCGCCTCGGCCACCGAGCGCTCGAGGGCCGCCACCTCGGCCGTCGCGACGCGCCGCGCGCCGATGCCCTCGCCCTGGAGCTGCTCCGGCAGGTCCAGGACGCCGTGGTCCGAGGAGAGGCAGGCGAGCCAGCGCCCCGCGCCGACCTTCTCGTCCAGGGTCTTGAACAGGCGCCCGAGCTCGCGGTCGTTGCGCAGCAAGAGGTCGCTGACCTCGACGCTGTCCGGACCGTAGGAGTGCCCGAGCACGTCCACCCCGGAGAGCGAGAGCGCCAGGAGGTCGACCGCGTCGTCGCGCCCGAGCTGCTCGGTGTCGAGCGCCAGCGTGGCGAGCTCCAGCGTGAAGTAGTCGAGCAGCGGGCTGAAGAGCACGGCACCCGCCAGCGGCGCGTCCTCGCTCGGCAGCGTGCGCGGCAGGGTGCGCCCGCCGCGGCGCACCTCGCCCTCGCGCTCGTCCGGGGCCGTGCCGAGGGCGGCCAGGTCGCCGGCCTCGTTGCGCCACTCCCAGCCCCGCGCGCGCTCGCGCCAGGCCCGGTTCCAGACCGCCGCGAACTCCGGCAGCCGCGTGCCGTAGGCGCTGGAGCTGGTGAAGCCGCCGCTGCCGCCGTTCCACCACAGGGCGGCCTCGGGCGCCCGCCCGCCCATCAGCACGGCCGAGCGGTCCTTGCCGGACAGGGCCAGGGTCTTCGAGCCGGACGCGGCGCGCTCCAGCAGGTCGCCCAGCCCGTCGCCCAGCAGCGTGGCCGGCGAGACGCTCGCGCGTGCCTCGTCCACGCCGCTCTCCGAGAGCGGATGGGCCGCGGGATCGCCGATGCAGTAGACGCTGCGGCGCTCGGCGCGGTCGAAGAGGACGTTGCCGACGATGCCGGTGTGCTGCGGCCAGCGCCCGGTGGCGAGCGTCGCGTGGCCCGGGCCGGTCTCGGTCGCGGCGTAGTCGACCGTCGCGCGCCAGAAGACGGCGCCCTGGTCGAGCAGGCGCCGGAAACCGCCGGTGAAGCGCGCGTCGAGGCGCTGGAGCTGCTCGGGCACGAGCTGGTCGACGGCGATCAGCACCACCAGCCGCGCGGGTGCGGGCTCGGTGCGTTGCGGCGGGGCGGCCAGGGCGAGCGCGAGAGCGAAGGGCGTCCACATGGCTGGGCGGGAGGATACTCGGGCGCGGCCTGCTGCGCGCCTTCCCCGAGGCGTCGGGCGAGCTTCGGCCGTCGGCGCCTCCGGCATGGAGTCGAGCCCGGGCTCTTACCGGTCCCCGACCGGTCCTCCGCGGAAGAACCGGCGCCGAGGCCTCAGCGCCGGACGTGCCGGGCGATCAGGTCCTCGAGGTAGGGCTCGAGCTCCCAGCGGGTGCGCGCGCGCACCGCCTGGTCGGCCGTGAAGCGCACGCGCGGGCCGCGCGCCGCCGGGCCGAGCCCGCGCGCCTCCGCCAGGGCGCGCTCGTGCGCGATGCGCGCGGCGTCGACGCGCTCCGGCAGCTCGAGGGTGCCGAACCAGATCGGGGTCGAGTCGAGCTCGAGCGCGACGCGCCCGTCCGCGCCCAGGGGCGCGGGCACCAGCACCACCAGGGTGTCGTCCGTGACCGGGTGGCAGCGCTCGGCCGTCTGGTCGCCGACGTACAGCACCGGCTCGAAGGTCTCACGCGTGCGCGCCAGGTCGGCGTCGGCACGCAGCGCCAGCAGGAAGCCGGCGCGCGCGAGGGGCTTCTCGGCGCGCCACTCGTGCACGAAGGGCTCGTCGAGGACGAAGGGCACGGCCTCCAGGAGCTCGAGCCCGCCGCGCGGCAGGTCCGCGGGCGGCGCGAAGCTCGGCTCGGCCGCCTGGCGGTCGGCCGTGCCGCGTGCGGCCAGGAAGCCGAGCGCCAGCAGGGCGGCGAGGAGCAGCAGGGCGGCGGGCTTCACGGGTCGCTCCGCGGGTCGGAGTCGAACAGGATCTCGTCCAGCCCCAGGCGCCCGGCCGGGCTGCCGTGGGACGGGCCGAACAGGAAGGCCACGGCGACCACGTCGCCGAGGTCGAGCGCGCGCCCCTCGCGTCCGAAGTCGGCCAGCGCGATGCGCACCGTCTCGAACTCGTTGGCCCAGCCCTGGCCCTGGCCGCAGCCGCGGCGCTGGTAGGGCTCCTCGATCCCGCCGCCGTAGGCGCCGATCCGGATCGTGCTCGCGCGCCGCGCGCCGTCGACCAGCTGCACGGCGAAGTCGAGGTCGCCGGCCTCGAGCTCGGTCAGCTCGTCGCGCGTCGACTGGGCGGCGCGGAAGGAGAGCGTGCGCCAGGAACGCAGGTCGCGCGCGCCGGCGGGCAGCTCGAACAGGAGCCACTCGTCGCGCGCGCTCCACTCCAGCACGAGCCCGGCCGAGGTGTCGCCCGGGCCGGCCAGGGTCATGCCGTTCATGCGGTCGTTGACGGAGGCGGTGAAGCTGCCGTTGGCGTCGTCCAGGCGCCCCTCGAACAGCGTCGGCGCGAGCCCGAGCGAGGCGCGCACGGCGCCGCCCGCGCTCGAGCGCTCGAGCGCCGGCTGCGACTGGAAGTCGTCCAGCACGAGGCGCGCGCGCTCGGGCCCGGGCACGTACATCAGGTCGACCACCACGCAGCGGTTCTCCGGCAGCGCCGGATCCGGCGCGCCCAGCGCGCGGAACTCCTCCCACTGGCGCGTCAGGTAGTCGAAGCAGGCGGGGTTCCCGTGCAGCACGTGCTGCACGAGCGGCAGCAGGTAGGCGCGCATGACGAGGTGCGTCGCGCTGCGCCCGATGCGGCACGGCCCGGAGGCGACCGAGCTGCCGCCGCCGGCGTGGAAGTCGCCGTGCCCGGCGCCGTGCAGCGAGGTCGAGAAGCGCGTGCCGTCGGCGCGCTCCAGCAGGTGGAAGGTCTGGCAGATGTCGCAGTCGGCGCAGCCGTTCACGTCCGCGTCGGCGCCGCCGGTCCACAGGTGGTAGGGCGCCGCGCCCATGTCCGAGACCCCGCGCCCGAGGAAGTCGGTCGGGGCGATGCTCGAGACGAGGCGCACGTCCTCGAGCGCATAGCGCGTGGCCAGCGGCGTGCCCTCGCTCAGGCGCTGGTAGGCGCGCACCACGCCCTCGCCACCGCGGCTGTGGCCGAGCCACACGATGCGCTCGTCGTCCACGTGCCCGTCGAGCGCCCCGCCGGCGATCGTCGCCAGGCTGGCCAGGAAGAGCTCGGTGTTGCGCAGCGTGCTGGTCGAGGCGGTCTCGATGCCCGGGCCGGTGTTGTTGGCGTGGCTCATCACCACGTAGCCCCAGGAGGCGAGCAGCCCGCCGATGTGGTCGTACCACTGGTAGTTGTGGCCGTTGCCGTGGCTGACGACGACCAGCGGCAGGCGCCCGAGGCCCGCCACCTCGCTCGGGAAGTAGATGTCCTGCTGCGTGAAGGTCGTGCCGCCGTTGAAGAAGACCTCGCTCACCGCATAGGGGCCGGTCTCGCGCGTGTTCTCGCGCCGCACGGTCACGAAGTCCTCGACCACGTGGAAGCCGGCCTGGGCCGCGCCGCCGTCCAGGACGTCGCCCGCGCCGAGCAGCCCGTCGCGGTCGAGGTCGAGCACCACGTCGTAGCCGCGCCCGAGCTGCATGATGCCCTGCGCGTCGGGCCGGGCCGTGCCCTTCAGCGTGCCGGGGTCGAGCTGGAAGACGTTCTCCTTGATGCTCCCGCTCGTGAAGGCCAGCGCGCGCAGCGTGATCGCGAGCTGCCCGAGCTTGGTGCCCGTCCGCGCCGCCGGCAGGTCCTCGTGCGCCAGGACGTAGGCGTCCACCACGCGCCGGCTCAGGAAGGCGTCGCTGCGCGGATCGACGGCGATCCACAGGGGCTCGCCCTCGTTCAGGCTGCGCACCGTCTGGAAGTGCGGGTAGGCGCCGATGGGCTTGCCGGCCAGCTCGCGCGCGATCGGGCCCGGCTCGCCGCGCGCCGCCGGCGGACGGAGGGCTTGCTGGGCGCCTGCCGGGAGGACGCAGAGCAGCCAGGGAACCGCGGGGGAGAGGTCCATGCGCACGGGCACGGTCGGGGAAGGGAGCCGTGCTGGGCGGAGCCAGGATAGCAGCCGGGAGGGATCCTTGGGGGCTCGGGCTGTCGTCGTGGTCGGAGGAGCGCCGAGGCGCGAGGGAAGACGCGGAGGCGGTACGGGAAGTGGGGGAATCCCCAGGGGGTGCGAGGCCGTGGGGGAGCCCATGGCCGAGCAACTGAATGCCCCGCTCGACCTCGTTTCTCCTCCTCCTCCTCCCCTCCCTCCTCCTCCGCGCCCTCCGCGTCTTCCCTCCGCGTCTCCGCGCTCGGCTCGAGCTCGACTCGCGCTCGCCTCGCGCTCGCCTCAGACCCGGACCGCGCGCCCCGACCGCAAGCTGCGGCCCTCGGCGGCAAGCATGCGCACGAGCCCCACGGCCTCCCGCAGCGAGACGCGCGGCCGCTCGCGGCCGCGCACCACCGCCAGGGCGTGACGCACCTCGCCGTCGTAGCCGGTCCCGGGCGCCAGCGGCACGCCCTCGCTCTTCCCGTCGCGTGCCAGCGTCAGGCGCGGCGCGCGTCCGAGGTCGTACTGGGCCGTGGCCTCCTCGAACACCACCGTGTAGCCCATCGTGAAGGGGAAGCCGGAGCTGTGGTCCCAGCCGCCCTCGGCCACCACGTGGGCCGGGCCACGCTCGTAGCGGTAGAGCGTGGTCACGTGGTCGAGCGTGCCCGTGCTCACCACCGAGGTCGGCGCGCCGAAGCAGTGGCGCACGAAGTCGGCGTCGTGCACGTGCAGGTCGAAGAGCGCGCCGCCGCTCTTCGCCGGATCGCCGTAGAAGCCGCGCGACCAGGCCGGCGGGGACGCCAGGCGCCGGAAGACCGCGCTCCGCACGCGCCCGAAGCGGCGCGCGGCGACGGCCTCCGCCAGCCAGGCCCAGCCCGGCCAGAAGCGCATGCACATCGCCGGCAGGCAGTGGCGCTTCGCCTTCTGGGCGGCCCTCGCCAGGCGCTCGACGTCGCGCGCGCGCAGCGCCACCGGCTTCTCGAGCAGCACGTGCTTCCCCGCCGCCAGCGCGGCCAGGGCCAGGGGCACGTGCGTGTCCGTCGGCGTGCACAGGCTGACCAGCTCGACCTCGGGGTCGGCCAGGAAGGGCTCCAGCTCGGCGTGCAGCGCCACGCCCGCGAGGTCGGGGGCGGGGCCGGCGCGTTCCAGGTTCCCGCGCGCCCGGCGCCGGCCGAGACGCGCGAGGTCGCGGTCGCAGGCGGCCACGACCCGGTTGGCGAAGCCGGCCGCGTGGGCCGTGCGGTAGGCCGTGAGGTGCGTGCGGCCCATGAAGCCCAGGCCCACGAGGCCCACGCCCACCGGAGGAACGCGGCGACTCGTCGCGCGGCGCTTCACGCCGGCCTCCGGGCCGCGAGCTCGCGCTCGACCAGCGCATGGGCCGCGCGGATGTCCTCCAGGCGCCGCCCGCCGGCCTCGCGCTCGATCATCAGGTCCACGGCCAGCCCGCGCGCGGCCACGACGTCGAAGAAGCGGCCCCAGTCGACCTCGCCGGTCCCGACCGGCACCTCCTCGCCCCAGGTGCCCTTGCGGGCCGTGCGGCGCGCGTCCTTGACGTGGATCTGGCGCACCCAGGGCGCGAGCGCGTCGAGCGCCGCGACCGGCTCGCCCATGTCGTAGAGGATCATGTTGGCGGGATCGAAGTTGACGCCGGCCGTGGGACGCCCGAGCTCCTCCAGGAAGGCGAGCAGCGTCTCGGCGCGCTCCTGGCCGGTCTCGAAGGCCGCGCGCACGCCGTGCTCGGCGAAGCGGTCGACGACCTCCCGCAGGCGGGCGACGAGCTTGGTGCGCTCCGGGCCCGGCTCGTCCGGCAGGAAGCCGGCGTGGAAGGTGATCAGGTCCAGCCCCAGCTCGCGCGCGATCTGCGCGTTGGCGCTGGCCGCGCGGCGGTTCGCCTCCCAGTGGGCGTCGGGACGCACGCCACCGGTGATGCGGATCGTCTCGAGCGACGAGTAGTCCTCGCCCAGCGTGCCCATCATGCCCGAGCGCACCTCGATCCCGGCCGAGCTCAGGGCACGCTCGGTCGCGGCCCGCTCCCAGGCGCCCGTGCGCAGCGGGTCGAGCGCGAGCTGCACCGCGCCGAGCCCCGCCGCGCGCACCCGCTCCGCCAGCTCGGCCGGCGCGCCGGGCTGCAGGGACCAGGAGCACACGCCGATGCGCCGTGTCTTCGGGCTCATGACGCTCAGGGTCGCATGCTGCGCGCCCTGGGCCAAGCGCGCGGGCGGAGCCGGGTGCGAGTATCCTGGGCGCGTGGGCGACCTCCCCCCGGACCTGGAGCGGATCCTCGCGCAGCTCCACGACGAGCTCGGCGGGATCCGTCCCGAGACCCTCTCCGCGGCCTACCTCGCGGCCCTGGCGGAGATCGAGCAGCTGCCCTGCAACCAGGACGGCCAGGACAAGTCATGGGTGGTAGAGAGCCAGCAGCGCTGGCTGGACACCATCAAGAACTCACGACTCGTTGGCTGAGGCCGCCATGACGATCCAGAACGACTTGCTCCGCTCTCTCGGAGGGCTCGGGGTCCGCTTCGTGACGATCGGGGTCTGGGGAGTGAACCTGTACGCAAGGGACGTCTCCTTCGCCTTCGTCACGCAGGACCTCGACCTCTTCTTGCCTCGGGATCCGGAGAATCTCTTGCTGGCCTGGAAGGCCTGCGAGGAGGTCGGCCTGGAGCTGCGAGCCGGCACCGAGCCCCTGGACGAGCCGCATGACCTGTTCGTTGCTCAGGCCGTCGTGCAGCGGACTGCCTTGACTCGTGCGACCGACGGGCGTGGGTTCCTGGTCGACCTGACCCTGGTCATGGCGGGTTTCGAGTTCGACGAGGTCTGGGCCGAGCGCCGGGTTTTCCAGGTCCATGGCCTCGACGTGCCAGTGGCCCGCCTGACGCACATCGCTCGCTCGAAGGCGGAGGCCGGGCGCCCGAAGGACCGGTTGTTCCTCGCCACGCACAAGGAGATGCTGGCGGACCTCATCCGCCGCCACGAGGGTCCCTAGCGATCTCGCCTGCTCATGCCGTCCGATCGTCGCGCCTTCCTGTCCTCGAGCGCCGGGTTCGGAGCGCTGCTCGCTCTCGACCCCTGCCTTCCTCCAGTCATGGCCCCACGCACCGACCCGCTCTTCCGCATCTCCCTGGCCGAGTGGTCGCTGCACCGCGCGCTGCAGGCGGGCGAGCTCGACCCGCGCGACTTCGCGCCCCTGGCGCGGCGCGAGTTCGGGCTGGACGCGGTCGAGCACGTGAACACCTTCTTCCAGGACCGGGCCGTCGACTTCGCCTACCTGGCGGACCTGAAGCGGCGCGCCGACGACGCGGGGGTGCAGAGCCTCCTGATCATGTGCGACGCCGAGGGCGAGCTCGGCCACGCGGACGAGGCCGCGCGGCGGAAGGCGATCGAGAACCACTTCCGCTGGATCGCGGCCGCGCGCTTCCTCGGCTGCCACTCGATCCGCGTCAACGCCGCCGGCCAGGGGACGCCCGAGGAGGTCTCGCGGCGCGCCGCGGACTCGCTGCACCGCCTGGGCGAGATGGGCGCGCGCTACCAGGTGAACGTGATCGTCGAGAACCACGGCGGGTACTCCTCGAACGGGGAGTGGCTCGCCGCCACGATCCGCGCCGCCGACCACCCGCGCGCCGGCACGCTGCCGGACTTCGGCAACTTCCGCGTCTCGGCCACGGAGGAGTACGACCGCTACCGCGGCGTGGGCGAGCTGATGCCCTTCGCCAAGGGGGTCAGCGCCAAGTCGCACGACTTCGACGCCGAGGGCAACGAGACGCGCACCGACTACCGCCGCATGCTGAAGCTCGTGCTGGAGGCCGGCTACAACGGGTACGTCGGCATCGAGTACGAGGGCTCGAGCCTGCCCGAGCGCGAGGGGATCCGCCGGACGAAGGCCCTGCTGGAGAGGGTGCGGGACGAGCTGGGAGCGGGAGGGCGCTGAGACGTGGGGCGGGCGGCGGAGAAGGCCGAGCGCGGAGACGCGGAGGGGAAGACGCGGAGGGCGCGGAGGAAGAAGGAGATGACGAGCTGGAAGAGGCATGGGAGGGAGGGGGAAGCGCCCGCTCCTTCTTCTCTTGTCCTCTCACTCCATCCCGCTCCTCTTCTTTCCCTCCGGCTCCGCGCCCTCCGCGTCTTCCCTCCGCGTCTCCGCGCTCGGATGTCTCTGCCCCCCAGCCCAGCACACGGCGCGTGACCGGACCGCCCCTCCTCCGGCTGCGCGGGGTTGCCAAGCGCTTCGGCGCGATCCAGGCCCTCGGCGGAGTCGACCTCGACCTGCGTTCCGGCGAGGTGCACGCGCTCCTCGGCGAGAACGGGGCCGGGAAGAGCACGCTGATCAAGGTCGTGGCCGGCGTCCATGCGCCCGACGCCGGCAGCGTGGAGGTGCGCGGCGCGCCCGTGCACACCTTCACGCCGCGCCACGCGGCCGCCCTCGGCGTCGCCGTGCTGCACCAGCACGCGAGCCTGTTCGACGAGCTCAGCGTGGCCGAGAACCTGTTCTTCGGGCGCGACGGCGCCTGGATCGACTGGCGCGCCCGACGCGCACGGGCCCGTGCGGCCCTGGCCGAGCTCGACCTGGCGCTCGATCCGGACGAGCGCTGCGGCGCGCTCTCGCCGGCGCAGAAGAAGGAGGTCGAGCTGGCCCGCGCGCTCTCGATCGGGGCTCCGATCCTGGTGCTCGACGAGCCCACCGCCGTGCTGGCGGCGCGCGAGGCCGAGCGCCTGCTGGCGACGATCCTGCGCCTGCGCGCGCGCGGCGTGGGCGTGCTGCTGATCTCGCACCGGCTGGAGGAGGTCGAGCGCGTCGCCGACCGCCTGACGGTGCTGCGCGACGGGCGCAGCGTGTGGAGCGGGGCGGCCGGGGCGCTCGCGCGCGACGAGCTCGTGCGCCACATGGTCGGGCGTCGCGTCGATGCGGCGCGCCCGGACGCGCCCGCGGGCGCCGGCGCGCCGGTCCTCGTCGCACGCGGCCTCGGCTCGGCGCGCCTCGGCCTGGCGGGGATCGACCTCGAGCTACGCGCGGGCGAGGTCCTGGGCCTCGGCGGCCTGGTGGGCGCCGGGCGCAGCGAGCTGGCGGCATGCCTCTTCGGCCTGGCGCGGCCCGACGCCGGCACGCTGGAGCTCGACGGGCGCCCGTACCGGCCGCGCTCGCCGCGCGCGGCGATCGAGCGCGGCCTCGTGCTCGTCCCGGAGGACCGCGCGCGCGATGGGCTCGTGCTGGCGGCCACGGTGCGCGAGAACGCGGTCCTGCCCTGGCTCGCGCGCCTGGTGCGCGCCGGGCTCGTGCACCGCCCGAGCGAGGAGGCCCTGGCCGCGAAGGCCGTGGCGGCGATGGACGTGCGCGCCACGCTCGCTGCGCGCGCCGGCGACCTCTCGGGCGGGAACCAGCAGAAGCTGGCGCTCGGCAAGTGGCTGGGCGACGCGCCGCCGCGCGTGCTCGTGCTCGACGAGCCGACCCAGGGCGTCGACGTCGGCGGGCGGGCCGAGATCCACGCCAGGGTGCGGGCGCTGGCGGCGCGCGGGGCGGCCGTGCTCCTGATCTCGTCGGACCTCGAGGAGCTGCTCGCGCTGGCCGAGCGCATCGCCGTCCTGCGCCGCGGGCGGCTGGCCGGCACGCTGGCGGGCGACGAGCGCACGCCCGAGCGCGTCCTCGCGCTGGCCCTGGGCACGGCGGAGGCGCGCGCGTGAGGCACCTCGGGCGCGAGCTGGGTCTGGCCCTCGCGCTGGCGCTCCTCGCCGGCGCGATCGCGCTGGTCGCGCCGGGCTTCTTCGCGCCGGGCAACCTGCGCAGCCTCGCGCTCGACAGCCTGCCGCTCCTGCTCGCCGCCACGGGCATGACGCTCGTCCTGCTCGCGGGCGAGATCGACGTGTCGGTCGGGGCCCAGCTCGCCGCCGCGGGCGTGCTGGCGGGGATCCTGGCGAAGCTCGGTCTCCCGATCGGGCTCGTCGTGCCGTGCGTGCTCGCCGCGGGGGTCGGCTTCGGCGCGCTGCAAGGGCTGCTCGTCGCGCGCGGCGTCCCGGCGGTGGTCGTGACGCTCGCCAGCCTCGCGATCCTGCGCGGCGGCCTGCGCTGGGGCACCGGCGGGCGCTGGATCGACGGCCTGCCGGCGGACTTCCAGTGGTTCGGGCTCGGCCAGACGGGCGGGCAGGTGGTGGGCGCGCTCGGCACCCTGGCGCTGGTCGGCGCTGCCGCGCTCGTCCTGCGCCGCCTGCACGCCGGCCGCGCGCTGCTCGCCGTCGGCTGCGACCCGGCCGCGGCGCGCCTGGCCGGCGTGCGCGTCGAGCGCGTGCGCGTCGGAGCCCTGGCGGCCATGGGCTTCTTCGCGGCGGCGGCGGCGCTGGTCTCGGCCACGCGCTATCCCGCGATCGAGATCGAGGCCGGGGCCGGGCTCGAGCTCTCGGCCATCGCCTGCGCGGTGCTGGGCGGGACCTCGATCCGCGGCGGGCGCGGCACGGTGCTCGGCACCCTGCTGGGTGTGGCGCTCTTCGGGGCGCTGGGCACGGCGCTCGTCTTCCTGGGCGTCGGCGCGGCCTGGGAGCGCGCGGTGCAGGGCCTGGTGATCCTGGCGGCGCTCGCGCCGGAGCTCCTGGCGCGCCGCTGGACGGGCGGGCGGCTGCGGGAGCGCGGCACGTGAGCGCGCGCCGCGGCCTGGCCCTCGCGCTGCTGGCCGAGGTCGTGCTCTTCGCGCTCCTGTCGGCGCCCTTCGCGACGCTCGCCAACGCCTTCGAGGTCGTGCGCGCGAGCGCCGAGCTGGGCCTGGTCGTGCTGGGGCTGCTGGTGGTGATGAAGAGCGGCGGGATCGACCTCTCGGTCGGCGCGCTGATGGGCCTCGCGGCGGTCGTGCTGGGCGCGACGCACGCGGCCGGGCTGCCGATCGCGGCCGCCGCGGCCCTCGCGCTGCTGGTCGGCGCCCTCGGCGGCGGGCTGAACGGCCTGCTCGTCGCGGCCGGCGTGCCGCCCTTCCTGGTGACGCTGGCGACGCTGGCGCTCTTCCGCGGGCTGGCCGAGGGCTGGACCGGCGGCTACGCGGTCTTCAGCGGCTTCCCGCCGGGCTTCCTGGCGCTCGGACAGGGCTACTGGTTCGGCATCCTTCCGCCGCAGGCGCTGCTGCTGGCGGGGGCGGGCCTCGCGGCCGGCCTGTTCCTGCACCGCACGCGGCCCGGGCGCGAGCTCGAGGCCCTGGGCTGGGCCCCAGGGGCGGCGCGCCACGCGGGGATCGACGTCGCGCGCCTGACGCTCGGGCTCTACGTGCTGTCCGGGACCTGCGCGGCGCTGGCGGGCGTGCTGTACGCCGCGCACGTCGGCCAGGCCAAGGCCGACGTCGGCGGCGGCTGGGAGCTGGCCGCGATCACGGTCGTGGTGCTGGGCGGCGCCTCGCTGCGTGGCGGGGCCGGGCGCGTGGACGCGACGCTGCTGGCGCTGGCCTGCGTGGCCGTGCTGCAGAACGGCCTGCTGGTCGTGGGCGGGCCGAGCGAGCTGGCCTCGATCGGTCTCGGGGTGCTGCTGGTCGGCACCGTCCTCGTGCGGGGCCTTGCGGTCGAGCCGTCGCCGCCGGCATCCTCGACGTTGCGCATGAAGAACTCGCAGGTCGCCGTGCTCGTGCTCGCGATCCTCGCCGGCGCGGCCCTGATCGCGGCCAGCAACGCCTGGGTCCTGCGCTCGCTGCGCGGCGAGGCGGGCGGCCTGCCGGCCGCGCGCGCCGAGCGCGTCGAGGTCGCGCTGATGCCGAAGAACAAGAGCGACCCCTACTTCGCCTCCTGCCTCCAGGGGGCCGAGGAGGCGGCGCGCGAGCTAGGCGTCGAGCTCCTGTGGGATGGCCCGAACGACACCGACGCCGCGCGCCAGAACGAGATCGTCGAGGCCTGGATCACGCGCGGCGTGGACGTGATCGGCGTCAGCGTCGAGAACGCGGCCTCGATCTCGACCGTGCTGCGCAAGGCGCGCGCGCGCGGGATCGCGGTGCTCACCTGGGACGCCGACGCCGAGCCCGACGCGCGCGACGTCTTCGTGAACCAGGCCACGGCCGAGGGCATCGGCTTCGGCCTGGCGGACGAGGCCGGGCGGCTCCTCGGCGGCCAGGGGAGCTTCGCGATCGTCACCGCCACGCTGACCGCCGCCAACCAGAACGCCTGGATCGAGCACATCCGCGCGCGCCTGGCCGCGAGGTGGCCCGGGCTCTCGATCGCCGTCATCCGCCCGAGCGACGGCCTGCGCGACCGGGCCCTGACCGAGACCAAGGCCATCCTGCGCGCGCACCCCGAGGTGGAGCTCGTGATGGTCATCGCCGCCGCCGCCGTGCCCGGCGCGGCCGAGGCGGTGCAGCAGGAGCAGAGCGACGTCCCCGTGATCGGTCTCTCGGTCCCGAGCCTGTGCCGCAGCTACGTGCACGCCGGCACGGTCCCCAGCATCCTGCTGTGGAACACGGTCGACCTCGGTTACCTGACGGTGCACGTGGCCGACGCGCTGGCGCGCCGGCGCCTGGCCCCCGGCGCGACCTCGTTCTCCGCCGGGCGCCTGGGGACCCTGGCCGTCGAGGGCGACGACGTCGTGCTCGGCGTGCCCTTCCGCTTCGACGCCTCGAACATCGATCGCTTCGAGTTCTGAGGGTCCGGCAACGATGCCCAGGGCATCGTTGCCGGACCCTCAGGATCGACCCGGGCGCGCGCTCCTCGCGCGCCTCTCCGCTCCCTGGCCCGAGCTCCGAGCGACCCCGGTCGCCCGCCCGCTCCCTTCTCCGACGAGACGCCATGGCTCCGCCCCCGCTCGCCCGGCAGCTCACGCGCCTGGAGGCCCTGTACGGCGTCCAGGAGCTTCCGCCTCCGCGCAGCGCGCTGGACTGGGTCCTGTGGGAGAACGCCGCCTACCTCGTGCCGGAGGAGAAGCGCCGGGCCTGCTTCCAGGCGCTCAAGAAGCGCGCGGGACCGTCGGGCGCGGGCCTCCTGCGCGCGCCCCGCGAGCAGCTGCTCGAGCTGGCACGCGCGGGCGGCATGCAGCCCGAGGGACGCGTCGAGAAGTGGCTCGCGATCGCGACCACGCTCGCCGAGCGCTTCGACGGCGACCTCGAGGCCGTGCTCGCGCGTCCGCTGGCGGCCGCGCGCACGGCGCTGAAGGCCTTCCCGGGGATCGGCCTGCCGGGCGCGGAGAAGATCCTGCTCTTCACCGGCCGCCACGCGCTGTTCGCGCTGGAGTCGAACGGGCTGCGCGTGGTCGTGCGCCTCGGCCACGCGCGCGAGGAGCAGGACTACGCGCGTACCTACCGCGCGGCGCGGCTGGCGCTCGCGCCGCTCGAGACGCGCGGGCCGGAATGGCTGCAGCGCGCGCACCTCCTGCTGCGCCGTCACGGACAGGAGCTGTGCAAGCACGCCGCGCCGCGCTGCGACGAGTGCCCGCTGCGGGAGAGCTGTCCCGCCGCCGAGTGACGCCGGGCGCGTGCGGGCGCTACCCGCCGTACCCCGGCAGCCCGTCCTGGGCCATGCGCGGGTCCTCGGTCGGCGGGGTCGTGAGGCGGCCGAGCTTGGCCGGCAGCTTCGCGCGGTTCGACTCGAGCCACTTCTGCCAGCCGGCGGCGGTGGCCTCGGCACCCTTCGGGGGGGCGAGCTCGAGGCGCTCCGCGGCCTCCTCCAGCGCCGTGAGCAGGGTCTGCGCGGGGCCCTCGGGGTCGGGCGTGAAGCCCGCCAGGCGCTTCACGGCGGTCTCGAAGGCGGCCAGGGTGCCGAGCTCGAGCGTCGTCGGCGCGAGCGCGGTCACCAGGCGCTGGGTGAGGTCGTGGTCCTTCGACTCGGCGGGAACCTTGGCCAGCAACCCGACCAGGATCGCGGCCGAGCGGTCGTCGCGGTAGTTCGCCAGCACGCGGCAGGCGTTGCGGAACAGCACCGTGGCGCGCTCGACGTAGTTGCGCGCCTCGACGTCCTTGCGGCGGATCTTGCCCTCCAGCTCGGCCCGGTGCAGGCGCAGCGTCTCCCCCAGGGCGGAGATGACCGTGTCCACCTCGCGCTCGCGCCCGAGCTGGAACAGCGCGGCGGCCCCGACCGACAGCTCGGCGTCCTTCAGACCCAGGACCAGGGCCTGGGCCACGCGCTTGCTCGCGCCCTTGTCGGAGAGCTCGCGCGAGGCCTCGCCCAGGGTCGTGATCGCCGCCTCGCGCGTGGCCGCGTCGCCCGAGGCGAAGCCCTTCTCGAAGTTCGCGAGCAGGTCCTTCTCCTTGGGGACGGCGCCCTTGGATTGCGGCACAGCGCCCAGCGGGAGCGCGCTGGCGCTCCAGAGGGCGAGTACGAGCGCGAGGTGAATCCGGCGCGGTACGGGTGCGCGATCGGCCAGCACGGGCGCGTCCTCCATCGCCGGCATCCTAGCGGCTTCCAGGCGAAGCTGGCCCGCTCGGCGCCCCCCGGGCCGCCGCTCAGCGCATAGAATCAGGGGAAGTCCCGTGGGGCCGTGCTCCAATCCCTGATCAGGTCGTCGAGCGACCCGACCCGACCCGAGCCCAGAGCGCAGCCATGTGGACCTACGAGCGTGTGGGGGGGATGGGGCCCCCCTGGATCTCCGGCGGGATCCCCGTCCTCCTGGCGAGTCTCCTCCCGGCCTGCGGGGCCGGGACGGCGGCGGTCCTGTCCGGCTCCGACGACTCCGGCGGCGGGACGGCACCGATGCTGGAGTCGTTCGAGGTCGCGAGCCCGAGGAGCTCCCCGAGCCTGCTCGTGCTCGACGCGAGCCAGCCCATGCGCGTGGCCCTGTACTTCGACCTGGGTCTTGGCGCGGGGGAGCAGGCGCTGACGCGGCTCGACGGCATCACGGGCAACGAGGTCGACCTGCCGGCCGGGGAGCTCGCGCTCTCCTGGGACTTCACGGCGGAGCTCGGGGCCGGGCTCCACGAGGACGTGCGCCTGACGGCGCGGCTCGGCGGAGGCCTGCTGTCCGGTGGCGAGCTCGCGCTCGACCTCGGCAACGACGCCCCGGTCGTGCGCTCGCTCGAGCACATCGACCTCGACCCCGTCGCGGGCGAGGCCGTCGGGACGACCGGGATCGAGCTGCTGGTCGACGACAGCTCGGCCGACGTCGTCTCGCTACGCATCGAGTTCGACGTGCAGGGCGACGCGCCCGACGCCGGCTGGCAGCTCGCGCGTCCGGGCCTGCTCGACGGGGGCCTGCCGACGCCCGACTTCGGCGTGGCGGACGTGCGGGTGGCGCGCGAGGAGGACGGCAGCACGCGCGTGCCCTTCTTCTGGGCCACGGACGCGCCCACCGACCTGCACGACCTCGAGCGTGAGGTCCAGCTGCGCTTCACGGCCTTCGACGGGCTGCTCGAGAGCGCGCCGCTGCTCTCGGGGGTCCTGCGCGTCGACAACAACCAGGTGCCGACCGTCCAGCTCCAGAACGACCTCGTGGTCACGAACCCCGACGAGCGCCGCGGCATCCCGGTGCCGTTCCGCGTGCTCGACGACGAGGAGGACCCGGTCGAGGTGATCTTGCAGTGGCGCCGCCCCGGCCAGGACTTCCCGGAGCTGCGCGCCGACGAGCTCGACGCGATCCTGGCCGATCCGGAGCTCCGCCGCGCGCACCAGGTCTGCACCCCGCTCCCGCGCTTCGCGCGCGGACGCGTGCTCGCGGCCGAGGCGGACGCGGTGCGCCTGCCGGAGCTCGCCCTGGCCGAGAGCTGGATCCTGCCCGCGGGCCTCGCGGGGCGCACCCTGGAGCTCTTGCGGCCCTCCGCGCTCCCCACGCCGATCACGCCGAGCTGGAGCGCGAGCCCGCTGGCGGCGCCCGTGGCCGCGCTGCCGCTCGGCGACGGGCTCACGGCCCTCGTGCTCGACGTGCCGGGGGCGGCGCGCCTGCGCGAGATCGAGCTCGCCAGCGGGGCGGTCGTGCGCGAGATCGCGCCGCTCGGCGCGGGGCTGCCCAGTGCCCTGGCGCTCGAGGCGGCGCCCGGCGGAGGCACGACGACGCCCGCAGCCGCGCTCGTGGCGCTGCACGACGCGGCGGGCTGGCGCGTGCTGCGCGTCGAGCTCGCCAGCGGGCAGACGAGCGAGCTCGCCGTCTCCGACGGCAGCCAGCCGGCGCCGGTGCGCGGGCTCGCCAGCCTCGGCGCGCACGCGGCGGTGCTCACGGTGGGGAGCACGCTGCAGCACCTCGACTATCGTGGTCCGCCGCGGCTCGCTACCCTGCGCTCCGGCCTGGCCGGCCCGCACGGCGTGATCGTCGATCCGCTCGCGAGCGGAGGGCTGTACGTCGCCGAGCGCGACGCGGATCGCGTGCTCGCGCTCGCGCTGCAGACGCACGCGGCGCTGCCCGTCGCCGTGAGCGTCGCGAGCCTCCCCGTCGCGCGTCCCGAGGCGCTCGCGCTGGAGGACGCCGGCACGCGGCTGCTCGTCGTGACGGGCCTGCCGGGGGGCGGCTCGCAGCTCGTGGGGCTCGAGCTCGGCGCGCGCGGCGGCAACCAGACCTTCCCGATCGGCGCGCCGCAGGCGACCGAGCTCTCCGCGCTGGCCACCGGTGCGGACGGGCTGCGCCTCGCCGCGGATCCGCAGGCGGGCGAGCTCCTCCTCGGCGGCGGCGTGGAGCAGCGCCGGCGCATCACGGACGACCAGCCCGGGGTCGGGCAGCGCGTGACCGTGGAGGCGCCCTTCCAGCCGCCGGCGCGCGCGGGTCAGGTCTGGCGCATCTCGTCCGATCCCGGGCGAGTGCCGGGGAGCGGGGAGGGGCTCGCGACCTTCCTCTGGAACAGCGGCGCGGACTGCCCGGCCGGTGGCCCGGTCTTCCTCAGGGCAGAGGCGCGGGACGCGGAGCTCGGGCTGCCGTCGGACGGGGCCGCTCCGAAGAGCCTGCGCGCGGAGCTCGACGGGGCGCGCGCGACGCTCGGAGGATCCGGTGTGACCGATACACCGGTCTCGGTCGTCACCGCTGACCTGGACGCGGACGGCGACCTCGACGTCGCCTCGGCCAACGCGCTCGGGGACGACCTGACGGTCTTCTTCCAGACGACACCCGGTCTCTTCGCGCCCGCGCCGCTGGTCGTCGGTGGATTCCCGCAGATGGGCGCTCCACAGGACCTCGTCGCCGCCGACCTCGACGGCGATGGCGACCTCGATCTCGCCTCGGCCAACTCGTTCGGGGACGACCTGACGATCTTCTTCCAGCAGGCGCCGGGGAGCTTCGCGAGCGCGCCGCTGGTGCTGGGCGGGCCCACGCGCCTCCGCGATCCGATGTCGCTCCTCGCGGCGGATCTGGACCAGGACGGCGACCTCGACCTCGCGTGCGTGAACGAGGTCACCCTCACGCTCGCGATCTTCTTCCAGGAAGCGCCGGGCGACTTCGCGGACGTGCCCCTCTCGCTCTCCACGGGCCAGCGTCCGAGCGGGCTCGCCTCGGCCGACCTCGACGGCGACGGCGATCTCGACCTGGCCTTCGGCGGCGGCGAGCGCGTCTGGATCGTCCTCCAGACCTCGCCGGGAGGCTTCGGGCCGCCCGTGGACGTCGGAGGCGTGCCCGCCCCGTCCTTGCTCTACGAGCTCCTCGCGGCCGACCTCGACGGGGATGGGGATGCGGACCTGGCCACGACCAGCTGGGACTCCAGCGGTCCCGTCAACCGCGGGAACCTGGCGGTCTTCCTCCAGACCGCCCCGGCCAGCTTCGAGGCGCCCGTCGTGGTCGGCGGGAGCGTCGAGCTGCTCGAGCCGAGCGGGCTGCTCGCCGCCGACCTCGACGGGGACGGCGACGCCGACCTCGGCACTTCCAACGCCGCGAGCGGGAACCTGACGATCTTCTTCCAGGAAGCGCCGGGAGCGTTCGCGGCGGAGCCGCTGGTGCTCTCGCCGTCGAGCCCGTTCTTCCCCGCCGACCTCGTGGGCGGGGACCTGGACGGAGATGGCGACCTCGACCTCGCCGCGCCGAGCGGCGACCAGTTGACGCTCCTCTTCCAGGAAGCGACGCCGACCTACGCCGGCTCCCCGCTCGTGCTCGGCGACCCCCAGACGACGAGCGAGCCCCACCACGTGACGGCGGCGGACCTCGACGCGGATGGCGACCTCGATCTCGCCTGCGACGACGGCGACGACGTGCTCGTGTTCTTCCAGCAGACTCCGGGGAACTTCCCGAGCCTGCCGCTCACGGTGGCGGCGGGCGGCGGCTACGGGGTCGGCGCGGCCGATCTCGACGGCGACGCCGACCTCGACCTCTTCTCGGTCGATCCCTTCGAGAGCGAGGTGATGGTCTCGTTCCACAGATCTCCCGGGCACTTCCCCGGCCCGCCCCTGGCGCTCGGCGGAGCCGCAATCACCGACGAGCCTCGCTGCGTGGCGGCGGGCGACCTCGATGCGGACGGCGACCTCGACCTCGTCGCCGGCAACGAGCAGGGCCGCACGCTGACGGTCTTCTTCCAGCAAGCCCCGGGAGCCTTCGCGAGCGCGCCGCTCGTGCTCGGCGGCCCGCCCGCCACGGACGTTCCGACCGCGATCATCGCGACCGACCTCGACGGCGATGGCGACATCGACCTCGCCTGCTCGGACCTCGTCGCCGGCAACGTGGTCGTGTTCCTCCAGGACGCGCCCGGCAGCTTCGCGGGCCCGCCCTTGTCGCTCGGCCGCGGGAAGCGCGACCTCACCGCGGGCGACCTCGACGGGGACGGCGATCTCGACCTGGCGGCCGCCAACGGCACCGATCACGACCTGACGGTCTTCCTCCAGGATTCGCCGGGCGTCTTCGCCAGCCCGTTCACGCTCGGCGGGCTCGCGACGACCCTCGCTCCCTGGGGCGTCGTCGCCGTGGACCTCGACGGCGACGGCGATGCCGAGCTCGCCTCGGCCAACCTCGATGGTCACGACCTGACCGTGTTCTTCCAGGAGTCGCCCGCGCGCTTCGGTGCCGTGCCGCTCCGGCTGGGTGGGGTGGGGACGACGGATGGGCCCTGGTCGCTCGTCGCGGCCGACCTCGACGGCGACGGCGAGCCCGACCTCGCCTCGGCCAACCACGGCGGCCAGGACCTGACGGTGCTCTGGGGCGGACGCTGAGCGCGCTCGGCGGGCGCGAGGGATCGGCTCGCGGCGCGAGAGGGGGCGAGTAGCATGTTCGCCCCATGTCCGCGCCCGACCTCTTGCCCTCGCGCTGGGATGCGACCCGCGCGGCCTCCCTGGACGAGCCGCAGCAGCTCCTCTACCGCTCGAACCTGCTGGGGGCGGACCGCGCGATCACGAACTACGCCGGGGGCAACACCTCGGCCAAGCTGCCCGGCGTCGATCCGCTGACGGGCGCGCCGGTCGAGGTGCTGTGGGTCAAGGGCTCGGGCGGGGACCTCGGGTCGATGGGACTCGACGGCTTCGCCACGCTGTACCTGGCCAGGTTGCACGCGCTGAAGGAGCGCTACCGCGGGCGCGCGCACGAGGACGAGATGGTGCCGCTGCTCGCGCACTGCGTCTTCGGGCTCAACCCGCGCGCGCCGAGCATCGACACGCCGCTGCACGCCTTCGTGCCGCACCGCCACGTCGACCACATGCACCCGGACGCGGTCATCGCCATCGCGGCGGCGCGGGACGGCGAGCGCCTGACGCGCGAGGTGTGGGGCGGCCGGGTCGGGTGGCTCGACTGGCTGCGGCCGGGGTTCGTCCTCGCGTTGAAGCTGGGCGAGCTGTGCCAGGCGCAGCCAGAGCTGACGGGCGTCGTGCTGGGCGGGCACGGGCTCTTCACGTGGGGCGCGAGCGCGGAGGCCTGCTACCAGAACACGCTCGCCACGATCCGCGCGGCGGCCGAGTTCCTCGGCGCACGCGCGAGCGACGCGCCCTTCGGCGGGCCGGCGCGCGCGACGCTCGCGCCCGCGCGGCGGCGGGCCTTCGTGGCCGGCTTCGCGCCGCTCCTGCGCGGCAAGCTCTCCGCGGGCGGCCCCAAGGTGGGGCACTTCGACGACTCCGAGGACGTGCTCGCCTTCGTCGGCTCGCGGCGCCTGGCCGAGCTGGCCGAGCTCGGCACCTCGTGCCCGGACCACTTCCTGCGCACCAAGATCCGGCCGCTCCTGCTGGACGAGGCCGTCGTGGCGGCGCCCGAGCAGGCCGGCGAGGCCCTGGAGGCCGCGCTGGCGGCCTACCGGCGCCGCTACGCCGCGTACTACGAGCGCTGCCGCAACCCCGACTCGCCGCGCATGCGCGACGCGGACCCGGTGATCGTGCTCGTGCCGGGCGTGGGCCTGCTCGCCTTCGCCCGCGACAAGGCCACCGCCCGCGTGGCGAGCGAGTTCTACGTCAACGCGATCCACGTCCTGCGTGGGGCGAGCGACGTCTCCGAGTACGTCGGCCTGAGCGAGCGCGAGGCCTTCGCGATCGAGTACTGGCCGCTGGAGGAGGCCAAGCTCGCGCGCCTGCCGCCGCCGAAGCCGCTCGCCGGCCAGGTGGCGCTCGTCACCGGCGGCGCGGGCGGGATCGGCAAGGCCAGCGCCGAGGCGCTGCTCGGCGAGGGCGCCTGCGTGGTCCTGCTCGACCGCGACGAGGCCGCTCTTTCCGCTGCCGAATCAGACCTCGCCGCGCGCCACGGCCCCGACCGCGTGCGCCGCGCCCAGGCCGACGTGACCGACGAGGCCTCGGTCGAGGCGGCCTTCGAGCGCGCCGTGCTCGAGTACGGCGGCCTGGACGTGCTCGTCTCGGGCGCTGGGATCGCCTCCTCGGCGCCCTTCGACGAGATCACGCTGGATCACTGGGAGCAGAACCTCGCGATCCTCGCCACCGGCTACTTCCTGGTCGCGCGCGCCGCCTTCCGGCGCATGAAGCAGCAGGGCCGCGGCGGCTCGATCGTCTTCATCGGCTCGAAGAACGCCCTGGCTGCCAGCGAGCAGGCCGCCGCCTACAACACCGCCAAGGCCGCCGAGCTGCACCTCGCGCGCTGCATCGCCCTCGACGGCGCGCCGCACGGCATCCGCTGCAACGTCGTCAACCCCGACGCCGTCCTGAAGGGCTCGCGCATCTGGGCCGGCACCTGGAGAACCGAGCGCGCCGCCGCCCGCGGACTCGCGCCGGAGGCGCTGGAGGAGCACTACAAGCAGCGC
>DASVAP010000245.1:0-6654 GCA_036376275.1 Planctomycetota bacterium | reverse complement strand
TCCTCGCGCTCGACGTCGGTCAGCTCGCCGTCGTCCAGCTGCACGATCAGCACGTCGGGCGCGTAGGCCTGCTGGAGCCTCGGCGCGAGCAGCGCGTGGTGGAACGGTCCGCGACCCGCGGCAGCGGCGTTCAGGACGTGCAGCCCGGGCATGAGCAGCTCCGCCGCCTCGGAGAAGCGCTCGCGGTCACGGACCTGCAGCCCCTGCCCGAACGAGTCGCCGAGGAGCGCGGCGCGCACGCCCTGCCCCGGCGGCGGCAGCGGCCGGTCCAGGAACCCGTCGGCGTCGGCCCGGAACTCGCCCCAGCCCTCGGCGCTCTGCACGAAGCGCGAACCCGGGGACTGCACCCAGCCGAAGCGCGCGTCGATCCGGGCTCCGCGCGGCATCTGCAGCCAGCGGCGCGCCGCCCACTCCCCGGCGATCACGGTCAGGAGCAGGACGGCGAGCGCGGGCAGCCAGCGGCTCGCCGTCGCCCTGCCCGGCGAGCCGGGCCACGAGCAGCAACGCGAGCGTGGGCGGCCAGCGGCGCGGGTCCACCCGGCCTGGGGCGAGACCGCGCCTCAGAGCAGTTCGGTGTACGCCTTCAGCCGCCGGCTGCGCGTCGGATGGCGCAGCTTGCGAAGCGCCTTCGCCTCGATCTGGCGGATGCGTTCGCGCGTCACGTTGAACGTCGCGCCGACTTCCTCCAGCGTGCGAGGGCAGCCGTCCTCGGTGAGTCCGAAGCGGAGGCGAATGACGCGCGCCTCGCGCTTGCTGAGCGTCTCGAGCACTTCGTTCACTTCGTCCTTCAGCATCGAGAAGGCCGCGGCCTGCGCCGCCTACCCGCGTGGCCCGCGTCGCGCTCGCGCGTCCCGCGTGCGCGAGTTTCGGGCCGGAACTCACCTCTCGCCCGGACTCACCACGCCTCGCCCTTGCTCTATCGTCCCGCTCGCGCTCGCCGCGAGCGCCTCCTTCAAGACCTTCTTCCTTCCCACGCCATCATGTCCACTCCTTCCCGTCGCACTCCCGACCCCAAGAAGCCCTCGCCCGCGACCGACTGGGGCTTCAACGAGCGCGTGCTCGGCTCGCGCCACGTCCGCACGGTCTACATCTGGGGCCCTCCGGGCTTCGGCAAGACCTACGCGGCCTATCGAGTCGCCCTGAACGGGCCGCTCTACGCCCTCACGCTCACCGAGGACACCCCGGCGGCCGAGCTCCGCGGCCACTACCTGCCGGTCGGCGAGCGCATGGAGTGGCGCGACGGCCCGGTCGTGCTGGCCATGCGCGCCGGCGCCCGGCTGGTGCTGAACGAGGTGAGCCACGCGGGCCCCGACTGCCTGTCCTTCCTGCACCCGATCCTGGAGAACCCGGACACGGCCATGCTGACCCTGCCCACCGGCGAGACCGTGCGGCCGGCGCCCGGGTTCAAGTGCTTCGTGACCGACAACGTCCCGCCCGAGGAGCTGCCGCTCGCGCTGCGCGACCGCTTCGACGTCGTCCTGGAGGTGCGCGAGCCGCACCCGGCGGCCCTGGCGGGGCTCGACCCGCGCCTGCTCGGGCTGGCCGTGCGCTCCTTCTCGCTGGAGCCCGAGCGGCGGGTGTCGATCCGCGGCTGGCTCTCGGTCCAGCGCCTGCTCCCCGAGTTCAGCCTGCGCGAGGCCCTGATGGCCGTCTTCGGCCCCGCGCGCGGCGGCCAGATCCACGACGCCCTGCTCCTGGGCGAGGCCCAGAACTGATCTGCACCTGATCCAGCAACCGAGGACCCACCATGCACAACCGCACCACGCCCAACCAGCACAAGCCCTTCCCCGAGTTCGCCGAGCCGCTCCCGAACCCGATCCCCTACTCGATCATCGACACGACCGGGAAGCACTGGCTGCCGACCAACGGCATGACCAGCCTCTCCGAGCGCAAGCTGCTCGTGCCGCTGGTCGCCGAGGGCCGCAACGTCGCGCGCCACGAGCTGGCGCACGTCAAGTGGTCGCCGCAGCGCATCCCCAAGGTGCGCTACGACGTCCGCTACCTCCTCGCCGTCGAGGACGCCCGCCTGAACCTGGGCCTGGTCAAGATCGACCTCCCGGTCGAGCTGGGCCCGGCCGAGCTCGAGCAGGTCCGCAACCTCGCGCGCGGCGACCTGGCCGAGCGCGACGTGCTCGGCTTCACCCTGCGCGCCATCGCGGCCCAGGGCACGAACGCCGAGGCCACGATCCTGGGCGAGCTGGCCAGCCTGAAGGAGTCCGTGCGCACGCTGGTCTTCGGCCACGTGCGCCGGGTGCGCATCGCGCTCCTGCGGGCCCGCCGCCGGCGCGGGGCTCCGGTGGCCGACTTCCGCGTCGTGCGCGCCATCGCGGCACGCCTGGCGCGCGAGCTCGACGCCGACCTCGCCCGCCACGGGCTGCCGCGCAGCCTGCCCTTCCCGCTGGTCCTGGCCGGGGCCGGCTGCTGCCTGGGCCACGGCCCCGGCGGGCACGACGTGGGCGGCAAGAAGGGCGCAGGTGAGGGCGAGAGCGAGCCGCCCCAGCTCCCCTCCGGCGAGATGCGCCTGGTCGTCGCCCCGCTCCCCCACCCGACCCCCTCCGGGGCGGGCGCGCGGCGCGGGCGCGGCCGGGCCAGGCAGGAGGGCTGCACCCCGCGGCACTTCCACCGCTGGGCCATCGACCGCGCCATCTTCCGCCACAGCGCCCGCCGCCGCCCCGGCGGCACGGTGCTGGTCGACGTCAGCGGCAGCATGTCGCTCGACGCGGCCGGGATCGACTCGATCCTCTCGGCCTCGGCCGGGGCGGCCGTGGTGGCGCTCTACTCCGGCACCGACAAGGCCGGCGAGCTGCGCATCGTGGCCCGCAAGGGCCGCCGCGCCGACGCGCGCGACCTGGTGCCCTTCGGGCGCGGCAACATCGTCGACGAGCCGGCCCTGGAGTGGCTCGCGACCCAGCCGGGCCCGCTGCTCTGGATCTCCGACGGCGGCGTGACCGGCATCGGCGACCAGACCTCGCCGGCCCTGCAGCAACGTTGCCGTGAGATCGTCGAACGCGCCGGCATCCAGCGCGTTCGCACCGTTCGGGAAGCCGCCCGCCTCCTCGCCGCCGGGCCCGGCCGCGCAGGGGCGGCCTAGGGCCACCGCGCAGCGAGCGCGCGGCTCCCGTGGGGCCCGCCGGAGCGATCCGGCGGGCCCTGTTTCGTTTCGGGGGGAGGCTTCCGGTCGCTCGCCCCTCCCAGGGCTTTCCCCCCCCCGCGTCAGCGGCCCGCCGGCCCGGCCGGCGCCTCGACGGCCGGCACGCGCTGGATGCTCGCGGGCGAGAGCACCAGGCAGGCGAGCGGGGCGAGCAGGAGCACGAAGAGGATCAGCAGGACCCAGGGCAGCGCGGATCGACGCGCGGGGGCGGGTGCGGGCACGGCAGGAACGGGAGCATGGGCAGCCGCGGGTCGGGACACGATCTCCTCCACCTCGGTGCGGACCTGGGCGGCCCGCTGGTAGCGCTGCTCGGGCTCCTTCTCGAGCGCCTTGAGCACGACCCCGTCGAGGCGCACGTCGATCTCGACCTTGCGCGAGGGGGGCGCGAAGCGTCCGAGCGGCAGCTCGCCGGTGAGCAGCTCGTAGAACACGACGCCGAGCGAGAAGATGTCGGCGCGGTGGTCGACGGCGAGCGGGCGCTCGATCTGCTCGGGCGCCATGTACTGCGGCGTGCCCATGGCCTGCGTCGCGCGCGTCAGGCGCGCCGGCGGGGCCTCGCCCGCCAGGACCCTGGCCAGGCCGAAGTCGGCGATCTTCACCTGGCCGGCGCGGTCGAGCAGGATGTTCTCGGGCTTGACGTCGCGGTGCACCACGCCCTGGTCGTGGGCGTACTGGAGGGCCGCGCAGGTCTGGGCCACGATCGCGAGCGCCTGGGCCGGCTCGACGCGCCCGCGCGCGAGGAGCTGGCGCAGGCTCTCGCCCTCGACCAGCTCCAGCACGAGATAGAGGTGCGCGCCGGCGCGCCCGAAGTCGTGCACGCCGACGATGTGCGGGTGCGCCAGGCGCGCCAGGGCGCGGGCCTCGCGCAGGAAGCGCTCCTCGACCGCCACGCCGGGCCCGGCGTGGGTCCAGAGCAGCTTGAGGGCCACCGCGCGGCCGAGCTCCTTCTGGCGCGCGCGGTAGACGACGCCCATCCCGCCCTGGCCGAGGACCTCCAGGATCTCGAGCGCGGGGAAGAGCGGCGCCAGCTCGGCCGGCGTGGGCGGCTCGGCCAGGGCGAGCGAGCCGGCCAGTGAATCGGCACCGGTCGGGGGGCGTGAGGCGCGCTGCGCGGCCGCCAGCAGGCAGGCGGGGCACGGACGCTCGGGCGGATGGCCGGCGGGGAGCGGCGCGCCGCAGCGCGCGCAGGTCGGGGTCGGGCTCATGCACTTCCTCTCCCGGGAGCGGGCCGCGCGGTTACGGACTTTCCGGCGCGCTCGCCACGGCGGCCAGCAGGGCGGCCAGCTCGTCGTCGAGCTCGCCCGGGTCGGTCAGGGTCTCCAGGATCGCGCGCCGCAGGCGCTCGCGGTAGCGCGCGCGCAGGCGATGCGCGGCGACCTTGGCGGCCCCCGGTGTCGTGCCCAGGCGCGCCGCCAGCTCGGCGGGCGTGGTCGTGGCGCCCGCCAGCTCGCCCTCGAGGGCCGCGAAGAGCGGCGCCTGGCCGCGCGCCGCGTGCTCGGCGCGCAGCTCCTCGACCACGCGCGCCAGCAGCTCGCGCGCCCAGGCGGCCTCGTAGAGCCGCTCCGGCGAGCGCGCGTCGGCCGGCTCGAGCCCGTAACGCTCCGCGGCACCCTCGAGCGAGAGCGTGCGCTCCGCGCCGCGCTTCCACGCCGCGCCGGCCTCGGCGCGCCGCGCGAGCGAGAGCTGGAAGGCCCCCAGCAGGAAGGCGCGCAGCCGCCCGCGCGCCGGCTCGGCGCGCGCGAAGCCGCGGCGCTCGAGGAACTCGGCGAAGAAGCCCTGCGTGGCGTCGGCGGCCTCGTCGTGGCCGAGCCCGCGCCGGCGCGCGTAGGCGTAGAGCGGGTACCAGGCCGCCGCGCACAGCTCCTCGAGCGCCGCGCGCGCCTCGTCCGGCCCGGCGTCGCGCACGCGCTCGATCAGGCTCCAGCGCGTGGTCGCGAAGCCCGGCGGACGCATGCGCGTGGCGCGGCCCCGGCTCAGCGCAGCCGTAGCTCGATGCCGTTGGTCAGGAGCTGCGGACGGCTCGTCACCAGCACGGCCTGGGTGTAGGAGCGGAAGCCGACCAGCGCCAGGTTGTTCGGCAGCGCGATCGAGTGCACGGCCTTCTGCTGGACCGGCGCCGCGAAGCTGGAGAAGAGCAGCGGCAGGCCGACGTTCACCAGCACCTCGCCCTGGGACACGAAGACGCCGCCGAGTGGCTGGCGATAGCCGAGGATCACGGTCGTGGTCGTCGTGGGCAGGGTCGTGGTCGCGACCTCGGCCATCCAGGTCGTGCCCAGGGTCGGCGGCGTCAGGCTGCGGTAGGCCTCGGGGTTGCCGCCGGCGCCGTTGTAGGCGATCGCCAGACCCTGAGCGGGGTCGAAGCCGTCGATGCCCTGCGGATCCTGGGCGGCCGGGTCGAGCCACTGCCCGAGGCCGCGCTGGTCGTAGAAGCCGCCGAACTTGCCGTAGATCGCCCACTGGCCGTTGCAGGTGAAGTCGCTGACGCAGCAGGCCGGCCCGAGCACGCGCTTCGCGCCGCTGAAGAGCGGCGAGCCGGAGCTGCCGGGCTCGAGCTTCCCGAGCTCCCACGTGGCGCGGAAGTCCTGGCCCGAGAGCAGCGGCCCGTCGTTGTCGCGCGCGATCTTCTTCGGGAAGCCGTTGGGGTGGCTGATGCCGATGGCCGGGCTCGGCTGCGAGCTGCCGCGGTCCCAGCCGGCGTAGAACGGCTCGAAGGCCGGCGGCGGGGCCGAGGAGAGCACGTAGAGCTGCGAGTCGTAGAAGGTCGAGTTGGCCAGCAGCGTCGCGCCCGCGACCGTCTGCGCCTGCGAGGCCCCGCCCGGGCCGCAGCCGGTGTTCTCGTAGCCGAACACGGCCACCACGTTGGTCATGTTCCCGCAGTGGTTGGCGGTCAGGAAGTAGGGCGTGCCGTCGTAGGCCGTGTTGTTGAGCATCCCGGCCGAGCAGTACCCGCCGCCGACCAGCACGAACACGACCGAGCGCTTGATGTCCTGGTAGGCGGCGCCCTGCGGGCAGTTCACGTCCACCAGGCACCCGCCGCCGAGCGCCTGGGGCTGCTCGACCATCAGGCGGTCGAGGATCCCGCGGTAGTCGTGCACGACCTCGCCGACCTGGAGCGCCGGCCGGCCCGCGTCGTCCTTCGCCTGCACGTACTCGATCACGACCTGGTCGCCGAGGACGGGCTGCACCGCCAGCATCCCGTTCGGCTGCCGCGTGGCGGCGGTGAAGGCGCCCAGCACGGTGCCGTGGCCCGGGGTGGTGACGAAGAGCTGGCCGCTCGGCGGCAGGTCGAAGACGTCGAACAGGAGCCCGAGCGAGTAGGCCCCGGGCGAGAGGATCCGCAGGCGCCAGACGAGCTCGCCCGAGGGTAGCTCCTCCCAGCGCCCGCGCTCGTCGGCCGAGAAGGCGACCGGGATCACCGCGCCGTAGCGCGCCGGCCAGTGGTTGCGGGCCTCGTCCTCTTGCATGAGCGTCGCGACGTCGGGCGCCGGCAGCACCTCGACCGG
>DASVAP010000237.1:0-35726 GCA_036376275.1 Planctomycetota bacterium | reverse complement strand
ACGCCTTCACGCTCGCCCTCGCCGGCGGCGGGATCCGGGCGGGCCTGACCCTGGGCGCGACCGACGAGCTCGGCTACCGCGTGGTCCAGGACCCCGTCTCGGTGCACGACCTGCACGCGACGCTGCTGCACCTGCTCGGCTACGACCACGAGCGCTTCACCTACCGCAGCCAGGGCCGCGACTTCCGCCTGACGGACGTCGAGGGCAGCGTCGTGCGCAAGCTGCTCGCCTGAGCTGGATGTCCGCCGTGCGCTGCGCAGCGGGCCCGCGGCCACGCGGGTCCGCGCCCCCTCAAGAGTAGGATGGGCCCGCGGACCCCGCGCACCGGGATCCGCATCGCCCGGGAGTCCCCATGCGAACGAGCCACCTCCGTCTCCTCTTCCTCGCGCTCCTGATCGCGGGAGCCTCCTCGGCCCTGCGACGGACGGCGCTGCCGGGGCTCGTGCGTCCCGCCGGGGGCCTCGTCGCGCTGGTCGGTGGCAGCGTGATCGACGGCACCGGCGCGGCGCCGCGCCCGGGCTGCACGGTCCTGATCGAGGACCAGCGCATCCGGGCCGTGGGCGAGGGCCTCGCGGTGCCCGAAGGGGCCGAGGTGGTCGACGTCACCGGGCTCACCCTCGTGCCTGGGCTGATCGACATGCACGGGCACCTGTTCACCAACGTCGGCGCGGGCATGGCGAGCCAGCTCGTCCCCTTCGCGCGGCTCTACCTGGCCGGCGGCGTCACCAGCGTGTTCACGGCCGGCGAGGAGGACCCGGAGGCCGCGCTCGCCTTTCGCGACGCCCAGCGCGCCGGCGAGGAGAGCGGCACGCGCGTCTACAGCGCGGGCCCCTACATGAACCACGTGGGCGGCGTGGCGGGCTTCATGCCCGGGGTCGCCGGCGCCGACGAGGCGCGCGCCAAGCTGCGCGAGTGGAAGGACCGCATCGACGGCGTCAAGGTCTACATGGAGATCACGCCGGAGGAGTTCGCGGCCGTGATCGAGGAGGCGCACGCGGCCGGCCTGACCGTCACCGGGCACCTGGGCTCGCTCACCGCGAGCCAGGCGATCGACCTCGGCATCGACCGCCTGGAGCACGGCATCTACGCCATGTCCGAGTTCGGGCAGCCCAACCCGGCCGATCCCTTCGACCTCGAGTACCTCTACGGTCTGGCGGAGATCGACTTCTCGACCGGCGTCGGGGCCGCGCTGATCGACAAGATCGTCGCCAGCGGGACCGTGCTCGACCCGACGATCGTGATCCTCGAGTCGGTCTTCGCCGGCCCGCTCGAGCTCGTCCCGGACTGGCAGCGCTACCTGGCGCCGCCCGTGGCCCAGCAGCTCGGGCAGGTCGGGCAGGCGCTGAGGAGCCTGCGGGCCGCCGCGCTCGAGCCGGAGGAATGGGACGAGCTCGTCGAGCGCGTGCTGGACAAGCAGCGCGAGCTCGTACGGCGCGTGCACCAGAAGGGCGGCAAGGTCGTGGGCGGCACCGATCCCGTCTTCGCCGACGTCCTGCCCGGCCACGGCCTGCACCGCGAGGCCGAGCACTTCGTCCTGGCCGGGCTCGACGAGCTGGAGGCGATCCGCGCCTGCTCGCTGTCGGCGGCCGAGGCGCTCGGGCTCGAGGCCGAGCTCGGCTCGATCGCGCCCGGGAAGCTGGCCGACCTGGTCGTCGTCGAGGGCGATCCATCGACGGACATCAAGGCCCTGGGCCGCACGCGCAGCGTGTACCAGGCCGGTGCACGCTTCTCGCCCGACGAGCTGCGCGCGTCGGTGGTCGGGAAGATCCAGTAGGACGCCGCGAGCGGGCGGCCGCGCGCGCTTCCCGCCGGCATCCGGGGTGAGCTCAGGTGCTACCGACCGTGACGCCGAGGTCGTGCAGCAGCCCGTCGTGCAGGTCGTAGATCCAGCCGTGCACGTCGAGGCTCTGGCCGCGCTCCCAGGCGGCCCGGACCACGGGCAGGGCCGCGACCGCCTCGACCTGGGCCAGCACGTTGAGCTCGCACAGGCGGTGCCAGCGGGCCTCCTCGTCGGGAAGCTCGGCCAGCGTGCCGCGGTGCGCGTCGCGCACGGCGCGCGCCCGCGTCAGCCACTCGCCGAGCGGCGGCGGCAGCGCACCGCCACGCAGCGCCGCCAGCACCCCACCGCAGCCGTAGTGGCCGCAGACGATGATGTGCTGCACGCGCAGGGTGTCGACCGCGAACTGGACGACGGCTCCGCAGTTCGGGTCCTCGGGGTAGACCAGGTTCGCCACGTTGCGATGCACGAACACCTCGCCCGGCTTCAGGCCGATGATCTGGTTGGCCGGGACGCGGCTGTCCGAGCAGCCGATCCACAGGTGCTCGGGCTGCTGGATGCCGCACAGGCGGCCGAAGAACTCCGGATCGGCGGCGACCTGCGCCGTGGCCCAGCGCCGGTTGTTCTCGAACAGTTGCGGCAGGTAGTCCATCGCTCGCATCCTACGGACAGAAGGGTGCCGAGTCCGGTGCGCTCGCTCGGTCTCGCGTCGATTCCGGCCGCACCGCCCTGTCCGACCCAGGACCGACACGCGGACCTTCGCGCCGCCCAGGGACTCGGCAAGCAACCGGAGGGGCGCGCGAGGATCGCGCGCCAAGGACGATCCAGAGAGCCTGGCAGAACGCCGCGGCCTTCGGCCGCGGCATGTCTGGTCAGGCTCTCTGCTCAGCGCGGCTCCCACCACGACTCGCGTGGCAGGCGCGCGGCGCCGTGGACGAGCATGGGAACGGCCCACAGGGCCGCCGCCGCGGCGCCGGGCTCGGTGGGCGTCGCGCGCAGCTCGAGCACGACCGTCCGGCCGGCGAACGGGCGCAGGTCGACCTGGAACGGCCGCCCGCTCGCCCCGGGCTCCACCACCAGGGCGCGCGCTCGCTGTCCGTCGACCAGCAGCTCGAACTCCAGGCCGGCCGCCGCGCCGCCCGCGTCCGGCTCCACGGCGACCCACGCGTGGAAGCCGGAGCTCGGACCGAGGACCACCCCCGACCAGTCCACCGAGCTGGCCGTCCCGTCGCGCTCCGGGGCGAGGGCCTGCATGCGGATGCCGGGGAAGGGACGCCCACCGAGGCGCGCCTGGTGCGTGAGGGTGACGCCGGGGCTGCGCCGGCGCGCGTGCACGAGCTCCTCGTGCAGGAAGATCTCGTGCTCCGCCGGCGCGCGCGCGCGCACGAGCTCGCCCCCCCGGCGGGCGCGGAGCTCAGCCTCCGGCCCCAGCGTGAGCGCGAGCGCCACGCCGCTCTCCTCCGAGTACCCCTCCGCGAGCGGCACCCATCCGTCCTCGAGCCGCAGCGCGACCAGGGCCCAGCTCTCGCACGCCCGCGCCCCGGGCCGCGCGCGCGCGCCGAGCGCGCGCAGGGCCCGCGCGAGGGCCTCGAGCCCGGCCGCGCCCGGCGGGACGAGCGAGCCGCTCGAGGCGAGCGCGAGGAGCGACCCCTCGGCCGCCGATTCCACCAGCGTCACGAGCGCCACGGCCTCCTCGTCGTCCGCGGCCAGGGCGTAGGTGTGCTGGCTCGCAAGCCGTCCGTCCGCGGCGAGCAGCGCCGAGCGCAGCCCCGCGCGCGGCGGGAGCGGAACGAGGGTCCGCTCGCCGAGCCGGATCACCTCGCCGACGAGCTCCGGCCCCGTGCCGAGCCGCGCGGGCGGGAGCAGGGCGCCCTTCGCGCCGACGAGGATCTCGAGCGCCCGGTCGGCGCCGGCGGGACGGGACGGAGGGCCGAGGACGTGCTCGACCAGCGCGAAGAGCACCAGCAGCAGGCCCGCCAGCACGACCACGGTGCGCAGGCCCTCGGAGTCCGAGGAATCGGAGGGGGCGCGCGAGGAGCGCGCACCAGGACGATCCAGAGGGCCGGGCGGGACGCCGTGGCCTTGGGCCGCGACATCTCCGCTCCGCCCCTCAGCGCGCGCGTCCAAGCACGCCCTCCCTGTACGAGGCCTCGACGTCCACGTCCTCGGTCGGGAGCACCACGCCGTCGAGCTCGAGCACACAGCCGGTCTGCGCGAGCGCCCGGCCCAGTCCGGCCCCGGCGATCGTCACGGCGTCCGCGCGCAGGCGGGCCGGACCGTGCTCCGGCTTCTTCACGAAGGCCGCCAGGGCGTAGGCGCGCGCGTCACGGATCGTGACCCCGCGAACCTCCACGTCGGACCCGTCCTTGCTCGCGATGCCCACGCCCACGGCGCGCATCGTGCCGCCCTCCAGGCGGACCCGGCTGCGCTCGCCGGCCGAGCAGGCCTTGTCGCCGAGCTCCTCGAAGTCGCACCCGCGCACGACCAGCTCGCTGCCGCTGACGTCGAGCCCGTCCCCGCCGGCGCCCCGGAAGGAGCACGCGCGCAGCTCGCCGCGCACGAAGTCGCCGTCGAAGGCGTCCGAGAGGCACGCGCGGAAGCTCGTCTCCTCGAGGAGCAGCTCGGTCCCCACGACGTTCAGCGCGTCCTCGGCGCTCGTCCCGTCGAAGGAGCAGCGAGCGAGTGTGACCGGCGCGCGCACGAAGCTCGTGCCGCCGGTGAGCTGCCAGCCGCCGCGGGCGATCCCGCCCGTGTCGCGGACGACGACGTGCTCCCAGTGCGAGCGGCCCGCGGCGGCGAGCACGGCCACCCCGGCCCAGGCCGCTCCGGCGCGCCCCTCGAGCACCACGGGCTCGTCCGCGGTCCCCTCGAAGCGCAGCTCGGCGCTCGCGAGCAGCACGGCTCCGGCCTCGAAGGCGAGGCGCGTCCCCGGGCCGAGCCACAGCGGCACCCCGTCCGGCAGCACGAGGTCGCCCGCCACCTCCCACGCGCCCGCTCCGGCCTCGAGCCGGCCGGCGCGGTGGCGCAGGAAGGGATGGCGTGCGAGCGCCTGCTCGAGGCTCGGCGCGACGGGACGGCCCGCGGAGGGATCGACCCCGGGCTCCGGGCGGAAGAGCAGGCGCTCCTCGGTCGGCTCGGCGGCGACGAGCAGGCGCTGGACCAGCGTGACGTCGAGGTCGAGCGCGTCCCCGGCGCGCAGCTCGTCGCGCAGGGCGCGCGTGAGCTTGGCGGCCGTCTCGAGGTGGGCGCGCCGCTCGCCGAGCGGGAAGCGGAACTCGACCGGCCGCCCGTCGCAGGGCAGCACGACGCCGTCACCGCGCACGCTCGCGGCGAGGGTCCCGGGCGCGAGGCTCCCCGCGGCCGGGGCGAAGGTCCCGTTCGCGAAGCGGAAGCCCTCGATCACGACGGGCGAGCGGGTCGTGGCCCAGGCGCGCACGCTGAGCCTCCCGGTCAGCGGCCGCGGTCCCGGATCGAGCGCGTAGCTCGCGGAGTGGTTGAGCGCGTCGGCGGCCAGACAGGTCTGGCGCAGGTAGAGCACCTGCGCCTCCAGGCGCTGGCGCATCTCCGCGCGCGTCGCGCCGGGCGGCAGCGGCCCCTCGCGCGCCAGGGCCGCCTCGAAGGCGACGAGCTCCGGCTCGAGCGCCAGGAAGAGCGACTCCACCCAATCGGAGCGCAGCATCTCGCCCAGCGCACGGAACAGCTCCTCCGTGTAGGCCCGGCTGGAGGCGAGCGCGGCGGTCGCGCCGGGGGCGCGGAACGGGACGGGGTCGCGCGCGGAGGGGCGCTCGGGAGCGAGGTCGTGCAGCAGGGGCTCGAGCCGCCCGCTCGCGGGGTCGGTGACGAAGCACAGGCCCTCCCAGGCGAGCGCGCGCTCGTCCTGGAACAGCGTGAGCAGCGCGTGCAGGCGGGCCAGCCGCTCGACGTCGAGCAGGGCATCGAACAGCGCCCCGCGCACGTCTTCCCGCGCCTGGTGGACGCGCGTGCGCGCGCCGTCGTCGTCGGCCGCGAGCGCTGCGAGGCGCAGCGCGCGCGAGCGCTGGCTGGCCGCCCGGACGACGCTCCAGCGTTCCGCGAGGCTGGCGAGCGGCACGGCGTCGGGCGGTGGCGCCACCTCCGCGCCCTCCCGCGAGCGCACCGGCAGGTTCGGATCGGAGGCGAGCTCGGCCCACGCGGGGTCGTCGCCCAGCGTGACGAGCGGACCCCGGCCGCTTCCGGGGCCCGCCAGCCAGGACGCGTCCGGGGACTCGACCAGGAGGCGCGTGCGCGGCGGCTCTCCGCCCCCGCGCAGCTCCACCATCGTCGCGCGCAGCGCCAGCAGGCCTTCCCGGCGCGCGCTGGCGAGCAGGAGCCAGCGCCAGAGGTGGCCGCTGCGACGCGGGTCGAGCAGGGTGAAGGCCGTCATGCCGCGGAGCGCGCCGGACTCCAGGCGGACGTCCCAGACGACCTGCTCCGGCTCGCCGGCGACGGTGCGCGCGCGCAGCTCGGCGGCCAGGCGCTGGTCGCCGTCGTGGACCTCGCCGCGCACCGCGCCGAGCCCGGCGGGGAAGTGCACGAGCTCGAGCGTCGCGAGCTCGACCGGCTCCGGCGCGCGGCTCGACCCGCCGCGCGCGGGGCGCAGGCCGGGACGCGCGAGCGTGCCGAGCACGATCCCCGCGCAGAGGAGCCCCAGCGCGCTCCAGAGCGTCGGGGTCGGCGGTCGCCCGAGCAGCATGCGTCAGCGCTCCTCCCGGGCATGCGGGCCGAGCGACGTGGCGCGCTCCACCGGTCCTTGCGCATGGTCGGTCCCGTCGACCTGGAGGAGACAGCCGGTCTCGGCGGCGCAGGTCGCCGCCGCGTCGAGCCGCAGGCCGCGCGCGCGGAGGGTCGACGGACGCCCGGCCGCGCCGCGCAGGGCCGCCAGCGCGTGGAGGCGTGCGGCGTGCACGGCGAGCCCGTCGACCTCGGCCTGCGAGGCCCCGCGGAGCACCACCCCGCTCCCGACCTGCTCGATGCGGCCCGCGCTCAGGTGCGCCCGCGAGCCGTCGTCCAGCGCGACCGCCTCGCCGGCCAGGCGCTCGAAGGCGCCGCCGCGCAGCGTCACGTGGCTGCGGCGCAGGACGAGGCCGTGCTCGCCGTCGAGGAAGCGGCAGTCGACGAGCGTGCCCGTCACGGCCTCGCCCACGATGCCGGTGCGCGCGTTCGTGACGAGCACGCCCGCGAGGGACAGGTCGGCGGTCGAGGCCGCCAGCGCCGCGGCCGCGCGCGAGTTGCTCAGCCGACAGGCCTCGAGCGTGGCCGACGAGCGTTCGAGCACGAGCCCGGCCGAATCGAGCTGCACGTGCTCCCAGGTCGAGCGTTCCTCCGCCTCGCGCACGGTGACGCCGCCCCACGTCGTGCCTGCGCTGAGCGGACCGAGCTCGACCGGACGCGCCTCGCTGCCGCGGAAGAGGAGGGGCGCGGCCGAGACCAGGCGAGCTCCGGGCGCGAAGGAGAGGCGCGTCCCGGGTCCGGCGACGAGCGGGAGCCCGGGTGGGATCACGAGGTCGTGATGGACCTCCCACGAGCCCGGCAGGACGCGGAGCTGGTTCCGTCCCGCGTCGTGCCGCAGGAAGGCGTGCTGGGCGAGCAGCTCCTCCAGCGCCGGGGGCAGCGGTTCGTCGGAGCCCGCGCCGGCACCGGCCTCGCACGGGTCCAGGGGGCGCTGCGAGGAGTCGAGCGCCGTCAGCGGACGGAAGACGAGCACGGCGCCGGCCGCGCGGCCAGGCTCCAGCGGGAAGGTGAGGTGCACGGGGCTCCCGTCCGGCGGGAGCGTGACGCCGTCGCCGAGCGCGCGTCCCCCAGATCCGCCCAGCGCGTCGCGCGCAGACAGCCGCTCCCCCTGCGCCGTCTGCACGCCCTCCACCAGGACCGGCGCGCGCGTCGTCGCCCAGGTCCACAGCTCGAGCGTGTCCCCGGCGAAGCGCGCGTCGACGCCGAGCGGCTCGGCGGGCTGCGTGAGCGCGCGCAGCTCGACGATCTGCATCCGGAGGCGGGCCTCCATCGCGCGCAGCTCCGCGTCGGGCGGGAGTGCGCCCTCCGCGCGCAGGGCGCGCTCGAAGCGCGCGAGCTCGGGGGCGAGCTGCGCGAGCAGCGCCTCCAGCCAGCCGGGCGCCAGCAGGCGCGCGAGCTCCAGGAAGACCCCGTCGTGGTACGCCCGGTCCGCGGCGAAGGCGGCGGTCAGACCGGCCGAGCGCCAGGGGATCGGCGCGCGCGCGCTCGACGAGCCGGCCATGTTGTCGAAGAGGATCGGCTCGAGCCGCGCCGTGAGCGGATCGAAGTGATAGCGCTGGTTGTGCCAGGCGAGCGGGTGCACGGCCTGGAAGAGGGAGAGCAGCGCGTGCGCGCGGGCGAGCCGCGCGACGTCGACGAGCTCGGCGAGCCCGCGACCCGCCAGGGCCTCGCGCGCCTGCAGCAGGCGCAGGTGCGGCGTCTCCGGGAGCTCGGCCAGGGTCAGCGCCCGCAGACCCTCGAGCGCGCCGAGCGCGGCATCGGTGGCCGCCGCGAGCCCCGGGCTCGCGCGCAGGCGCTTCTCGTCGTAGACGCGCGCCTCGGCCGGGTCCACCGACTCGGCCACGTCCGAGACCGCCGACGAGAAGCCGTAGCGGCCGAGGGCGGGCAGCGAGCCCTCGCGCAGCAGGGTGTCCCACAGCGTGCCCTCGTCCCAGGCGACGATCGGTCCCTCGCGCCGGCCCTGCGCCTCGAGCAGCTCCCGCGTGAAGTGCTCCTCGAGGAAGTGGATCCCGCGCGCGCGGCCGTTCTCGACGACGCGCAGGAAGGTCGCGCGCGGAGCGAGCAGGCCCTCGCGCCGGGCGCTCTCGAGCACGAGCCACTCCCACAGGTGATCGCGCGTGCGCGGCGCCTGGATAGAGAACTCACGCATGCCCAGGAAGACGCCCGTGGAGAGGCGGATCCGGTAGGAGGGCTGCGCGCCGTCCAGGTGGTCGGTCCAGTCGCCCTTCAGGCGGACCTCGGCCGCGAGCGCCCGGCCGTCGACCAGGACGCGCGCCGGCACCGGGACCTTCTCGGCCGGCGCGAGGATGCCGCGCTCGAGCGCCGTCCGGCGCGCGCGCTCCAGCGTCGCCGCGGACGCGGGGGGGATCTCGAGCACCAGGGTCGCGAGCCCGTCCTCCGCCGTCCCGGCCGGCAGCGCCGCGGGTGCCGCGGGAACGGAGACGGCGGGCTCGGACCCCGCGCCGCGCCCGCGCGGCACGAGCCAGCGATCGAGGCGCGTGCCGGCCCCCAGCAGGAACCCGACGGCGAGCAACGACCAGCGCAGCGAGCGGACCGACCGGCTCTGCTGCGCACGCGCGGACGGGCGCGGCACGACTCCGAGCGGAGCGCGGCCGAGGCCTTCGGTGCCCGGTTGGTCCATGGGTTCACGGCGCCGACGTCGCGGATCGAGCGCTCGGGTCGGGGCTCGCACGAGCACGCCGAGCGCTCAGTCATACTCGCTTGCCCGCTTTCCCGCCATTCCGGGGGGAGCCCGGTATCATGCTCGTGTTGCTGTGGATCGTGCTTGCGTCCTGCCTGCTCGCGCAGGCGGAGAGTCCCGCCTCGGCCGCTCCACTCGTGACCGTTCGGCAGCAGGGCCCGGCGGACTTCGTCGGCGCGGACCACGCCACGCTCGCGGCGGCGCTCGCGAACCTGGGCGAGCGGGGTGGCGGGACGCTGCTCGTCGGCCCCGGGCGCTACGTCGTGCGCAGATCGCTGTTCCCGCCGGCCAACGTCACGATCCGGGGTGAGGCCGGCAGCGTGCTCGCCCTGCCCTCGCCGGGCGTCCTGCGCGTCGCCGCCGCGGCGGGCACGCGCGAGCTCCTGCTGCGGGAGGCGGGCGAGTTCGCGACCGACGGCCGCATCGGCATCTTCCCGCCGGCCGGCGTCGAGTTCCTGCCCGACGGCGAGTCGATCGGCCTCGGGCCGCTCGCGCTGGCGTCGGTGCAGGGCGAGCGCCTCGAGCTGGTCGAGCCGCTCACGCTCGACGTCCCGGCCGGCAGCCGCGTCTCCTACCCGGTCAAGCTCGTCTTCGTGAACCGCGCCGGCGGCCTGACGCTCGAGAACCTGACCTTCGCGGGCGGCCGGATCGAGGACGTCCCGATGCCGGGTCACTTCGTGCACTGCGCGATCTGGGCCTCGCCCCCCTTCGGCTTCGGCTCGGAGCCCGCCGGGCCACCCGCGCGCGAGGTCACGATCCGTCACTGCCGCTTCACGGACTGGTACGGACGCGCGATCGCCTTCTACAACGTCGCGGACAGCCTGGTCGAGGGCTCGCTCTTCGAGCGCATCGCGGACGAGGCGATCGACCTCGACCACTACTGCGAGCGCGTGCGCGTGGTCGGCAACCTCGTGCGCGAGTCGATCTGGGGCATCGTGCTGAACGACGCCTCGCGCTGCACGGTCGAGTACAACTTCATCGAGGGCTGCGAGGTCGGCATCTACGGCTGGTGGCTCGAGCGCGTGCCGCCGGAGGGGCTCAACGAGGAGAACCGCATCCAGCACAACACGGTGCGAGCCTCGCGGCAGGCCTCGATCCTGCTCGAGCGCGGCTGCCACCGGAACGTGATCGAGCACAACTTCGTCGATCGCGCGGTCCGCGTCGTGGAGTCGACCAACACGGTGCGGGACAACACGCTCTGGTGAGGGCTGCATGGATCGGCACACCTCTTCCCATGCCTTCGTCGCGCAGCTCGAGCGCCACGGCACGGACATCCGGGACGAGTGCCTGGCCCTGGATCTCGAGCGCGACTTCTGCGACTGGCCGCTGCGCGAGGCCTACACCGGACGCTGGCGCGTCTTCCCGCTCGTCTTCCCCGCGGCTCCCTACCTGTCCGTGGACCTGGAGCGCAACCGCGCGCGCTGCCCGCGCACGATGGCCGTGCTCGCGGGCCTGGAGGGCCTGCAGGGGGCCGGGTTCTCGGCCCTGTGGCCCGGGACGCGGGTGCACCTGCACCGCGACCACTACGCCCCGGGCGTCCTGCGCTGTCACCTGCCGCTCCTGGCGCCGCGCGACTGCACCTTGCGCATGGCGGGCCACGAGCACGGCTGGGTGGAGGGCCGCTGCCTGGTCTTCGACGGGCAGATCGAGCACGAGGCCGTGAACGAGGCCGACGTGCCCCGCATCGTGCTGATCGCGGACTTCCGCGTCTCCGCCAGCGACCGGGCGATCGAGGATCGCCCGCGGATTCCGCCGTCGGCGTGAGCGCACCGGCTCTCCGGGCGGGCGCCTGCCCGCCCGGGCTCCCGGCCCGACCTGTTCAGCCGGCGGCCGTCAGCGCCCCTGCTCGAGCTCGCCCGCGTAGCCGAGCGCGCGCAGCTCCGCCTGCTCGTCGGGGGCGAGCCGCCGGACGTCGATCGGTGCGGCCAGGAGCAGCGCTCCGAGCTCGTCCTCGAGCTGCTGGAACCGCGCGAGCGGCACGTGCTCCACCGCGCACTCCCCCGGGTCGCGTTCCAGGTCCACGGCCAGGCCGAGGCCGCCGGCGGAGCCGACCTTCAGGGGCCAGCGCAGGATCCACCCGACCGAGTGCCCCGCGCCGGAGAGCAGCCGCTCGCGCGGGAGCGGGTCGAGGAGCGAGCGGCCCGGGAGATCGGCGCCCGGCGCGCCGGCAGCCGCGAGCACCGTCGCGGCGACGTCCACCAGGTGGGCCGGCTCGCGGATCCGCCGCCCCGGTCGCGCGCCGCCCGGCGGGCGCACGATCAGCGGGACGTGCAGGCCTTCCTGCCACGATCCGCCGTGCGCCGTGAGGGGCAGCTCGAAGCCTCCGCGGGTCCCCCGCTTCCACAGCGGCCCGAGGACCTCACCGTGGTCGGACGTGACGATCACGAGGGCCTCGCCGAGGGCGGCCTCGCGCTCCAGACGGTCGAACCACCCGCCCAGCGCGTCGTCGACCTGGCGGATCCCGTCGTCGTACAGCGCGACCAGCGCCTCGAGCTCCGCGAGCGTCGGCACGACCCGGCCCTGCACGATGTCCTCGCGCTCGAGGTGCGCCACGCGCGCGCTGGCCCCCGGCAGGAAGCGGTCGCGGTATGGCTCGGGGGCGGTGTAGATGCCCGGGGGCTCGCCGGCGAGCGCTCCCCCGTGCACGTCGAAGACGTGCACGAACAGGAACCAGGGACGCTGGCCCTCGAGCCGCGCGAGCTCCTCGAAGAGGTGCCGTCCCGCCTCGTCCACGCCCTCGTGCTCGCGGAACACGTCGAAGCCGCGCGCGAAACCGTGGCGCGCGTGGATCCAGCCCGGGTGGTACAGGCCCACGGTGCGGTAGCCGCGCGCCTGGAGCCGCTCGGCGAGCGTCGGGAGCTCCGGGGAGAGCCCGAGGTTCCCGCCCGTCACCCCGTGCTGCGTCGGGAAGAGCCCGGTGAGCATGGTCATGTGGGCGACGAGGGTCCAGGCGTACGGCGTGAAGGCGTGCTCGAAGACGAGCGCGTCCCGCGACCAGCGGTCGAGGAACGGGCTCGTGTCGCGCCCGTAGCCGTGCAGGCCGAGGTGGTCGGCGCGGAGCGTGTCGATCGAGATGAGGAGCACGCACGGAGGCACGGGCGCCTGGGGGACGGGCGCCGGGGGCACGGGCGCGCAGGACCCCGCAGGCGCCAGCAGCAGCAGCGCGAGCGCGCGCCGCCGCCCGGCCGTGCCGGCGGCCCTCGCCACGACACTCCTGGCTCCGTGGGATCGCATCGGGGTCTCGCGTCGTCGCGCGGCTCGACCTCGCGCGGACCGCGTGGCGCGGCGCGTGGTCGCCGGGCGAGGCGTCCGTGTTGTCCCACGGCGCCCCGTCCCTGACAATCCCCGGTGCGGCCCGGCCGGACGTCGGCCGGGAGCGCGCCGAGCCCGCGCGGTGATCGAGGAGAGCGCGTGGAGTATCCTCGGTGGCACGGTCCCGTTCTCCTGGAGGGTGCAGATGACGACGCGCTGGCTCTTCCCGCTCCTGCTCCTGTCCGCTGCTCCCGGCCCGACCGCGCAGGAGGGGACGAGCCCTGCGCCCGCGCGCTTCGCCCCTCCGGTGCTGCTCGAGGCCGGCGACAAGCTGCTGGGGGCGCGCCGGCTCTACCCCTCCCCGGGCTTCCACGACGTGGACGGCGACGGGCGCGCCGACCTGGTGATCGGCGACCTGTGGGGACGCTTCACCGTCGCTCGCCGGCTCGCCGACGACGGACCGCCGCGCTTCGGCGCGGAGGACTGGCTCCTGGCGCGCGACGGGGAGAAGCTCGACTTCTCGAACTGGTGATGCGTCGGCACGGGTCCACAGTTCGTGGACTTCGACGGCGACGGGCGGCTCGACCTCGTGGCGGGGACCTTCTCGGGCTCGCCGCACCTCGCGCTGGGGAGCGCGGAGGGCTTCGCGCAGCCGCGGCAGATCCTCGACGGCGCGGGAGAGCGCATCCTGCTGAACGAGTTCTGGAACTACGAGACCGAGGAGTGGGACTCGACCCGGCGCTGCGACGTCCCGGGCACGAGCCCGCCGGCGGGCCACGCCACCTCGGCGGTCGCCTTCGACTGGGACGCGGACGGCGACCTCGATCTCCTGCTGGGCGACTACCGCAGCGGGCGCATCTTCCGGCGCATGAACGAGGGCAAGCCCGGCGCGCCGCGCTTCGCCGGCGTCAACCTGCCGGTGCTGCTCGACGGCGAGCCGCTGGTGATCCCGGGCAAGATCGAGAGCCTGCGCCCGCTCGACTGGGACGGCGACGGCCTGCTGGACCTCCTGTGCGGCAGCGTCGAGGGCCGGATGAAGGGGAACGCGGCCGGCGGCATCCTCTGGGTGCGCAACGGTGGGCAGCGCGGTGAGCCGCGCTTCGAGACCCCGCGCGCCCTCGTCAGCGCCGTGCGCGAGCTCCCCTCCCGGCCGGCGCTGCCCTTCGGCGGCTTCTACGCGGACGCGGCCGACCTGGACGGCGACGGCGACCTCGATCTGGTCGTCGGCGCCAAGGGCGAGTGGGACGAGCCGGTGCGCGCGCTCACACCGGAGGAGGAAGAACGACTGAAGCAGGCCCGGCGCGAGCTGGAGGAGCTGCGCCAGACGATCGACGCCGCCTACGCGGCGTTCGAGCAGGAGCTGGCGGGCCTGGACGAGGATTCGCCGCAGGCCAGGGCCCTGGTCGAGTCCCACCAGGAGAAGGTGCGCCCGCTGTTCGAGCGCCAGCGCCAGCGGACCGAGGAGCAGGACGGCCTGACCTTCGGCCGCAAGGAGAGCACCTTCGTGTGGTGGTACGAGCGCCTGGGCGGCTGAGCGGCGCGCGCGCGGGGCCGGGGGGCCCACTACGAAGTCGCAAGCGCTCGGATGCGAACTCGTACCCATGGCCAGGAATCCGCGGGCAGGGATCCTGGAACTCGGAAGCTCGGCCCGGCCCCACGGCGGGCCAGACGCCAGAGAGAGGCCACACATGAACTGCAGCGCCCGTCTCCTCCCCCGCCTTCCTGTCCTGCTCGTCCTCCTCGCCGGAGCGCTCCTCGACCGGCCGAGCGGGGCCCAGTCCCTGAAGACGGTGCCCGCGCCGCGCGAGCTGATCGAGCACCTGCGCAACCCGACCGCGCCCGCGAATCCGCGCGTGGCCTTCCCGGGCATGGCGGAGCTGCCCCCGCTCGACTTCCATCCGCTGGAGGTCAACGCGCTGACGGCCCAGGTGCTCCTGCTCGCGACCCTGCCCTTCGGGATCTCCTACGACATCCCGCCCTTCGGCGTCACGCCCTTCACGAGCGGGCTGCCCTACCGGCCGCTCGTCGTGCCGACCAACGAGACGGACTACATCGTCGACCGCGCGGCCGCCGTGCAGCTCGGCAAGGCGCTCTTCTGGGACATGCAGCTCGGGAGCGACGGCGTCCAGGCCTGCGCCTCGTGCCACTTCCACGCCGGCGCCGACGACCGCGCGCGCAACCAGCTCAACCCGGGCACGAACGCGGGCGACGCCACGCTGCAGGTGCGCGGCAAGAACCAGACGCTCACGCCGGCCGACTACCCCTTCCACCGGCTGGTCGATCCGGAGCGCGCGGGCGAGCCGCTGCTCGATCCGGCCAACGTCCAGAGCGACGCCAACGACGTCACGGCCTCGATGGGCGTGCGCTACCGCCGCTTCGTGGACATCCCCGCGCCGGGTCCGACGGCCTTCGTCGCCGGGACCTCGCCGCCGGCCCTGCGGCCCGACGTCGGGCAGGTGCAGACCGATCCGGTCGGCACGGTCTTCCAGGGCGTGCGGCGCGTCGAGCCGCGCAACACGCCCACGATCCTGGCCGCCTCCCACGCCTTCGACCAGTTCTGGGACGGCCGCGCGCGCAGCGAGTTCAACGGCGGCAACCCCTTCGGGGCCGCCGATGCGCGGCCGCACGTCTTCCTGCAGACGGCCGGCGGGCTGGTGGCGACGCGCCCGCTGATCGTGCTCTCGGGGCTCGCCTCGCAGGCCACGGGACCGGCGCTGTCCGACTTCGAGATGTCGTTCCACGGCCGCTCGTGGGCCAAGATCGGCAAGAAGCTGCTGCAGAGCGGGGCGGTGCCGCTGGCGAACCAGCTCGTGGCGGCGGACGACAGCGTGCTCGGCCCGCTCTCGAACCAGCACAGCACCAGCGGACGGCCGGGCCTGAGCGCGAGCTACGCCGACCTGATCCGCCAGGCCTTCGCCCCGCAGCTGTGGTCGAACACGAGCCAGCGCCTGCTGGTGCGCGCGGACGCCGCCGATCCCTTCGACGGCGTGCGCCTCCAGATCGCCTCGGGCGCGGCGCGCCCCGGCGTCACCAGCGAGGTGACGCAGATGGAGGCGAACTTCGCGCTCTTCTTCGGGCTCGCGGTGCAGGCCTACACGCAGATCCTGCAGCCCGACGACACGCCCTTCGACCGCTTCCACGACGCGAACCCGCTCGAGTTCCTGGGGATCGTCGAGGACGTCGATCCTGCCCCCGGCGTCCAGGTGGTCGGCCTCACGCCGCGCCAGCTCTACGGCTACGACCTGTTCCAGGGCTCGAACCTCTCGCGCCTCAACCCGACGCTCAAGACCGGCAACTGCAACGTGTGCCACTTCGGGCAGGAGCTCACCGAGCACTCCAGCCGCTCGATCCACGGCTACATGCCGCCCGACCTGATCACGGGCGCCGACCGCGTGCTGTCGGGCTTCCAGCTCGAATCCTTCCTGCGCGGGCCGGCCCAGGTCGCGGTCGAGATCGACACCGTGAACCAGGCCCTGGACGCGCTCGGCCTGCCGAGCGGCATCGCCCTGGTCGACAAGGGGATCTACAACATCGGCGTGCGCCCGACGGGCGAGGACCTCGGGCGCGGCGCCAGCGATCCCTTCGGCTTCCCGCTCTCGCGCGCGGCCCTGGCCCTGCGCAACGAGGGCTTCCCGGTCGGAGTGCTCTCCGATCCCCTGAATCCCGTGCCGCCGCTGCCGGCGACGCTGGCGGCCTCGGTCAACCCGCTCCCGCTCGGCTTCGCCTTCCCCTTCCTGCTGCAGCCGATCTTCGAGCCGGACGCGGTCGCGCCCGTGCCGGACCTGTTCGAGATCCCCTCGGGCACCTTCCCGAACGCCAACCGCGTGGCGCGCATGGGCAGCTTCAAGGTCCCGCAGCTCCGCAACGTGGAGCTGACCGGTCCCTACTTCCACAACGGCGGCATGCTCACGCTGCGCCAGGTCGTGGACTTCTACGCGCGCGGCGGCGACTTCCCCGTCACGAACGCGGCTGACCGCGACAACCTGATCGTGGACCTGCACCGCAACCTCGACGCGCTCTTCACCGAGCTCGACGAGGTCGCGCTGGTCGACTTCCTGCTCGCTCTGACGGACGAGCGCGTCAAGTTCCGGCGCGCGCCCTTCGACCACCCCGAGCTGATCGTGCCGGTCGACGGGACCGCCCCCGACAACCTGCAGGGCCGGGCCGCACTGATCTCGGACGCGCGCTTCCGGCGCATCGCGCCCGTGGGCGCCGGCGGGAGCGCCACGCCGCTCGGGAACTTCCTCGCCATCTCCAGCCTCGAGGGCGACCCGGGCCCGGACCACTTCGACTCGCTCACCGGCGGAGCCCCGCCGCCCCCGCCGCCGCCGGCGACGCTCGTCCTGGCGGCCCCCGTGCCCGGCACCGCCGGCGTGCCGAACACCTGGGTCGTGACGGGCGCGACCCCGGGCGCGCTGGTCGGCGTCTACGCGGGCCAGACCACCGGCTCGACCACCCTGAACCTCGGCAACTGCGGCGGCATCCGCATCGACCTCGCCAGCCCGAACACCCAGATCGGGCGCGCGACGGCGGACGCCACCGGACGGGCGAGCATCGTCATGACGCCGTCCCTCGCCACGGCCGGGAAGCTCTACTACTTCCAGGCCGTCGAGCCCGCCACCTGCCGCGCGAGCAACCTCGTCAGCGACACGCTGTAGCCACGCGACCGCCGCGCTCGAAGCAGGCGCTCCAGCTCAGGCTCGGGAGCGCGCCACGTGGCGCGCCAGCACGGCCGGGAACAGGGCCTGGAGGAGGAACAGCAGCTTGAACACTCCCGGCTGCAGGATGGCTCGCGGCCGGCGCTCGAGCCCGCGAACGATGGCACGCGCGACCTGCTCCGGTGTGAGTGCCCGGTTCGCGGCGCTACCCCGGGGGAGGTGCTCTCGGCTGCCAGCCACCTGCTGGGCCTAAAGCAGCCTCAGCATCTTCTCGAACACTCCTCGGGCCGAGGCAGGGTTCTGGCCGGTGACGAGGTTCCCGTCGGCGATGCTGAGCGCCTGCCAGGGAGCGGCCTTGTGGAAGACTGCGCCCTGGTCGGTCAGGGCCGTCTCCAGGTCGAAGGGGACGTCTTCCTTGGCGTAGCCCTCCTCCTCCTCGCGGGTGAAGGAGCTGATGTTCTTGCCGGCGACGAGGTAGCCACCGTTGCTCAGGCGCACGTTCAGGAGCGCCACCGGGCCGTGGCACACCGCCCCGACGACGGCCTTGCGCTCGTAGGTCTCCTTGACGACCTGCTTGAGCAGCCGGTGCTCGGGCATGTCGACCATCGGCGCCAGGCCGCCCGGCACGAAGATCGCGTCGTAGGTCCCGACCTCGACGTCGGACAGCTTCCTGGCCTTCTGCATCGCGGCCCAGCCCTTGCCCACCAGGAAGGACAGGTTCTGGGGATCATCGGCCAGGTGGAGCGCGTCGAGGTACGGCGTCTCGCCCGTCAGGCTCGCGAAGTCGATCTGGCACGCGGCCTCGGCGAACTCCGCGTACGGGTGCGCCACCTCCGGCAGGACGGTGCCGGTCCTGCGTTTCCGCGGACCGATCTCGTGGGCATTGGAGACGATGATCAGGACTCTCTTCGGCATGGTGCTTCCTTTCGAACGGGGCCCGGGTCCGGACGGACCCGTGTGGTGCTGAGCGTGACCCCACGACAGGCGCCGCGGCCCGCGGCGGCGCCCCGCAGGCCGTCCAGGGCCCGGTGTCGTGGGGCTGCGCTCAGTCGTCCGTGAAGCCGAGCGTGCACGAGCTCCCGCCGGGCGAGATCCCGGACCCGGGCGCCGTGCCGCCTACGCAACCGACCAGCGGAGCAAGCACATGAGACTCGATGGAAGGGTGGTGCTCGTCACGGGCGCCGCCAGCGGGATAGGACATGCCGTCGCGGAGCTGTTCTCGAAGGAAGGAGCGACGGTCTTCGCCAGCGACATCGCCCCGGCGAAGCCCGCCCACTCCAGGGGGATCCACGCCATGCGGCTCGACGTCACCAGCGAGTCCGACTGGGCCACGGCGATCGGCGAGATCGTCGGGACGACGGGCCGGCTGGACGTGCTGATCAACAACGCCGGGATCATCAGCTACGAGCCCCTGCACGAGCTGGAGATGCAGGCCTGGCTGAAGATGGTCGCCGTCGACCAGACCGGGGTGTTCCTCGGGATGCGCGCGGCGGTCCGCGAGATGCGCCCGCGCCGGAGGGGCTCGATCGTCAACATCTCCTCGATCTGGGGCAACGCGGCCGTCGGCGGGGCCCACGCCTACCACGCGGCGAAGGGCGCGGTCCGCAACATGACCAAGAACGCGGCGATGACCTACGTGGCCGACGGGATCCGCGTGAACTCCGTGCACCCCGGGTTCATCGACACGCCCCTCACGCGCGCCCAGACGCCCGAGCTGAACGAGTCCGTCATCGAGTCGACCCCCATGAAGCGTGGCGGGAAGCCGATCGAGGTGGCCTACGGTTGCCTCTTCCTGGCCTCGGACGAGGCGAGCTACGTCACCGGCGCCGAGCTGGTGATCGACGGCGGTTACCTGGCGCAGTGAGCGCAGCCAGATCACGCAACACAAGGAGCAGGTCATGTCGGAACAGGTGAACGCATGGAACGGCCCCGTCCCGCGTCGCGACGTCCTCCTGACGGCCGGGACCGCCCTGGCCGTCGGATCGCTCGCGTCGGCTCTCCGGCCGCGGGGAACGCGGCCTCAGGACACCCCCTCCGCGGAGGTGTCCTCGCGAGTCGGCTCGCTCGGCGGGCGCCTCCAGGGCGTGCAGCACTTCGGGCTCACCGTGCAGGACATGGAGCGCGCCTTCGAGTTCTACACAGAGGTGCTCGGCGGGACCGAGGTCCTGCGCGACGGCGACTTCCATGGCGAGCGCATCCACAACACCCTGCTGACCGATCAGGAGATCGAGGCGCGTCTGCGTCGCGTCAATCCGCGCAGCATGGGCATCCCCGATCTGCGCGGCGGGGCGCAGCGCCTGGACGTGCGCTTCATCCAGTTCGACAACGTGGTGATCGAGCTGTTGCAGTACCGCGACGCGGACAAGCCGGCCCGTGGCGGAACCTTCGCCGAGCCGCTCGAGCACATGAGCCCGGCCTTCCCAAGGATGATGCACATCTGCTTCCACATCCGCGACGAGGTCGACTTCGACGAGTTCATCGCTGACCTGGAGACCGAGGCCGCGCGGCGCGGGATGACGCAGGTGCGAGCCAACCGCGTGATCACGGTCACCACGGAGAAGGAGCGTCTGGCCGCGCCGCGCGAGGCCAACAGCAACGCCATCACGGAGGGCCGTTCCGAGGGCTGGCGGCTGATCTACTGCAAGGGCCCCGAGGGCGAGCAGCTCGAGTTCGTGCAGGCCCTGGGGCCGGTGAAGCGCGTCTTCGACGGCGCTCGCGAGGCGCGGCAGAGGGGCGGGGGCCGGTGATGGACACACGTGAACGACGGCCCCCGAGCAGGCGAGGCAAGACCCGCGTGGTCTCCGGACTCGCGATCGCCACGGCCCTGGCGATCGTCGCCGTGACGAGCCCCGGGTGCACGAGCACGCGAGGCCTCGCCAACCGGTCCTACGACGAGCTACCCAGCGGAGCCTGCGCGGTGTTCGCCGAGGTCCGCGCCAGGAGGGGAAAGGAGAGCGAGCTGCGCGCCGCGACCCTGCCCCTGGTGGACGCGGTGCGGTCCGAGCCCGGGAACCTGCTCTACTTCCTGCACGAGGATCGCGAGAACCCGGGCCACTTCGTCTTCTACGAGATCTTCGCCACCCAGGCGGACTTCGAGGCGCACAACGCCACGCCCCACGTCCTGGCCTGGTTCGCCCGTTTACCCGAGCTCGCCGACGGTGGCGTGAAGGTCACTCGCATGGCGATCCTCGGTAACTGACCCCGCTCCGGCCAGCGCGGGTCGCAACCTAGCGCGACGCACCTCCGCCGCCCGGCTTCCCAGCGGACAGCAGCGCATCCGCTTCCTGACGCAGCACCTGGGCCTCGAGCCAGTCGTGCAGGTGCAAGCCGGGGACCGACGCGCTGTCGGGCATGCCGTCGCCGAAGGCGTCGAGCCATGCGACGGCGGTCGCGTGCCAGCGCGCCGCGTCCTCCCCCCGTCCGAGGTGGTGGTACGCGATGGTCAGCCAGAGCCAGCTCAGCACGGCGCGACCCGCGGACGGGTTCGACGCGATGCTCTTCTCGAAGAGGGAGACGGCCTCGGCGTGGCGGCCCGCGCGGCACAGGAGCGCGCCCTGCTGCCTAAGGGACCAGAATGTCGAGCTGCCGCGCAGCTCGGCGTCGCTGGAGGCAACGGCGGCCTCCACCCGTTCGGCCGGAGCAGGGGTGAGCGTCACCGCTCGGGCCACCAGGAACCCGCGCAGCGCCGTGGGCCGCGCCCACTCCAGCATCGAGTCGCGAGTGCGCTGGTACGCATCGCGCTCACCGACGAGGAGACCGACCGCCGCGAGCTCGAACCAGAACTCGGCGTCGTCAGGGCCGTTCGGCAGCACGGAGCGGTACTCGTTCAGGGCCCGGAGCCACTCGCCACTCGTCGCGGAGTGCCGCGCGCGGTCCCAGCACACACTGACCCGTAGCTGGTCGAAATGGTCGCGCTGCGCGGGATTCTCCTCGATCGCCCGGCTCACGGCGGCCTCCGCCTCATCGAACCAACCTGCGCTCCGCAGGTAGGCGATGTGATTGCGCCAGGCCGGGACCAGGCGGGGGTTCAGCTCGGTCGCGTTGCGCACGGCGACGATCGCCTCTTCTCGTGAGCCGATTCGATCCAGCTGGATTCCGAGCGAGGCCCAGGGACCGGAGTTCTGCGGCTGGATCGTGACGGCGGCCCGGAAGTACTGGGCGGCGTCCGCGGGCCGACCCGCAAGCGCGAGCGCGTTGCCGAGCTCGAGGTTCACCCAGAAGTCGACGGGATCGAGCTCGTGGGCGTGGCGCAGGATCTCGATGGCCTTGTCGCTGGCGCCCAGCCCGCTGAGCAGCACGCCGGCGATGACGATCTGGTGCGCGGGCGGGGGTCGTGGGCTGGAGCCGGCCTCGTCACAGAGCGCGACGAGCGTGTCGCGGTCGAACCACGCGGCCGGCTGACGGAACCGGTCGCGCCAGGGGTCGGGGTCCGCCGTGCGCGCGATGGCCAGGGGTCGGTCCATCCCGGAAAGGTGATTGAAGGCCCGCGCCACGAAGGCGGCGTTGTCGAGGGCAATCAGGATCTGCTCGCGGATCGGCGATTCGTCCACGGCGCGAGCAGCGGTCTCCAGCGGCACGCCCTCTCCCAGTCCGAGCCGGGTGAAGCTCCGCGCGTACGCCTCGGCCGCGGGCCGGTAGTCGAAGCCGTGCTCGTTGCAGTCGGGATACCGCCGGCGTATCTCGTCCAGCTCCTGCGCTGCGGTGAGGTACTCGTCGGCGTCAGCCAGCCCGCGCGCCAGATCGTCCGAGTTCGCCTCGGTCACGTAGGCACGCGCATCGTCGAGCACGTGGCGCGCCTCGACCCAGCGCCCGCTCCTGCGCAGGTCGTTGGCCAGCGAGACGGCGGTCTCGATCGCCTGCCGGGCACGACCCTCGCGCAGCGCCACCTCGCCGGCCCGCGCGTTCTGGATGTGCAGCATCCAGAACGCGACCCCCAGGGCGGCGACGAGCGCGCAGGCGCCGCCACCGACGAGCGTGGCGCGTGCCGGGTGGCGCCGCCCCCACCGGTAGAGTCGCTCCAGCGAGCCGACGGGCCGCGCCTGGATCGGCTCGCCGCCCAGGAACCTCCGCAGGTCCTGGGCCAGGGCGTCCGCACTCGGATACCGGCGCTGGGCTTCCTTGCGGAGGCACGTCAAGCAGATGGTCTCCAGGTCGCGGGGCACCCGTGGATTCAGGCGCGAGGGCGGCGCCGGCTCCTCCTCGAGCACTTGCCGCACCGTCTCCACCGCGCTCTCGCCGCGGAAGGGTGGCCGGCCCGTCAGCATCTCGTACAGGATGGACCCCAGCGCATAGGTGTCCACGCTCGAACTCTGCACGCCCGACGGCCCGCTGGCCTGCTCGGGTGCCATGTAGCTCGGGGTCCCGAACTGGAAGCCGCTGACGGTCAACGTCGCATCGCCGCCGACGTGTCGCGACAGGCCGAAGTCGGTGATCTTCGGCGTACCGTCGGGCGCCAGGAGCACGTTGGCGGGCTTCAGGTCGCGGTGGATGATCCCGGCCTGGTGTGCTCGGTGGACCGCATCCGCCAGCGTCGCGACGAGCGCCGCAGCCTCGCGCGCGGGCTGTGGCGTGCTCGCCAGGAAAGCGCCCAGGTGCTGGCCCTCGATGAACTCCATCGTGAAGTAGGGCCGACCCTCGAACTCTCCCACGTCGTACACCGTGATGATGTTCGGGTGCTTCAGCGCGGCAACCGCGCGGGCCTCGCGCCGGTGTCGCTGCCGCTCCGTTGCCGTGGCGAGGGCGCCGGCGAGCGGGATCTTGATCGCGACGGTCCGGTCCAGCGACACGTGCCGCGCCCTGTAGACCACGCCCATGCCACCGCGCCCCAGCAGGCTCTCGATCTCGTACCCGGGAATGCGCGGGAGCGCGTCGTCCTCTGGAGCGAGGGCCTCGCGGCCTCCTCGCATCTCGGGCGGGAAGAGCGCCTCGATGTGGTCCTCGACCACGCGGACGCGCTCCCACTCGCGCCGGACGTCGATCAGGAGAGCCGGATGGTCGCGGCACACGTCCTCGGCGGTCCGTCCGGTCTCGATCATCTCTCGCAGCAGGCGCCGGACGAGGACCTGTCCGTCCTCCATGGAGCCCTCGTCACTCATGGGACCGACCCTGCGGTGCCGTCGGGTCCAGCCCTGGCGGGCGAAGGTCGGCCAGCCCCTCGCTCAGGAGCAGGACGCTGCTGCTCAGGCGCCGCTGCACGGTCCGGACCGATACCCCCAGCAGCTCGGCGGTCTCGGGCTGGGTCATGCCGTGGATGCGAACCAGGTCGAACACCTCGCGCTCCTCCACCGGCAGGCTCTCGATCGCCTGCAGCATGCGCACCGCATCCGGGCCGATCGGGGAGTTCGTGTCGTCCGGCGGCGCCACGACCTCCTCGCCGAGCTCCGTCGCACTGGCCCCCTGATCCAGGCGGCGGGCCACGTCGTTGAGCTCCCAGCGCATGTGCTGGCCCGCAATGTGGAAGAACTGCCGCACCGTGCCGGGGCGCGCCTCGCGCAAGGCCTTCAGCATCCGCTCGATGACCGCGCTCAGCATCTCCGTCGCCTGCAGGTTGACGGGCGGCCGCGTGAGGCGCGGATAGCTCCGGCGGAGCAGCGCTGCGCACAGCACGTGCAGGCGCTGCGTCGCCCGACCCAGGAGTTCGCGCACGATCGGCTCCGCCAGCGACTCCCCCCGGGAGCCGCTCAGGTCATCCAGGTAGCGCTGGATCGCGACCGTCGTGCGCTCGCCTTCCATGGGCGGGATGCTACCAGTGGCCGGCGCGCGCGACCGATGGAGCCCGCCCGGGAGGCGAGGGCCAACCCGCTCCCCACCCTGGACCGCCCGATCGGCCGAGCCGCCCTCCCCGGCGCGTGCTCGCGACACCGAGGAGGGTCGCTCAGAGCTCCGCGCCCAGGGCGAGGTAGATGTCCGCCGTGCGCCCATCGCTCCCGATCCCCACCCGCGGCGCGAAGTCGAGGTGCATCTGCGGCAGTGGGCGCCGCTGCACCGAGGGGCCGATCTCCAGCGACTCCTCGAACTCGCCGCGGTCGGCGTGCGCCTCGACCCGCTCGGCCCTCAGGTCGGCGCCCAGGGAGCTTCTCGTCGACGCCGCGAGCGCCAGGAATCTCGTGGCAACGAGCAGGCAGAGCGCCGGATCGATCAGAACCCGAACCCGACGCCCAGGATCCAGCCGGCCTCGCGCACGTCGTAGTCGAGCTGGCTCGACTCGAAGTCCATCGCCAGCAGGCGGTAGCCGACGTTCAGGGTGAGGATCTCGTTCCAGGCGTAGGAGATGCGCGGCAGGAGCTCGTAGGAGAGGTCGGACCCGACCCCGAAGCCGCCCACGTCCGCCAGCAGCCCGGCGCTCCAGCGTCCGCCCAGCTCCGCGCGCGCGTCGAAGCCCACGATCGGGTCGAGCCAGTCCTCGGACTTCGAGTTCGAGGCGTCGATGCTCCCGACCGAGCGTCCGTCGTTGTCGAGCAGCAGGTAGCGTGCGCCGGCGAAGAGCTCGACGCGAGCGCGGGGGGCGTCGACGACGGCATACCCGCCCGCCAGGCTGGCCCACAGGAGCACCGAGTCGATCTCCACGTCGGAGGCCGAGACGGTCTCGTCGACCCCCAGCTTGGTGAACGTGAAGTCCGCGAGCACGACCCACGGTCCCTTGCGCGCCGCGAAGGCCTCGGCCAGCGCGAAGTCGAGGTTGACCAGGGGCTCGGCCAGCGAGGCATCGATGCGGGCCGCGGGCAGCGGCTCGAGCTCGAGCGTGCCGTCGAGGCTCGCGAACCAGAGGTAGGGCACGAGCTCGAAGCGCCAGCGCTCCGGGTCCCCGCCCGGACCGCCGCCGGCCGGCCCGGACCCGGAGAGGAGCGAGAGCGCGATCCAGCAGGCGAGCATCGCGCGCGACCCTATCATGCCGCGGTGAAGGTGAAGAAACCGGCCGAGCCGTCCCGCCTGCCCCGCGAGCTGACCTGCCTGCTCGCCCTCCTGCTCCTGCTTCCCTCCTGCTTCACCACGGTCGGCAAGTGGACCTACCCCTCGGGGCGCTATCCGACCCTCGCGAGCCCGCGTCCCGCGCAGGTCTCCGTCGTCGTCGAGCGCCTGCTCGACCTGCGCTCCGAGACGAACCGCACCTGGATGACCTGGGCCTACGTGCCCTTCTTCCCGGGCGGCTGGACGCACTGCGACCGACCGGAGGCCACCGAGCCCGGCAACTACACGCCCTTCTACCGCATGGACCCGCCCGAGGACCTGGCGCGCTCGATCGCGGTCGAGCTCGCACGCGAGGGGATCGTCACGCACGCCGAGTACTCGCCCGATGGGGCCCGCGCCGCGGAGCACGACTTCGTGCTACGCGGGAAGCTGCGCACGTTCTACGTCCACGAGACGCGCGTGAGCTACGGCGTGTCGATCAACGCCTTCCTCCTGTGGGCCCTCGGGCTGCCGGTGGGCAGCTCCGACAACGGCTTCCTGGTCGAGCTCGAGCTGGTCGACGCGCGCGACGGTCGCGTCCTGTGGCAGGGCCGCGTCTTCGACGCCGACCACCACGTCCAGGGCTGGTACTACGGACCGGCCTGGTACCGCTTCCCCTGGATGTGGGAGCGCCGCCTGCGCGCGACGCTGGGCGAGCTCGCCCCCGTGCTGGGCGCCGAGCCGCCGCCCCTGCCGCCCGGCCTGGCCGCGGAGCTCGCGGCAACGACGCCTGCTCTGCCGGTGTGCCTCGGCGTCGACTCGACCCAGCCTTGCACGGCGCGCTGAACCAGGGGGGAACCGCGTCGCGCCGGCTGAGCCAGCGACCCGGCGGAGAAACGTGGCTCGGACCGGCGCGCCTGACGGCATGGCGCTTGCCCCATCGGGCCGATGCTGGCACGGGAACCGCTCCAGGCGGGATCATCCGTGCGTCTTCGCTCGACTCGCGCAAGGAGACCGATATGCGACCGCCCTCGATCCGTGGCCTTTGGCTCGTGCTCGTGCTCGCCCTTCTCGGCCTCGGCGCCGGTCGAACGCAGCTGAGGGGACCCGCCTCCGGCGTGTGGGACCTGGGGACGGGCGTCGTGCTCGGCACGCTCGAGTCGTTCGAGGGGCGCCAGCTCTTCCAGCTCGAGGCCGCGCTCGCCCCCTTTCCGGTCATGTGCCCGGCCTGTCTCGTCGGAAGGATCTCCGGCACGCTCGACGACGGCCGGGGAGCGGGCCCCGACTTCCTCCTCGACGGAGGCTACGACGGCGTGACCTTCGGCGGTGGCTCGGGCTCCTTCGCCGTCTCGCTGCGCACGCCGGGCGGCAGGACGGTGGGCGAGCTGGCCGGGCGCTTCGAGAACGGCGCCTTCGTCGCGCGCTACTCGATCCGTCCCTGAGCGACGCTCACGACGGTCGCTCGCAGAGATGCGCTTCGACCAGCCGAGGTAGAGGCGGTCGGTGTCCTCGCCGACGTCCGAGGTCGGCGGGCACGCCAGCTCGGCCGAATGGATCGGCCAGCGGGCAGCTGGGACGCCGCTCGACCGGCGCGGCCGGATCGATGCCGTGCGAAGTCCTGCGGCGACGGGGGCGGTGCGCGTCGCGCCCCGCCGCCCGGGGTACCTTTCCATCGGCATGTTCCGCTCCAGCTTCCTGCTGCTCCTCGCGGCCTGGTCCGCCGGCGTCGCGCGGGCCCAGTGCCCGGTGGAAGGTGGGGAGCGCCTGGCCCCGCCGCGCTTCCGCCATGGGGACGTCTTCGGGTACAGCCTGGCCCTGGATCGCGACCAGGCCCTGGTCGGGGCGTCCCCGGTCGCCGCGCCGCCGGCCAAGGGTGCCGTCTTCTACCTGCAGCATCGCGGCGGGCGCTGGCTGCGCACCGACGTGCTCGCGCCGGGGGCGCCGGTCGTGGGCCAGGTCTTCGGGCATGCGCTGGCGCTGAGCGGCGGCTGGGCGGCGATCTCCTCGAACACCAGCCGCGGCGAGCCGTTCATCTCGTACTCGACGCAGGTGCACGTGTTCCGGCGCGGCCTGGGGCGCTGGCACGAGGTGCAGACGCTGCAGCGCGACGCGCCCGAGACGCTGGAGCGCTTCGGCGACGCCCTGGCCCTGGACGGCGACGTGCTCGCCATCGGCGACCCCGGGGCCGACTCGCTGCGGCCCGACCTGGGCTCGGTGCACGTCTACCGATACGACGGCCGGTCCTGGATGCGGGAAGCCGTGCTGCTCTCGCCGGCGAGCCGTGGCGGGTTCGGCCGCGCCGTCGCCGTCGATGGCGAGCGCATCCTGGTCGGGGAGTCCGCCCGCGCCCACGTCTTCCGGCACGACGGCGTGGGCTGGGCTCTGGAGGCGACCCTCGCGGGCCACGACGCCGTACCGGGCGAGGGCTTCGGCGACGCGCTCGCCCTCGAGGGCGACGCGGCGATCGTGGGCGCGCAGTGGCACCTGCATGGGCGGCGCGACGAGGGCGCGGCCTTCCTGTTCCGACGCACGGATTCCGGCTGGCAGGAGGAGGCCGAGCTCCTGCCGGACCACAGCAGCATCGGCGTGGCCTTCGGCCACCGGGTGGCCCTGGCGGCGGAGCGGGCGCTCGTCTCCGCCGATGGAGACGACGAGCGGGATCCCGGCGGGGGCGCGGCCTACCTCTACCGCCGCTCCACGGCGGGCTGGGCGCTCGAGGAGAAGCTGTTCCCCCTCGGCCCGGCGCAGAGCTTCGGGACCCTCGTCGCGCTGGACGAGACGAGCGCGCTGGTGACGTGTCTTCCCGACCATCCCAGCGGAGCCCTCCATGCCTTCGACCTGTGCCTCCCGGCGCGCGCCACGCCCCGCAACCTCGCCCCGAACCCGGACGTCCTGAGCTGCGAGCTCCCCGTCCTCGGCGCTCGCTTTCGCACGACCGTGGACTGCACCGCGACCGGCCACGCCGGCGCGTTCCTCTTCGCCCTCGACACGCCGGACGCCCGCGTCCTGGGCCGCATGGGCGTCCTGCTCGCGCGCGACGGCGGCCGTGGCGAGCTGCTCGGCGCGCCCCTGCTCCCCGGTCCGCTCGCGACCCACGAGTCGAGGATCCCGGCGCTGACCTCCCTCCTGGGCTTCCGCTGCGTCCTCCAGGCCCTGCTCGTCGGCGACCAACCCCCCGCCCTCACGAACGCGCAGGACCTGGTGCTCGGGGAGTACTGACCGTCCGGGATCGGCTCGCGCCGCCAGCGGCCAGGAGCAGGAGGCTGCGGGTGGGAGGTCGAGGGTCCACTCCAGCTATCCGCGCGCGGGGAGCGGAACCAGCGCCTCCTGGAGCCTCGCCGGGAGCGAGGACCGCCCCGCCGGGTCACTCGAGCAGGCGCTCGATCTCCTCGACCAGGCGCAGCGCCTGCGGCGGCGAGACGCCCAGGGTGCGCAGGCTCAGGAGGCCCATGTCGAAGGCCGCCAGGGTCGCCGCCAGCGCCTCGGGATCGCGACCGGCGGGCAGCTCGCCTGCGCGGGCGGCCGCGCGCAGGTTGGCGAGGAGCCGCTCGCGCGTGCCCCGCGTGAAGCCCTCGACCGTGCTCCAGGCGCTGGGCGGCACGACGCTCTTCTCGCGCACCGTGTTCAGCGCGAAGCAGCCCTCCTGGAACTCGTCCACCAGCTGGGCGCGGTGGAAGGCGCGGATGTTCGCCAGGCCCAGGGGCTCGCGCTCCAGGATCGCGAGCAGGTCGCCGAGCCCGGAGACGTAGTGCTCCAGCGCGGCGCCGTAGAGCCCCTCCTTCCCGCCGAACTCGTTGTAGAGGCTGAAGCGGTTCAGGCCGGTGATCTCCACCAGCTCCGAGAGGTGCGTGCCCTCGTAGCCCTTGCGCCAGAAGAGGCGCATGGCGCGGTCGAGGACCTCGGTCCGGTCGTAGCTCTTGGGGCGGCCCATGGGGTGAGGGGTGCTGGCTCGCAGGCAGTTGTCAGGAAAGAGCTTAGGGCCGCGCCTCCGTCTTTTCAAAACGATTGGTCAGAAATCCATTGAGGCCCGGGCAGGGGGGCCGATAGATTTAGCTCCTGTCGTTCAGGAATGCTGGACGGCGACCCCGGCCCGCTGGGCCCCTACCGGAGAGACTCCCATGCCCAAGTACTCGTACGCCCGCTGCCTCGCCAACGCCCAGAAGGTCAACTGGAGGATCGAGGAGGTCCTCGGGAACCGGGCCTTCGACCCCGACCGGCGCTGGCTCCCCCTGCGCCTGTCCGGCGCCGCCCTCGTGAACGTCCTCGACGAGGAGGAGCGCCGCAAGCTGACCCAGGTCGAGATGGCCTCCTACGCCCACCTCTTCGGCTACGTGGAGGAGTTCATCGCTCCCAAGGTGACCGAGCTCTCGCGCGACTTCGCGCTCGAGGGCCGCGACGCCTTCGACGCCCTGACCAGCTTTGCGGCCGAGGAGGTCAAGCACATGCACCTCTTCCGCCAGCTGCGCGCGCGCGTGGACGCGGCGCTCGGCTTCGAGACGGGCCTGATCGGCGACGAGAGCGCCACGGCGCGCTACGTGCTGTCGAAGTCCAGCGGGGCCGTGCTGCTCCTGACCGCCTGCATCGAGTGGCTCACGCAGCGGCACTTCACCGAGGCCTTCGCCGAGGACGAGGGGCTCGACCCCTTCACGAAGCAGGTCTTCCGCGCGCACTGGCAGGAGGAGTCCCAGCACGCCCAGATGGACCACCTCGAGACCCTGCGCGCCTTCGCGCGGATGGACGCGGCCCAGCGCGAGCAGGCCATCGACGAGCTGATCGAGCTCGTCGGCGCGGTGGACGGTCTCTTGCAGCAGCAGGTCGCCCTGGACATCGAGAACCTCGCGCGCCACCTCGGCCGCGCCTTCGAGGCCGGGGAACGCGCGGACCTCGAGCAGGGCCTCCTGCGCGCCAAGCGCTGGACCTTCCTGGAGAGCGGCGTCACGCACCCGCGCTTCCAGGAGCTGTTCGCCGAGGTCACCACGCCCGAGCAGCAGGCGCGCGTCGGTGCGGCCCTGAACGGGCTGCTCGAGCCGGCCCACGCGTGAGGAACTCTCCGATCGTCGTCCAGGCTCCCCCACCCACGCCTCCACCGAGGGGAGCGCGGGCGACGGGGGCCTGGTCGGCGCCGGGATCCGCTCCTCGCGCCGCGACCAGCAAGGTGCGGCGCGCCACGCACGACCTCGACGCGCGAGCTGGACCCGGGGGATCCCGGCCGGAGAATGAGGCGGGCCGGGCTCGCACCGGGCACGGCCAGGCCCCATCCGACCGCCATGCTCCGACGCGCCGCCCCGATCGTCCTGCTCTCCGCCCTGCTGGGGGCGTGTGCCAGCCGCGACTACTCCCTGCTCGGCTCCACGCCGCCGGGCGAGACCTCCGCGGTGGTCGTGCTCGGCAATCGCCCCAGCGTGCACGTGGTCAACGGCGGCCCCGGCGAGCTGCGCGTGCACATCGAGGGCGACTCCCAGCGGCGCGAGCACGTGCTCGCCATGGGTGAGCCGGCCGTGGAGCACACGCTGCGCGGCCCGCTGCAGGTGCGGCTCCAGGCCCTCGGAGCCCAGACGGTCTCCTGGCGCGTGGTGGCGCACCGCGCCAGTGGCCTGCGGCTCGACCCGCTCGAGCAGAAGCCGCGCTGAGCCGCCTGGGCCGGCCCCGGCGGCCTGCGTCGGCACGGACCTCAGGAGGCGAAGAGCGAGGCCGGCATCCGCTTGCGAAGCCGCGCGAGAGCGCGCTTGAAGCGGCGCGTCGCGCCCGCCGGGGTCAGGCCGAGATGCTCGGCGACCTCCTCGTTGGAGCGCTGCTCGAGGGCGCGCAGGACGACGACCTCGCGCTCGCCCTGGCTGAGCTCGTCGAGGGCCTGCCGCAGGGCACCCTCCGCTTCGTGCTGGCAGAGCACGGAGCTCGGCGTCGGATCGCGCTCGCCGAGAGCCCGCTCGAAGACCGTCAGGACCGAGCTCTTCGGCTCGGGCCGGACCTCGGCGGACCTCGGACGGCGGCGGGCGCGCAGGGCGCTCACCTTGTTTAGCAGGGTGGTCGACAGGAAGCCCATCAGCGTGCGCCCCAGGTGGCCCGCCTCGGAGCGCAGGTCCCGGAGGCGCAGGAGCGTCACCAGCCAGACCTCGTCCACCAGGTCGTCCGCATCGACGCGCGGCTGAGCCACGTCACGCAGGAGCAGCTCGGCCTTGACGCGTAGCACCGGCGAGAGCCGGGCGATCAGCCAGGCGAGGCTCTCGACGTCGCCCCCCTGGGCGAGGAGCACGCGGGCCGTGAGCTCTTCCTCGAACGGCGACGCCTTGAATGGTGCAGACATGGCTACCGGTTCCTTTCGGCGCCATGGGGGAAGTGGCCCGAGGAGGATAGCACGTCCTGGGCGTGGCCTGCGGACCTGCCTGGCCCTCACGCGGGAGCGACGGCGCCCGCGCGAATCCCCTTGAGGGGGCAGCGCCGTGCCTCCTCCTCGCCCGAGAAGAGGCCGCGCAGCCAGGGCTGCACGCGCTCCCCGTCGATCGAGACCGTGCCATCCAGCTCGAGCCGGCCGACCCGGTTCTCGGGCGCGGACAGGGCCACCGAGCACTTCCCGAGCGTTCCGTCGCTGCGCACGACGAAGGAGTTGGCCTTGGCGGCATAGCAGATCGCCCCTGCTCCCGCACCGTGGCTCGGCCGTGCGGCCAGGCCCAGGTCGGCCGCCCGGGTGCGCAGCGCGCTCAGGTAGGGCTCGGCCTCGTCGGGCTCGAGCAGTCCGCTCGCATCGAAGCCTTCGTGCCCCGGGTGGAACAGGGCCTTGAAGGTGAGCCGGAACCTGCGGTCGTGTGCAAAGGCTGCTGCGCACTGCTGGAGGAGCTCCGGCAGGCGCTCGGCGTTCTCGCGATGGAGATGGATGCGCAGCTCGAGCCCGAACTCGCCCTCCACCTCCTGGAGCGCCAGCAGGTTGCGCCAGATCGCGGCGAAGGTCGGTCCCCCGCCCGCCATGCGTCGCGTGCGGTCGTGGACCTCCTCGGGGCCATCGAGAGTGATCTGGTACTCGCTCACGCGCAGCGCGAGCAGCTCGCGGAAGACCTCGCGCGTCAGGAGGTGGCCGTTCGTGGTGAGGTGGGCCCGCACGTTCATGCGGGGGTGCTGTCGGGAGAGCTCCACGGCATGGGACTGGAGGGAGAGCAGGAGGTCGGAAGCGAGCAACGGCTCGCCTCCGAACCAGGAGATCTCCAGCAGGTCGAGGTCGGGGGCGCGGCGTGCGAGCCAGGCCTTGAGCGCCTCCACGACCCCGGGTGGCATCCGCCCCAGGCGGAAGTCCTCGAAGCAGTACGTGCACCGGAAGTGGCACGCCTCCGTCGGGAGGATGACGAGGTGCAGGCGCCGATCGTCGAGCGTGTCTAGAGGGATCACTACGGAAGCCTGAGTTTCAGCAGGAAGGCCTCGTCGCACAGGCAGATGATCAAGGGGGGCTTTGGACCAATCGGATCACCGCACCAGTTGGGCTCCTGCACCGTGACCAGTGGCTGGGTGATCCTCAGCTCTCCGCAAAGCGATTCCTGGCTGGAGCCCTGCAGCTGCTGCAGCGCAGCCTTCAGCTTTGGACTCTCGATCTCGATCTTCCCGTCCCGCGTGAACTTGATCTTGAAGGTATCGCGCTCGGCCGGCATGCCTCACCTCTCCGTGGTCGGATGGATTGCCTCGTTCGTGTACCCGCCAGAGGCCACGAAGGCCCCCCAGAAGAACGGGTGCGTGCTCTCTCGCGCCGCGCGGCGCTGCGCCAGGACGGTGCGCGTGGCCTCCTCGGCCGCTGCGAGCGCGCTCTCTCCGCGCTCGAGACAGGCAGCGTGGAAGGCGGCCATCCAGCGGCGCGTGGACTCGTCCTCGACCGGCCACAGGGTCGTCACCGTCGTGCGCACGCCGGCGATGCGCAGGGCGCGCTGGAGCCCGTGCACGCCCTCGCCGGCCTCGACCTGGCCCTGGCCCGTCGAGCAGGCGGCGAGCACGGCCCACTCGACCCCGCGCAGGTCCAGGCCCGCCAGCTCCTCGGCGCTGAGGAACCCGTCGTCCTCGCCCACGCCGCTGCCGGGCGCGAGCAGGAGCCCCTGCTCGGCCAGCGGCGAGCGTGAGCGGTCACGCGCACGCGACTCGCGGCGCCCCACCCTGTATTCCCCGCGCGCCGCGACGAGCACGCGCTCCGCGCGGTCCCCACGCGAGACGCTGTGGCAGGCGAAGTGCAGGGCGCGCTTCCCCGCCATCGCGTCGCGCACGGCGGCCTCGGTGGCCTCGGCCGCGAGCAGGAGCTGGGCCCCGTCCTCCGGCCGCGCCTGGCTCGCGTGCCAGCGCTCCACGACCTCGCGCGCCTCCACCTCGGCCTGGGGCAGGCGCACGAGCGCCCGACCGCGGGAAGCCTCGCCGAGCTCGGGGCCACCGACCGCCAGCAGCCCGCGCCCCTCCCGTCGGGACTCGCTGGCGGGGACCAGCTCGCGCTCGGCGGTCAGGACGCGAGGGGTCCAGCCTTCCTCCACGAGGTAGCCGCCCGCGGTCCCCGGCAGGCTCGCGAAACCGATGCGGTTCAGGGCACCGTCCGGGACGAGCCAGACGCGCTGGACCTCGCCGGCGAGCGCGAGTGCCGGCTCGAGAACGAGCGCGCGCAGGTCCTCGCCCGCGCGCCGCAGGCGCTCCTCGCCGCCGGGCGCGAGATCCATCAGCGACTCGCGCCAGGCCTCGACCTCGGTATCGACCGCGTCCTGGACACCGATGCGCACCATGCGCACGGGCCCCTCGGCTCCCAGCACGAAGGCCACATAGGTCTGCTGCTCCGCGGGCCTGGATCCCTCCTCCAGGAGCGCGTAGGAGACCAGGACGTCGCCAGGCCCCAGTGCGGCCCGGACCTCGTCCGCGCCGAGCTCCTCCACCGGTTCCTCCGTGCGGGACCCGCGCGTCGCGCGCACGAGCCGGCTCTCGAGCTCCTCCTGCTCGCGCTGGGCCGCCGCGAGCCGCTCGCGGTGGTCCGCCGCCGGCGGGCGCACGCCATCGAGCACGGCGAAGACCTGGTTGGCCACGCGGGCCCGCGCGCGGTGCAGCTCGCCGGCCAGCCGCGCCACCTCGGGATCCGTGCTGGCGTGCGCGAGGCGCGCGCGGCGCGCCAGCTCGTCGCGCACGAGCCCCCGGCGCCGGACGACCGTGTCGAAGGCCCACTCGGTCCAGGCGGGGTCGCCGCCCGCCTCGAAGAGGAGCGCCAGCGCCTGCTGGGACACTGCCCGGGCCTCGGCGGCGTAGCGGGCGACGAGCACGCCCTCGAGGCCGCCGACGTTCGCCCGCAGGTTCCGGCGCGAGATCGACTCGACGCGCTGCACGCTGCGCAGGGCCGCGGCGGGCTCGCCGAGCCGTAGCTGCGCCGTGGCCTGGGCGAGGAGCGGCCAGAGGAGCTGCAGGTGTCCGTCGCCGAGGTGCTGCTCCTCCAGCGCCAGCGCCTCTTCGGCCGCCGCGAGGGCGGGCTCCGGCTCGCCGCGCGCGAGGTGGAGGCAGGCCTCGTTGATGGAGAGGCGCGCCAGCGCGAGCGGATCCGCCGTCCGGCGCGCGAGCAGCGCGCGCGCCTCCGCCAGGGCCTCGGCCGCGGGCTCGAGCTCGCCGGAATCCAGGCACCGCCCGGCGAACAGGACCAGCCCGTCGGCCAGCACCGTCTCGCCCGCGGGTCCCTGCGCGCGACTGGCCTCGAAGAAGCGCTGGTAGGCCCGGCGTCCCTCCTTCGTCCCGGGCGGCTCGCCCCACAGGGCCCGCGCGTAGGACAGGCGGCAGGTGAGCGCGTCGGTGGGCGAGACGCGACCCTCCTCGACGAAGGTCAGGGCGCGCTCGAAGAGCGGTATGGCACTCGACGCGTCCCCGAGGACGTCGAGGAGCCCGCCCAGGAGCGTCAGCGGGCCGAAGAGGAAGCGGTGCTCGGCCCCGAAGGTCGTCGCGAGGATCGGCAACGCCGCCTCGACCCGCTCGCGGGCCTCCGCGTAGTCGCCGTCCAGGGACAGGAGCCGCCCCAGATCGTACAGCGACTGTCCGACCAGGGCATGATCCGGACGCAGGGCATCCTCCCGCAGCTCCAGGGCCCGGCGCTGCAGCACCAGCGCGGCAGTCACGTCCCCCCGCTGCTCGGCGAGCACCGCCTCGAGGGCGAGGCGCCAGGAGTCGTTCACCCGTCCCTCCGGCAGCCCCGCGAGGACCTCGCCGGCCCGGGCGAGGTAGGTCCCGGCCAGCGAGGTGTCGCCGGCGAACACGGCCCAGTTGCCCAGGCGAACGAGCGTCAGCCCGAGCTCCTCGGGCGGTCCGTGCTCGCGCTGCACCGCGAGCGCCTGCTCGAGCAGCTCGCGCGCGGGCCCGAGCTCGCCCTGCATCAGGAGCACGGTGGCGAGCTCGCGCCGTGCCATGGCCGTGCGCGGATGCGTCTCGCCCAGGGTCGAGCGCAGCTCCTCGACGGCCTCGCGCGTCAGCGTCAGGACCTCGGGATCGCGCGGATCACGCGTGCGTCGGAGGGCCGAGGCGAGCCACAGGCGAGTCTCCGCGTCGGGCGCGACGTCTCCGGCCAGCAGCTCGCGTCCCAGCCGCTCGGCCTCCGCGTAGCGACCGTCCTCCACCAGCGCGCGCAGCTCCCCCCCCTGCGCCTGGGCAGGCCGCGTCCAGGCCGCGAACAGCAGGCCGGCGCCGAGGAGCAGACCGGTGGCGAGGATCCTCCCCCAGGCTCCCA
>DASVAP010000234.1:0-4761 GCA_036376275.1 Planctomycetota bacterium | reverse complement strand
CGCCAGGCTCCAGCCTGGCTCTTCTCTCCCTCTTCTCCGCGCTCTCCGCGTCTTCCCCTCCGCGCCTCCGCGGTTCTCCTCTCTCGGCGAAACGCGGCGGCGCGGAGGGATGACGCGGAGGGCGCGGAGGCAGCAGCAGAGAATGAGAGCCAGGCTGGAGCCTGGCGGTCCCAGGGGGGTCAGTCGAAGGCGAGCTCGATCGCTTGCTCGGGCGCGCCCGGCACGATCGCGAAGCGGCGCTCGAGCGTCTGGTCGGAGCGGCGGGCGTGCACCGTGTAGATGCCGGGCACGGCCGGGCCGAAGCGATAGGTGCCCTTGCCGACCGCGAAGGAGGGCTGCAGGGCGCTGTTCGCGTCCGTGATCGTGAGCACGGCCTCGACGGGCTCGGCGCGCTGGACCACGCGCAGGAGCGCCGAGCCGCCCTGGCGCAGCTCGAGGCGCAGGTCCTCGACGCTGCTGCCGGCCACGAGCTCGACCGTCACGGGCTCGCTCGGCGCGTAGCGGTGCGAGCGGGCCCGCAGGGTCGCGCGGCCGGCCGCAAGCCCGTCGATCTCGAAGCGGCCCTGCGAGTCGGCCTGGCCTTGCGGGGGGCTGGTGCCGTCCGAGCGGATCTCGACGTGCGCCCGCGGCAGGGGGACGCCATGGGGAGAGACGACGATGCCGCGGACCACGGCCGAGCGGGGCAGGACGATCTGGATGGGGTCGGCGACCGGCAGCTCGATGCGCGTCGTGCGCGGGAGGTGTCCGGGGCTCTGGACGACGAGGTCCCACGTTCCGGGGGCGAGGCCAGCCATCTGGAACGCGCCGCCGGCGTGCTCGAACGTGCGGGAGGGTGTGTTGGACACGTGCCAGGGGGCGGACCGGGTCCCGCTCGCCTCGAGCGTGAAGCTCTCGAGCGGCACTCCGCGGTCGTCCGTGACGTTGCCTGCGATCCACCTGTTGAGCTGCGGAAGGAGCACGACCGTCTCCGTGTCACCGCGGTGCCAGTCCACGCGTGGCTCGAGGACCAGGTAGCGCGCCTCGAGCTCGAGCTTTGCGTTGCGCGCGTCCGCGGGCAGATCGAGCCGGAAGGTGCCGTCCAGGGCGACGGCGACCTTGTGGTCGCTCGGCTGCGTGTCGGTCCACGCGTGGGCGATGACGAAGGCCCGCTCGTCCGCCGGCGTGCCGGCCGGGAACCAGACGCGGCCCAGGACCATCTGGATCGGCACGCGCGCCGCGCGCGGGGGAGTCGCGGCCTCGCGCGTCGAGGCCGGAGCCGGGGCCGCGGAGGCGAGCTCGGGGAGCTGCGCAGGCGTCGTCAGCACGCTCGCCGAGTCCACATCGAGCTCGTGCGACCCGGCACGGGCCTCCCGCGGCTCGAGCGGCTCCTCGCGCGTCCTCGGCACCTCGCGAAGCCAGGACAGCGCGCCCCAGAGCGCCAGCCCGGCCAGTCCGATCGCGGCGAGCGCCTTCATCTCGTGTCGCGCCTGGCGGGCTCCATGCCCACCGTTCCCACCACGCAGCACGCCGGGCTCCGGTTCACTCGAACACCAGCTCCAGCGCCAGCTCGGGTCCGCCCGGCGCGATCTCGAAGCTGCGCTCGACGGTCTTGCCGTCGCGCTGGGCGCGCAGGGTGTAGCGGCCGGGGACGAGCGGGCCGAGGCGGGCCTCGCCCTTGCCGGTGGAATGGATCGGCTGGAGCTGCCCGCGCGCGTCGAGCAGGGTCAGCTCCGAGCCGACCGGGGCGCCGGCCTGGCGCACGCTCAGGGTGGCGTGGGCCGCCGGCTCGAGCGTCAGCTCGACGGCGCGCGACTCGCCCGCGACGATCTCGACCTGGACCGGCTCGCGTGCGGCGGCGCGCGTGGCGGTCACGGTGAGCTGCAGCCGGCCGGGGGCGAGGCCGCGCTCCTCGAAGTGGCCGGAGCCGTCGGTGCGCGCGAAGAGCTCGAGGCCCCGGTCCACTGTGCGCCAGAGCAGAGCGTTGGCCGCCGGCGAGCCGTCCGGAGCGCGCACGACGCCCGTCAGGATGCCACCGCGCTCGAGGCGCAGGTCGACGTTGCGGAGGTGCCCGTCCGCGGCCAGGACGAGGCCGGTGACGCGCGCCTCGGCGTACTCGGCGCCCGCGCCGGTTCCGCGCCAGCGGAAGCCCTCGTCGCTGCCGGCCTTGACCCCGTGGTTGCCGGGCGGCACGCGCAGCTCGTAGTGGCCCTCGCCGTCGGTGAGGGCGCGGGCCGAGCCGTGCTCGGCGTCCTCGTGCTGCTCGGGCCAGCTCGCGACCTCGATCCCGGCCAGGGGTTTCCCCTGCGTGTCCGTCACGCGGCCCGAGATGCGTGCGAGCGGGATCGCGACGTCGCAGCGGAACGACTCGACCTCGGGCACCTCGACGGTCGTGTTCCACTGCAGGATGCCCCCCTCCTCCCGCCAGCGGTGGATCGAGAGCGAGTAGCGTCCCGGACCCGGCACGACGAGCTCGAAGGCGCCCTCGGCGTCGGTCTCGGCCGAGGCCGCGCTGCGCTCCTGGCCGTCCTCGCCGCCCCGAGCATGCGCGTACAGGCTTGCCTCCGCGAGCGGCTCGCCGCCGGCCCGGACCTGGCCGAGGAGGCGCACGACGCGCGTCGGAGCCGCCAGGAGGACGCTCACGGTCTCGCCCTCGGAGAGCTGCGCCTGCTCGCTCAGCTCGAGGCCCTGCTCGAGCTCGGCCGACACCTGGACCTCGCCCGGGGGGATCCCGGCGATCTCGAAGTGCCCCCGGGCATCGGTCGTGCCCTCGCCGTGGAAGTCCGCAGCCCAGACCATCACGCGCTGCTCGCGCACCGGCGCACCATCGGGGCCGCGCACCTCGCCCACGACCGTGCCGCCACGGCGCAGCACGAGGCGCACGTCCTCGCGCGTCGTCCCGGCCTCGAGCGCGAGCGTGACGGGCAGGCTCGGCGCGCAGCCGTCGGCGCTGGCGGTGAGGATCGTCTCGCCCGGAGCCAGGCGCTGGAGCTCGAAGCGGCCCTCGTCGTCGGTCCGCCGGCCCTGCTCGCTCTCGAAGTGGAACGGGGACTCGCGCGCGCGGCGCGTCGCGAGCTGCGCGCCCGCCAACGGGGCTCCGGACGGATCGAGCACGAGCCCGCGCACGGTCACCGCGCGCGGCAGGGCGAAGCGCTGCGCACCGAGCACGGGGAACGTGAGCCGCTCGCGCGCCTCGCTGTGGTCCTTGCTCGTGACCACGACCTCCCACTCGCCCGCCGTGAAGCCCTCCATCCGGAAGCTCCCGTCCGTGTCGCGGAAGGCCTTGCCGAGGTCCTGGTCGAAGGCCACGAAGAAGGGCTCGCTCCCGGCGCGCTTGGCGGAGACGTGGAAGGCCTCCAGCGGCCGGCCGAGGTCGTCGCTGACCAGCCCGTCGAGCGCCAGGCCCGTGGAGAGCGTCAGCACGAGGTCGCGCGTGCCGGCCGCGACGCCCTCGAGCTCGGCGCGCCACTGCGTGACCTCCTTCTTGGTGCGCGGGCGCCCGGTGAGCGGGCTCTCGACCTCGACCTCCTCCTTGCGCGTGGCCTTGGCGGTCACGCGGTAGGCCTTGGCCGCCAGGCCCGCGAAGGAGAAGCGCCCGTCCGCGCCGCTCCTCGCCTGCAGCTCGTTCCACGAGGGGCCCCACTGGACGCCCGTGCTCGGGACGAGCTCGACCGTCGCCTCGGCCGGGGCCCCGTCGGGCCAGCGCACGAGGCCGGTGATCGCCGGGCCGTCGCCCAGCACGAGCACGAGGTCGCTCTGGGTCGCGCCCTCCTCGAGCCGGCCGAGGTCGCGCTCGACGGGCTCGAAGCCCTCGGCCTGCGCCGACAGCTCGACCTTGCCGGCCGCCAGCCCTGCGAGGTGGAAGGTGCCGTCCGCGGTGGTCTCGGCGTGGCGGTAGAGGCTCTGGTTCCAGCCCTCCCTGCGGTTCTCCGACTCGGCGCTCACGCTCGCCGCGGCCAGCGGACGGCCCGCCGCGTCGCGCACGATGCCGCTCAGCGTGACGCCGGGGCGCAGCTCGAGCGCGAGCTCCAGCGTCTGGCCCGCCACGGGGACGAGGGCCGAGCGCGAGCCGACCCAGTGCTCGCCGTCGTAGGCGAGCTCGTAGGTGCGCGCCGAGGGCTCGCCCGGGACGAGCGCGTCGTAGACGAAGGCCAGCTCGGCACCCATCTCGCGCCGCCCCACCTCGTCCCAGGACGAGCCGTTGCCCGTGCGGCTCACGCGCTGGAGCTCGACCGCGCCACCGACGGTCGCCGGATCCGTCCCCGCCGGCACGACCAGCCGCCCGGCGATGCGCGCGCCGAGCTGCGGCTCGAGCACGACCATAGTTCCCGCCTCGTCCGCCTTCCAGCGCTGGATGCGCTCGAGGTAGAGGTAGCGCGCCTCGAGCGCGAGGTGGCCCGTGCGCGTCTTCTCCTGGAAGGCGACGCGGAAGGTGCCGTTCGTCTCGACGCGCGCGCGGTGGTCGCTGCCGTCGGCGAAGTCCTTGCCCTTGGCGACGACGAAGACCTCCTCGTCGGCGGGCGTGCCCTCGGGGAAGAGCACGCGGCCCTCGACCCAGAGCGCGCGTGCGAGCTCGTCGGCGTTGGCCGAGGTGGCCTCGCGCGTCGGGCGCGGCTCGCTGCGGGGCGCAGCAGCCGAAGAAGGGGGCGCCGGCTCGCTCTGCGGCTCGACGGCAGCCGGCATGGTCTCCGCAGCCGGGCGCGGCTCCGGCGCAACGGTCTCCACCGCGCGCTCGACCGTCCGCGCTCCGCGCCCGTCCGGCGTCGAGCGTGCCAGCCACCACAG
>DASVAP010000213.1:0-3654 GCA_036376275.1 Planctomycetota bacterium | reverse complement strand
GAACTCCTGCCCGGCGGCGTTGAGCCCGGTGCGCTCGTCGAAGCCGAACTTCGTGAGCGGGTCCTTGCCCTCCTCGGGCCAGCGCGGGTGGTTCAGGATCACGACCCGGGCGCCCCTGGCGCGGATCCCGGCGACGAGCTTCCTCCAGTCCGTCTCCTCGTGGGGCGGCACCGGCTGGTTCGGATCGAGCGGGAAGGCGTTCATGTGCCCGTTCTCGCTCGTGACCTCGTTCCCGACCACGGACGTGAAGTGCGGCGTGAGCGCCAGCTCGCGCTGCAGCGGGCGGTAGTCGGTCTGGTGGTTGTGGTCGGTGGCGATGGCGAGCTCGACGCCCTCGCCGGCCAGCGTGACCAGGCGCTCCTCGACCGAGGCGTCGCCGTGGCCGCTGTGGGTGAAGGTGTGGATGTGCGTGTCGGCCGCCACCCAGCCGGTGGTGTCGACCTCGCGCTCGAGCGCCAGGTCGACCTCGATCGTCTCGCCGTGGACGACCGTGACCCGGCGGCTCGCCACGCTCCACTCCATGCCACGCGAGGCCCACACCTCGCACTCGCCCGCGGGCACCTCCAGCAGCGTGCGCTCCTCGGCCGTGTAGGCGATCCCGGGCCGCACCGCGGTGTGCGGGCGCGCGGCGTAGTGGAGCGCGAGCGGGTTCCCGGCCGCGTCGGTGACCGTCAGGCGCGCGGGGATCACGCCGCCCTCCAGGCGCTCGATCACGCGCACCGCGAGGACGCCGAGCCGCTCGACCTCGCGCAGGCTGCTCTCGGCGAGGCGCACGCGCCCGACCGTGAGGTCGTCCCCCGGGTTGCGCAGGGCACGCACGACGAGCACGTTCTCGCCCGCGCGCAGGGCGCCGGCGGGCACGGGGTAGCGTCCCACGGCGAGCTCGGCGTCGATGCGCTTCAGCCTCGCCAGCTCGCTCCCGTTCAGCTCCAGGGCCCAGTCGTCGTCGACGTCGCGCGCGCTGACCTCGAGCAGCCACTCCTCCGCGTTGGCCGCGCTGGGGAAGCGGATCTCGAGCGGCGGCGCCTGCGGCGTGGCCGGCGCCTCCTTCCAGTCGGGCGTCTCGTCGTCGCCCAGGTGGTGCATGCGCTCGTCGAGCACGCGCCACTCTGGGCCGGTGTCCTGGCCGGCCCTGAGGCACAGGACGCCGCCGGCCAGGAGCAGGGAGATCCGCAGGGCGTTGCTGAGCAGGGCGCGCATCGCCGAACGGTACCAGGCGCGCGCGCCCGGAGCAGCCCGGATCGGGGCCTACTTCTTCGCGCCAGCCTCCTCGACCACGACCACGTCGAAGGGCCCCTCGCGCTCCATGTAGAAGACGCAGGGCTGATCGCCCTCGACCGCCGTGACGTGGCGCACGCCCGCCGCCAGCGAGAAGAACGAGCCCGGCCCGAGCTTCTTGGCCGGCGCCCCATCGACCGCCAGGGACAGCGTCCCTGACACGATCACGCCGCGATCGCCGTGGCTGTGGGTGTGCAGCGGCGACTTCAGGCCGACCGGGTACTTGAAGAAGGCCCGATGCGCCTCCTTGGCCGGGTCGCCGACGAGCGCGGCCTGCTCGGCGCCCGGGATGGCCGGCAGCGGCACCCACTTCAGCTCGCTGGCCGCGACGAGCTGCTTGCCCATGATCTTCGCCGCCGCCTTGTTCTCGAGCTGCTGCGCCCCGACCAGCCAGGGCACGAGCGCGAGCGCCAGGACGGAACCAGACAGGAACGTCGTTGCCATCTTCATCTCGTGACTCCTCTGCATTCTCAGGCCGCGTCGCGAGGCGCGGCGGACTCGGAAGACGCCGCTGAGGATAGCGACCCGCCCGCCACCGATCAGGCGGCCGCGCGCGAGCCCGGAACCCCGATGGCCGCGGAATCTGACGTGCCCAGGAGGGATGTCAGGCGACCGACCTCGGTGCGCACGTCGTGGTGCGCGAGCACGCGCGCCCGGCCGGCGTGCCCCAGTCGCTCCAGCTCGGCGGTCTGAGCCTTCAGCGCGGACCGGAGGGCATCGGTCAGCGCCTCGGCCGAGCCGGCCGGGACGAGCCAGCCGTCGACGCCGGTCTCGACCAGCTCGGGGATGCCCGCGACGTAGGTGCTGATCACGGGGCGGCCGAGGGCGAGGGCCTCCATGATCACGACCGGGAGGCCCTCAGCGAAGCTGGGGGCCACCAGGGCGGTCGCGCCGGCGAGGCGCGCGCGCACGAGCTCGCCGCTGGCCCAGCCCAGGGTGCGCACGCGGCGCTCGAGGCCGTCGCGCACGATGCGCGCACGAATGGACGTGAGCAGCGGGCCGTCACCCAGGAGCTCCAGCTCGAACTCGTGGCCCTCGCGCGCGAGGCGCGCGGCGGCCTCGATCAGGACCGGGACGCCCTTCTCCGCGCACACGCGGCCGACCCACACGAAGCGGGGCGTCGCCGGGAATGGGGCCGGCTCGGCGGCGAGGAAGCTCGGATGCGGGGCGCAGCGCACGAGGTGCAGCTTCGGCCAGTGCTCGAGCGGCGCGTAGAGCATGCACTGGCTGCGCGTGAACTCGCTGATGCAGGTGACGAAGGCCGCGCGCGCGATCTTCTCGCCCAGGGCCCACTGGACGGGCGCGCGGAAGATGTAGGGGCCGTGCACGGCCATGCTGTAGGGCACGCCGGAGAGGGCCGCGGCGAGCATGCCGACCGTCGCCGGCTGCTCCTCGAGGTGCACGTGCAGGTGGCGGATGCCGTCGGCGCGGAAGCGCGTGGCCAGGTAACAGGCCTCGACGAAGTAGGCGAGCTGCAGGAGTCGCGCGCGCAGCCCCTTGGCGCCCGTGCGCCAGCCCAGGGCGAGCGTCGCGAGGGTGCGGCCGGGCCGCGTCAGGAAGAGCCGCAGGGTCGCGAGCAGCGCCCCGCGCGCATGGCGCGGCAGGACGTAGAGCGTCGTCGCGCGCTCGGCCAGGATCTCCTCCGAGACGAGCTGCTCCGCCTCGGGCTCGCGGATCGCGTAGGTCCGCACCGTGTGCCCGCGGCGGCGCAGCTCGAGCACCTCGTTGCGGATGAACGTGTCGCTGGCGCGCGCGTAGACGCTCGTCAGGTAGCCGAGGACGAGGGGCGCCTCCATGGGTCAGGCCGCGTCGCGCCGCGCCGCGAGAGCGCCCTCGGCGCGCCCCGGGAAGGGCAGGGCGCCCCAGGTCGCGTCCACGCAGGCCTCGAAGGGCCGCGGCGCGCGCCAGCCCAGCGCCGCCAGGCCCGAGCTCGTCGCGCGCACGGGCTGGTAGCGCAGGCGGAAGCGCACCGGCGCGCACAGGCTCGGGAGCCGGTAGCGCGGCCCGAAGACGAGGCGCGCGCCCAGGTTGGCGAGCGCGACGAGCCCGCGCGCGGCCAGGTACGGCACCCACAGGATCGGGCCGGCGCGCTGCGTGCCGCGCTTGCGCTCGCGCGCGAAGCGCGCGGCCGAGACGCGCATGCCGTCGACCACGTTGTAGGTCTTGCCCACGCTCTCGGCGCGCGTCAGCACGAAGCGGAAGGCGTCGGCGCAGTTGGCGACGTGCGTCAGCGGTGGCGCGCGCAGCGGCCCGAACACGAGCTGGAGGCGCCCCAGGCGCTGGCCGATGCAGGCCAGGTCGTCGTTGCCGCGACCCCACACGAAGCCCGGGCGCAGCACGGTCAGCTCGAGGCGGTGCGCCTCGGCCGCGCGCCGC
>DASVAP010000210.1:0-4886 GCA_036376275.1 Planctomycetota bacterium | reverse complement strand
CAGATCAGGCGCACGGGGTGGGTCAGCGCCTCGCGGACCTCGATCGAGGTGACCGTGGTCTTGCGCGGCAGGCCGGTGACGCTGTCGCGACCCTTGACCTCCATCGAGAGCTCCTGGTCCATCGGCCAGGCCGAGCCGATCGTCAGCTTGATCCGCTCGGCGGTCTGCTCGCCGATCAGGAGGTTGTGCTGGCGCCGGAGCAGGTTGACGATCGCGTCGTCGAGCTCGTCGCCGGCGACGCGCAGGCTGGTCGAGGCGACCATGCCGCCGAGGGCCAGCACGGCGATCTCGGTCGTGCCGCCGCCGATGTCCACGATCAGGGAGCCGCGCGCCTCGGTCACCGGCAGGTCGATGCCGATGCCGGCGGCCATGGGCTCGTCGATCAGGAACACGCGCCGCGCGCCGGCGCGCTCGGCCGAGTGCACCACGGCGCGGCGCTCGACGTCCGTGATCCCGGTCGGAACCGAGATCACGACCTGCGGCTTGACCCAGCCCTTGCCCTCGTGGACGCGCGAGATGAAGTAGCGGAGCATCTTCTCCGTCACCTCGAAGTCGGCGATCACGCCGTGGCGCAGCGGCCGGATGGCCTCGATCGAGCCGGGCGTCTTGCCGAGCATGGCCTTGGCGGCGTTGCCGACCGCCATGCCGTCGAGCAGCACCTCGTTGGTGCCCTTCTTGACGGCCACCACGCTGGGCTCGTTCAGGATGATCCCGCGTCCGCGCACGCACACCAGCGTGTTGGCCGTCCCCAGGTCGATGCCCATGTCGACCGAGAAGTTGCCGAGGACCCACTCGAGGGGCTTGAGGAAGGTCGCCATGGAGATGGACGGAGGACGCCGGAGGCGCACGGGAGGGCCGCGAGGAGTCCGCCCCGGGCTCGGCGCGCGAGCGGTGGGGCGAGCACGCGGGAAAAGCGGCTCCGCTCCCGCGGAAGGGCGAAGTCTACTCGTGCAAGGAGCCCGTTCAAGCTCGCGCTCGAACGGGCTCCGCGCTCCCGGGGGAGGTCGGCGGCTCGCCTACATGAAGATCCCGTCGCCGTTCTTCGCCTGCATCATGTCGATCAGGACGATCGCGGCCACGAGGATCAGGCTGGTCAGGATGGCCATTCCGGCGTCGACGCCGATGCCGGGGGCCTCCTCGACGACCTCGACGCCGCCGGGGGCGGCCTTCTTCGACTTCGCAGCCGCGCGCGCGGGCTGAGCGCCGCGGCCGGCCGGTCGGGGGGTGCGCTGGGCCATGGTGAGGGTCTCCCGGGGGCTAGAGGGTCGTGGTGGCCGAGTCGCCGCGCCCGATGGCGGCCTTCTCCTGCAGGATCAGGCCCGAGCTGATGCCCTCCTGGACGTCGTTGATGCGCACCTGGCCCTTGTATTGCGAACCGCGGTAGATGTCGAAGACGTAGCCGACCTCGACCTTGTCCTTCTTGCCCTTGTTGATGATGACGAGCTTGAGCTCCTTGTTGACGTCCATCACCAGGCCCTCGATCGCGGGCTGCGTCTGGAAGAGGGCCGCGCTGGCGCCCGTCTCCTTGTATACGACCTGCAGGCGCGTCTCGAGGTTCTCGACCTCGGTCGTCAGGGCGACCTTGTCGCCCTCCAGGTCGCCGATCTTCAGGTTGGCGTTCTTGAGCGCCTCCTCGGCGTCGTTCTGGGCCAGGACGGCGGCGTCCTTGTCGGCCACGGCGGCGTCGCGCGCGCGCTCGGCCTCGTGGGCGCGCTCGATGGCCGCGTCCTTCTGCTGCACGAGCTGGGTGATCGAGTTGTTGTAGTCCCCCAGGGTGGCCTGGATCTTCGTCAGGTTGGCCTGCATCGTGTCGTTGGCGCGCTTGAGCTCGTCGAGCTGCGTCTTGAGGCGGCCCGACTCGGCCTCGAAGCCGTCGCGCTGCTCGCGGAAGGTGCGCTGCTGGTCCTTGACGCCGTTGAGCTCGATGCCGAGGTCGGCGAGCTCCTTCTCCTTGGCAGCCAGCTCGTCCGCGTGGACCTTCTTGGCCGCCGCCAGATCCTCCTTGTACTTCTCGGTCTTCTGGAGGGCGTTGGCGGCCCAGCCGAGGAAGGCGGCCGAGAGGATCAGGTTCAAGACGATGAAGATCCGTCCGATGGGGCTCATCTGAGCTCGCGTGCAGGGGTTCCGGGGTCCAGTCGAGGGCGAAGGACCGGCGTGTGGGACAGGCGCCCGGGGGGGCGGGGCCAAGACTCTATGGGCACCCCCGGAAGCGGTCAAGCGGCGCGCCCGGCCGCCGGGTGCCGCGCGCGCGTCCGGATCTAACCGCCGGCGGCCGCGCGGTTACCCCGCCGCAGGGCGCGCAGGAGCCGGACCGCGAGCAGGGCGAGCCAGAGGGCCTCGGAGCTGCGGCTCCAGCGCACGTAGGGCGGGACCGAAGCCGCTCCGGACGCCGGCACGGGCACGGTCCAGGCCCCGAAGCCGGCCACGGCCCGGTCCTCGCCCGCGGCGTCACGCACGCGCCCCAGTTCGCGCCCGTCGGGCCCCAGGACGGCGCTGACGCCCGAGTTCGTGGCGCGCACGATGGCGCGCCCCGTCATGAGCGCGAAGACGCGCGAGAAGGCGATCATCTGGTCCATCTCGCAGCTGGTCTCGTACCAGGCCTCGTTGCTGACCACGAGGTGGAAGTCGACCGGCTCGCCCCGCACCGCGTCGAGGTAGGGCCAGGGGTGGGCGTTGTCGAAGCAGATCGTGCCGCCGACCCGCCAGGAGCGCCCGTCGCGGCCCTCCAGCTCGAGCCGGCCGGTCTCCGTGCCCGGCACCAGGTCGGGGATGTACCCGGCCGAGGACTGGGCCAGGGCGCGCACCCAGCCGAAGCGCTCCAGCCCGAAGAAGGTCTCGCCCAGGGGCACGAGGAAGCGCTTGAGGGCGGGCTCGGAGCGGCGGCCGGACCCGTCGTAGAGGAACAGCGCGACGTGGCGGCGCAGGGCGCCGCCGGCCACGTCGTAGTGCTCGGTCCCGACCGCCAGGGCGGCCCCCTGGAAGGGCGGCGTGGACCCGGCGAGGCCCATGATCTCGTCCTCGACCCAGCGCCGCTCGGCGGCCGCCCACGCGTCCACGTCCTCGGCCGTGAGCCCGCCCCACCAGGGCGGCGCGACCGCGCTCCCCGCGTGCAGCGCCTCGGCGGCGGCCGGCGAGAAGGTCCAGACGTAGAGCATCGACTCGCCCCAGCAGACGAGGTCCACGGGGCCCGCCTCGGCCAGGGCTCGGTGGGTCAGGTCGCGCGAGAACAGCAGGTTCTGGACCGGGTCGGCGTGCTGCTTGCGCTGCTGCGTGAAGCCTGGCTGCACCAGCAGGACGCGCGGGCCGTCGACCGTGGGCGGCGGGGCCGTGAGGGTCGCGGCCAGCACGCACACGGCGAGCGGCAGGAGGCTCGCGACCAGCAGCCCGGCGCGCGCGCGCCGCTCGCGCGCCAGCGCCGCCACGCCGCCGCCGAGGGCGGCCACGACGAAGGTCAGGCCCTCGAGCCCGAACGCGCGCACGCCGCCGGAGAGCCACAAGTGCGCGTGGGCGTGGTACCCGAGCCGGAACCAGCCGAGCCCGAAGGGCGGCGGGACGAGCGCGCGCACCAGCTCGACCCCGGTCCACACCAGCGCCACGGCCAGCGGGAAGGAGGAGCGCCGCGCCAGCAGCCGCAGCGCCGCGCCCATGACCACGAAGTAGACCCCCCACCCCGCCGCGATGTAGAGCACGCCGAAGAAGACGACGTACGTCACCCACCACATCATCAGGCCGCCGGCCAGCGCGCCGCCGAGCCACTCGGCCGCGCGCCCGCGCCAGGGCCGCTCGCCCAGCGGGTGCGCGACGGTCCAGGCCCAGGTCGCGACGCACAGGACGGCGAGGACGAGCGAGCCGTCGCGACCGCTGACGCCAGGGCTGGCCAGGAACCCGAGCACGGCCGAGAGGGCCGTGCCGGCCAGGCGCCGGAGGGGCGGGAGCGGGCTCAAAGCGGGCGGTACTCGACCAGCGCCCCGGGCACGAGCTCGCCCCCAACCGGCACGATCGCGAGACCGTCGGCGCGCGCCGCCGCGACGATGTCGGCCGAGCCGCGATACGGCAGCGGAGCGAGCTCGTCGAGCCCGTCCGCCGCCTGCGTCACGCGCACCGGCAGGTTGTTCTGGCGGTCGCCGCCCGGCTCGGGCGCCCCGCGCCAGCGCCCGCGGCGGATGCGCTCGCGCTCCAGGGCCGGATCGTCGCCGCCCAGGCGCACGAGGACCGCGCGCACGAAGAGCTCGAAGCCGAGCAGGGCCGAGACCGGGTTTCCCGGCAGCCCGAGCACCGGCGTCGCGCCGCGCATCCCGAACCAGATCGGCTTGCCGGGCTTCACGGCGACCTTGTGCAGCACCGGCGTGACCCCCAGGGCCTCGAAGGCGGCGCCGACGAGGTCGTACTTGCCGACCGAGACGCCGCCGGTCGTGACCAGCACGTCGGAGTCGGCGAGGGCCGCACCGAAGGCCTCGGCGAGGGCCGCGCGCTCGTCGCGCACGATCCCGCAGCGCACCACGGCGGCGCCGTGGGCCGCGCAGGCGGCGGCCAGGGTGAAGGTGTTGCCCTCGCGGATCTGGCCCGGCCCGGGGCGCTGGCGCGGCGAGACCAGCTCGTCGCCGGTGGTCAGGATCGAGACGCGCGGACGGCGGAAGACCGGCACCGGGTCGGCCCCGGCCGCCGCCAGGACGGCCAGGTCGGCCGGCGAGAGGCGCCGGCGCGGCTCCAGCACCACGGCCCCCGTGCGCAGGATCTCGGCCCGGTGGCCGACGTGCTGCCCGGGGCGCGGGCCGCGCTCGAAGACGGCCTCGGCGCCCTCGCGACGCACGTTCTCGACCATCTCCACGGCGTCGGTCCCGGCCGGCAGCGCGGCCCCGGTGTAGATCTCGACGCACGTCCCCGGC
>DASVAP010000207.1:0-9294 GCA_036376275.1 Planctomycetota bacterium | reverse complement strand
TGCGCAGGCGCTCCAGGCGCTCGCGAACCTCTGGCGGGGCCGCGGCGGCCTCCAGGAGGTCGCTGCCCGCCAGGGGCTTGCCCGCGAAGGTCTTGGCGTTCCAGCCCGCCAGCCAGCGCGCCAGCGGATCGTCCTTGGGGGTCTTCTCCGGGCGCACGTGGGTCTCGCCCCGGGTCCAGGCCAGCCAACCGGCCTGGGCCTCGAGCAGGGCCTGCGCGGCACGCGCAACGTTCCGGGCGTTCTGCCCCTCGCTCAGGGCTGCGGCGGGCACGCGTAGCTCGAAGAGTCCCAGCGAGAAGTGCGCGAAGCGCTCCTCGAGCAGGGCCGGCCAGCCGCCGGGATGGTCGGGCCGTGCCTCGTTGCGCTCCAGCCAGCGCTGGGCCAGGGGCTCGAACAGGAGGTCGCTCCCGTCCGTCAGCCGGGCGAGGGGAGCAGGAACGAGCAATACGGCCGCGAGCGCCCATGCGCCCGGCCCTCGTCGAGCGAGCTTCATGACTGCCTTTCCGCGCAGAGAGAGAGTGGGGACCCGCGCGACTTCCCGGTCTGCCAACCGGGAGCCTGCCTGCCGCGCGGAGCCGGAGTCCTTGCCTCTGGGACTCCAGGGAGCAAGGACGCCGCCGAACGCGAATGGATCGACCGAACCTGGATAAATTCTTCGCGGCTAACCGAGGGTTTGCCCCCGGACCCTCGCGCGGCCTCGGTCGGGAGGCCTCAGTCCGCGTAGCCGAGGGCCCGCAGGTGCTCCCGGGTGGTCGAATCGATCTGGGCGTCGAGGTGCGAGGGGAGCGGGTGGCGGACGCGGAACTCTTCCAGCAGGGCCTCCAGCTCGTGAGCTGGCCCGTCGGTGCGGGGCTCCAGCTCGTGGGGGTCCTCTGCCAGGGAGTAGAGCTCGCTACCCCGCGGTCCATCGATCCGCTTCCAGGCCTCGCGCCGCACGGCCAGGTGGTGCCCCTCGAGGGTGCGCTCCTCCGCGAAGGCCGTGGCCGGGAAGGACGCCGCGCCGCGCAGCGCCGGCAGGAGCGACTGCCCCGCGAGCCCGGCCGGGACGGGGAGGCCGAGCAGCTCGAGCGCCGTCGGCAGGACGTCGATCGAGCGCACTGTCTCCTCGACCACCCGACCCGGAGCGAGCCGCCCGGGAGCGCGCAGGATCAGCGGCACGCGCAGCAGGTCCTCGTGCAGGCGTCCACCGTGGTGCACGCGCCGGCGCTCGGCGTCGAAGCCCTCGCCGTGGTCGGCGGTCACGATCCAGATCGCATCCGCTCCGACCCGCGGAGTGAGCTCCGCGACCAGGCGCGGGAAGAGCCGCTCCAGGGCTGCGATGCGCCCACGGTACAGCGCCTGGAAGTGCGCCAGGTCGGCCGCCGAGGCCTGCACGAGCTCGCTCGGATGGACCCACAGCCGGCCGGCGAACGGCTCCGAGGGCGCGGGCGTCGCAGCCAGCACGGGATCGTCGAAGTCGGGCTCGTACAGGTAGTAGTCGTGGACCTGGTAGGTGTGCAGGAACAGGAGCTGAGGGCGGCCCGCCTGCGCCTCGGCCCAAGCGCTCGCGGCAGCGAGCACGCCCGCGAGCCCGCGGTAGGCGTCGACCGCGTCGATCAGCCAGCGCTGCGGGAAGTAGCGGTTCCTCGCCAGGCGCCACAGCAGCGGGGCGTGCCCGCCATAGACGTTCAGCGTGCGCTCGCAGCCTGCGTCGAAGTGCGCGAAGCCGCGCTCGAGGCCATGGGCCGTGCCGACGAAGGCGCCGCCGGTGAAGGCTCCGGTCGCGTAGCCCTGCGCGGCGAGCAGCTCGGCCAGCGTGCGCACGTCGCCCGAGAGCCGACTGGCGGCGCTCACCGCGCCGTGCTCGGAGGGATGCAGGCCGGTCAGCAGCGAGGCGATCGAGGGCAGGGTCCAGGGTGCCGCGCTGACGCACTGGCGGAACACGACGCCTTCCTGACCGAAGCGCGCGAGGGCGCCCTCCGGCGCCACCTCGTCGGCGCGCAGCGTGTCGATCACGAGCAGCACCAGGCTCGGGCCCTGCGCGGCCGGAACCGCCGGGCCGGGACGCTCGAGCGGGCCCGTGGAATCGCGCTGCAGCAGGAGCGCCGCGAGGGCCAGGGCGGTCCACGGCAGCGCCCGCAGTCGGCGCGTGGCCTGCCCGCCCGCCCACAGCCCGAGGAAGACGAGCGTCCAGCCGCCGGCCAGGTGCACCCACGGCCCCGCGGCCAGCCGGGCGGCGAGCCCTGCGCCGAGGGGCACGGCGGCGATCGCAGCCAGGGTCCCCCCGAGCCCTCCCGCGCAGCGCAGCGCGAGCGCGAAGGCGAGCGAGGTGGCCACCCCGGTGGCGAGCGCGCCCGCGACGAGCTGGCCCGGGGGCAGCTCCTTCGAGGCAACCGAGAGCCCCTCCAGCCCCATCCCGAGCACCAGGACGAGCGCCCCGCCGAGGCGCGCTCGTCCGAGCGCGCGCGCCAGCCCGCCGGCCACGGCCCCGGCCAGCGCGGCGGCCAGGAACGAGGCCAGCACCAGGGCGGTGGGGGTGCGCAGGACACCGCTGGCGATCCAGTCTGCCAGGGCGAGCAGGAGACCTGCCAGGAGGCCGGCCCAGAGCGGCCGCGTGCGGGGATCGGGGGCCAAGCGACGCCCAAGCCTAGCGGCTGACCGGGGCCCGGGCCCCTGTGGAGGCGCCCGCATCCGCCGGTCTCCCGGGGGCGTAAGAATCGCGTGGTCTGAGCCGCCCGCCCTTCCCAGTCGCCGGCCACGGATGATGAAGTGAGGACCCGAAACCGGTCGTTCCCGCTGGGAGAGCGACCGCGCCCCACCACCAGCAAGGACGATAGCTCCCCCCATGAAAATCCATCTGATCGCTGCCTCTCTCGCCCTGGCCGGGCTTCCCACCCTGGCCCTGGCCAGTGCCCCCCAGGAGGTCGCCAAGGTCGGCGCCAAGATCCCGGCCTTCAAGGCCCAGGCGGTCGCGCTGGTCGACTCGCACGACGTCAAGGTGCCGACCGCCTACATGATCATCGGCGTCAAGTGCGGCTCGACGCCGGCCTACGAGAAGCGCTTCAAGGCCGTCGAGGACGAGTTCCGCTCCAAGGGCGTGGACTTCGTGTGGGTCTTCCCGAACAAGACCGAGAGCCTCGAGGAGAAGCAGGGCTGGATGAAGAAGCTCGGCCTGAAGGGCCCGATGATCGACGACACCGGTGCGGCGATCACCAAGGCGCTCGAGTGCAAGAACACGGCCCAGGTGATCCTCACCGACAAGGACGGCAGCATCGTCTTCCGCGGCGGCATCGACGACAGCCGCGACGAGGGCGGCGTGAAGCAGCGCTTCCTGGCCGACGCGATCAAGGAGACCCTGGCCGGCAAGCCGGTCACGACCAAGACCGCCAAGGCCTTTGGCTGAGGGGTCAAGGCCTGATCACCGTCGGTCGACGGTGAACGAACCCGGCGGGCCGTGGGGAGCACCTCCCCGCGGCCCGCGTCCTTCTGGTCGTGGAGACTTGCGGCTAAGCTGGGCCGACGCGGCACTTCCGCCGCCGAAGCGAGGATTCCCCATGAAACACGCTTTCCTGGCCCTGGCCCTGTGGGCCGGCTCCACGCTGGCGAGCGCGCAGGTCGGCGACAAGGCCGAGCTGGACGTCGTGCGCTGGTACAACACGCCGCCGATCTCGGCCGAGCAGATGCTCGGCCACGGCGTGATGGTCGAGGTCTTCCGCACCTGGTGAGGCCCCTGCAACGGGCTGGTCCCTAGTCTCTCCTCTCGCTGGGAGAAGGAGCAAGACAAGGGGCTGGTGCTCATCGGCGTGACCGATGAGGAACCTGCGGTGGTCGAGGCCTGGCTCAAGCGGATGAAGCCGACCTATCCGATCGCCATCACGCGCGGTGCCTTCGAGCGACAGATCAACGTCCCGCACTTCCCCTACAGCGCCGTCATCGGCCCCGACGGGAAGATCGCCTTCGCCGGCAACGCCGGGATGGGCGAGGGCGCGCTCGACGAGGCCATGGCGCGCTCGAAGAAGCAGCCGCTGTGGCCGAAGTCGCTGGCCAAGATCAACAAGCTCATGCTCGGCGACTCGGTCAAGGCCTACGCCGAGCTGCGCAAGCTGGTCGACGGGGGCAAGGTCGCCGAGGAGGACCGGCCCCACGTCGAGACCTTCGTGGCGTACCTCGAGGGGCAGGCGCAGGCCGCTCTCGAGGAAGCCCGTGGGTTCCGGGACAAGGGCTTCGTGTTCAAGGCGCTGCGGCGCATCGAGCCCTACTCGAACGCCACCCCGCCCTTCCCGGCCACGGCCGACGGACAGGCGCTGCGGAAGGAGCTCGAGGCCCTGCCGGAGTACAAGAAGGAGCTCTCGGGCGGCGAGGCCTATCTCGCGGCCGAGGCGCTCGAGGGCGAGAAGGAGTACCTGGAGGCCTTCGAGGGCTACAAGTCCGTCGCCAAGAAGTTCGCCGGGACGCGCATCGCCGAGAACGCGCGCGCCCAGGCCGAGCGGCTGCGCACCGACGGGCTGCCGGGCTTCGCCGCGGCCTGCGACGGCTGTCGCAAGGGCGGGCGCGCCTGCGACAAGCACCGCAAGGACGTCAAGCTCTGACCCGCTGTCCGGCGGGCATCCACGGGCGTCCGGCTCGCGCGAGCCGGGCGCCCGTGCTCATTCCGGCGGCGCGCCGGCCACGGGCGCGCGCGCGAGGTCCTCGGCCACGGCCGCCGCCAGCAGCGCGTGTCCGGCGGCGTCCGGGTGCACCGGGTCCTCGGGACGGATGCGCAGCTGCGCGAGCCCCGCGGCGAGGAAGGCCGGGCGCGGATCGACGACGCGGAGGCCATGGTGCTCGGCCAGGGCGCGCACGAGGGCCACGCCCTCCAGGATCAGCGCATCGTCCTCGAGGTAGGGAACGAGCAAGACGCGCACCTCGAAGCCGTGCTGGCGGGCGAGCGTCGCCAGCTGCGCGAAGGCCTGGCTCAGGCGTCCGAGGCGCGCCTCGCTCGCGTACCAGCGCGGCGGGATGCGGCGTGTGGCGAGGTCGGTCTCCTGGGTCGGCGCGGAGGCCACGCGCGCGCGCAGCGCCGCCAGCGGCGCGGCGAGCGCCTCCGGCAGGGGCGCGATCTCCTCCGCGAAGGCGCGCGCGTAGGCCTCCTCGCGGTTGCGCTCGTAGAGCGCGCGCCGCTGGCGCCGCTCCATCGCGCGCGCGTGCCAGCCCTGCGCCAGGCGCGAGCGGAACAGAGGGTTCGCGCGGTCGGCCGGCACGAAGGCCGTCTCCATCGACATCGAGACGATGCCGAGGTCGTTCACGCAGTAGGCGACGACCACGTGGGCCGGGCGGAAGGCGAGCCCGAGGTCGACCAGGGTGGCCACCTCCTGGCTCGTGTCGTAGCCGCCGAGCCCCAGGTTGAGCACGTCCACCGCAGCGCCGCGTGCGCGCTGCTCGCGCTCGAGCACGGCCGGCCAGGTGTGCTCGTAGGGAAGGTCGTTCCCGAAGGTGATCGAGTCGCCCAGCGCGACGATGCGCGTGCGTCCCGCGGTCGCGGGATCGAGCTCGGGGCCGCGGAAGCCGTGGGCGTTGACGGCGACGACGGTGCCCCAGCCCTGGCCCTGCGCGCCCGGCACGAGCTCGTACCCGCGGCCGGGGAAGTCGGAGGGGCGCACGAGCTCGATCCGGCCCTCCAGGGCCTGCTCGAGGGGCGCGTAGCCCTTCACGCGCAGGAGCACCTCGACGCCGAGGAGGGCCAGCGCGAGCGAGCCGACGCCCACCGCGAGCTTCGGCGCGAGACCCCTCATGCGCCGCCTCGGGCCGGGGCCGCGCCACCGGCTGCCTGGCGCGCCCCGGACAGGCGCTGACGGCGCTCGAGCGGGTCCCGCAGGAGCCGGAGACCGGGCAGGACGAGGGCCTCGAAGGAGAGGGGCTCGGTCCCGCCGGTGTGCTGGAGCGTCACGCTGGTCGCGCCGGGGTCGTGGGGAGCCCCCGGCAGGCCTCGAAGATCGGCCGCGCGGCGGCGCGGCCCTGAGCGCACTTGCCGCGGATCGGCCCGCCCCCGCCGCGGGCCCCGGCGGCCGGCGTGCGAGGATTCCGCGCCGCCCTTCCAACCCTGGAGGCGGCGCGCCTGTCCAAGCTCGCACCCATGCCGTTCGCTCCCTCCGCCGACGAGCTCGACCGGGCGGCCCAGGCCGCCGCCGCCGGCGACCGCGCGGCCTTCGAGCGCCTCTATCGTGGCACGGTCGCGCGCGTGCACGCGCTGGCGCGGCGCCTGCTCGGCGCGCGCGAGGCGGAGGAGGCCACCCAGGAGGTCTACCTGCGCGCCTGGGCGGCCTTGCCGGGCTTCCGCGGCGAGGCGCGCGTGGCGACCTGGCTGCACCGGCTGGCGCGCAACACGCTGATCAACCTGGTGGCGCGGGCCGAGCCCTTCGCGCGCGCGGGGGACGAGGCGCTCGAGGCACAGGCCGAGCGCGGCGCGGCGACCGAGACGCGCCTGGTGCTGGAGGAGGCCATCGAGCGTCTGCCCAGCGGCGCGCGCGCCGTGTTCGTGCTGCACGACGTCGAGGGGCTGCTGCACGAGGAGATCGCGGCACGCCTGGGCTGCTCGGTCGGCACCTCGAAGTCCCAGCTCCACCGCGCGCGCCTGCTCCTGCGCGCCGCGCTCAGCCCCGCCTCGACGCCATGAAGACCCCCGCCCACGATCCCTGGCAGGACCGGCTCTCGGAGTACCTCGACGGCGAGCTCGCGCCCGGGGAGCATGCGGCCCTGGAGCGGCACCTCGAGGGCTGCGCCGCGTGCCGCGCGACCCTGGCGGAGCTGCGCGCGGTGGTCGCCGCCGCGCGCGCGCTCGGGGCGCGCGCACCGGAGCGCGACCTGTGGCCGGAGCTGGCCGGGCAGCTCGCGCAGCGCCGCCCGTCTCCGAGGCCGTGGCTCGCCTTCGCGGCCGGGGTCCTGGCGACGCTCCTCGGTCTCCTCGCCTGGCGCGCGCTGGCCACCGGCGCACGCGAGGACGAGGTGGCCGCGCTGGGCGAGCGCTACCTCCTGCTCCTGCGGGAGCCCGAGGGCTTCGGGGCCGAGCTCGGACCCGCCCAGCAGGCCGCGCTGGTCGAGCGCTACGCACGCTGGGCGCGGTCCCTCGGCGCGCGCTGCCTCGGCGGCGAGGAGCTGGCGCCGGAGCGACTCGAGCTCCTGGCGGAGGCCGAAGCCCCGCGCGAGCCCTCCGGCGGGGAACGCGTCGGCGGCTACTTCGTGCTGGCGGCGCGCGACCGGGCCGAGGCCCTGGCCATGGCGCGCACCTGCCCGCACCTCGAGCAGGGCGGATCGATCGAGGTCCGCCGCATCCAGGAGCACTGATGCCATGACCTTCGCTTCCTTCCTCGTCGCAGTCCTCGTCCCGCCGTCCACGCTCGCGCAGCAGGAGGCACCGGCCTTCGCGCCCGCGGTGTGGGGGCTCGAGCTCCCCGTCGCCGACGTCCAGGCCGCCGCGCGCCTCTACTCCGATGGGCTCGGCTTCCGCGTCCGTTCCGCGAGCGGCGAGCACGCCCGGCTCGAGAAGGATGGCCTCGCGCTGGTGCTGGTCGCCTCGCGCGCACCGGCCGCGCCCGAGGGCGCCGCGGCCGTGTACCTGAACCTGGAGGCGCGCGACCTCGGGCCGGCCCTGGAGCGCGCCCTGGCAGCCGGCTTCACCTGCGACGATCCGGAGCCGCGCGCGATCCCGATCGGCCACGCCCTGACGCTGCGCGACCCACAGAGCCATGCCGTGAACCTGATCGATCTCGACGCGCAGGGCGGCGCGGGCGAGGACGCGCTCGAGGTGTTCAACGTGGGCCTGGACCTGGAGGAGGGCGCGGACTGGGAGTTCGTCGAGCGCCTGGGCTTCCAGGTGTTCACGCGCGCCTACCTGCCCGAGGCGCTGCCGCTCGCGAGAGCCGGGGCGGCCGTGCTCGTGCTGCACCGCCGCGCGCGCGCGCCGCGGCCGGCCGGGGCGCGCGCGGCGGCGCTGCTGCTCGCGGTCGAGCGCCTCGAGCCCGCCCTGGCTGCCCTGACGGCCCAGGGGTTCGCCGACGCGGGCGGCGTGCCGCGCTGTGCGCCCCACGGGCGCCTCGCGGCCCTGCGCGTGCCCTCGAACCTGCGCGTCGAGCTGGTCGAGCGCAGCCCGGCCCAGCTCGCCTTCGAGCGCCTGGCGGACCTGGCCGGGAGCTGGGAGGGTCGTTCCAGCCAGGGCTGGACCTCGCGCAGCGAGATCGAGCTCATCGCGCGCGGCTCGGTCGTGCTCGAGCGCACGAACTTCGAGGCCCACCCGGGCGAGACCATGCTGACGCTGTTCCACAAGGACGGGCCGGACCTCGTGCTGACCCACTACTGCGTGGCCGGCAACCAGCCGCGCCTGGTGGCCAGCGCGATCGAGGGCGAGGCGCTCTCCTTCACCTTCCGCGACGCGACCAACCTGCCGGCGCCCGGGACGGGCCACATGGGCTCGGCCCGCTTCGTCCTCGAGGGCCCGGACGCGTTCTCCTCGCGCTGGAGCTTCAGCCAGGGCGGTCAGACGAGCTGGATGGAGGAGATCCGCTACAGGCGTCTCGCGCCCGCGGCGGGCACGCCCGCGGCTGCCGGTGCGCCCGGCTGCCACGGGGCGCGCTGACGCGGCTTGATCGCCGCGCGTCCCTCGGCAAGGCTCGTGGCGTGGAGCGTCGCACGATCGAGGTCCCGCGCACGGCGCGCTACTACGTGCGCGCCGAGCCCGGGGCGGTCGCGCGCGAGGTCTGGTTTCTCCTGCACGGCTACGGCCAGCTCGCGGCGCCCTTCCTCGAGTCGGCTGGCGGGCTGGCGCGTCCGGGGCGCACGCTCGTCGCGCCCGAGGGCCTCTCGCGCTACTACCTGAGGCGGGGAACGGGCACGGTGGGGGCCTCGTGGATGACACGCGAGGAGCGCGCCGACGAGATCCGCGACACGTTGCGCTACCTCGACCGCGTCTGGGGCGAGGTGCGCGCGGCCGAGCCGCGGGCCCGCCCGACGGCCCTCGGCTTCTCGCAGGGCGGGGCCGCCGCCGCGCGCTGGGCCGTGCTCGGCCAGGCTCCGGTCGAGCACCTCGTCTCGTGGGGCTGCCCGCTGCCCACCGACCTCGAGCTCGAGGCGCACGCCGAGCGGGTGCGGGCCCTGCGCTGGACCTTCGTGCTGGGGCGCTTGGACGAGAGCATCGATCGCGCCGCGCATGCGGCCGGGCTGGCGCGCCTGCGCGCCCTGGGCGTCGAGCCGGCCGAGCACGAGTTCCCCGGCGGCCACGAGCTCGAGCCCGGGCTGCTCGGCGCGCTCGCATGAGCCGCGCGGGCCGTCTTGCTACGCTGCGGG
>DASVAP010000203.1:0-11144 GCA_036376275.1 Planctomycetota bacterium | reverse complement strand
GACCTCACGCGCGACCCGGCCGTGGCCGACTCGTTCCGCGTGCTCGACGCCGAGGGCCAGGCGCTCCAGCTGATCGAGAGCTTCGGCGTGGGCTTCTCGCTCGACACCAGCGCGCGCTTCCAGGACGGGCTGAGCGCGGTGCTCTCGGTGCGCGAGACCGCGGCCGAGCTCGTGCTCTCGCGCGCCGGCCTCGAGGTCCTGCGCCGGCCGCTCACGCTCGACCCGGAACTGCGCACCGTCGTCCGGCCCTGATCGGCCGGGACCTACCCCTCGATCTCGCCGAAGGCCAGCCGGTGGCCGTCCAGGTCCTCGACCTCGCACTCGCGGATGCCGTAGGGCGCCCGCCTGGGCGGCTGCACCTTCGCGCCCCGCCGCACCAGGTCGGCGTGCAGCGCGTCGATGTCGTCCACGTAGACGTAGACGTCGCGCTCGAAGGCGCCGCGCTGCGCCGGCCGCGCCGCGCGCTCGCCGCGCCGGATCTGCAGGTGCACGCTCGCACCGTCGCGCTCGACGATCGCGTACACGCCGTCGGGCTCGTCGGCCACCGGCTGGAACACGCCGCGCTCGGGGTCGAGCCGGAAGCCGAGCACGTCGCGGTAGTACTCGGCCGCCGGGCGCACGCGCGCCACGCCGAGGATGGGCGCGATCCGCCAGCTCCTGGACTCCATGGCCGCATCCTACCTGGCACCGACCGTGGACGTTCCGGCCCGGGTCAGCGCTTCGAGACGTGCGCCTCGAGCGCGCTCGTGCAGAGGTCGAAGCCGTAGAAGGCGTCCACGAGGGCGCAGCGGCGGCGTAGCTCGCGGACGTAGTCCGGGTCCGCGAAGGTGGCCGGCGTGGGCGGGACCTCGGTGCGCGTCGGACCGAGGTAGAGCAGGGCATCCGCCATGAGCTCCAGCGCGGGCCAGTCCGCGCTCACGAGCGGGACCCAGGTCTTCGTCCCGTCGACCTCGCGCTGGATCTGCACGCCCTGCGGTGCGACCTGGCCGAAGCCCGTGGCGCCGAGCGCACGGCCGGCGAGCGGGACCAGCGCCGGGACGGGCCAGGCCTCGATGCGGGGGCCGAGCGTGTGCGTCGCGGGCACGCTCCACAGGGCATAGCTCGCGCCCGGATGCTGGGCGGCGAGGAGCTGGCCCACGCCCGGCGCGCGCGGCAGCTCCGGGGCGAACGCGTTGCGGGCATCACGGCGCAGCACGTGCATCCCGCCGATCACGAGCAGCGCACGCCGACCGCAAGCCAGGACCTCGCGCTCGACCGTCGCGTGGAAGGCCCCGGACCGATCGGCGAACGGCTCGTAGTCCGCGGGCACGCGCACGCGTTCCCAGTCGATCTCGGTCTCGCCCAGCACGAGGCGCAGCTGCTCCTCCGGCGCACGGCCGACGTTGGCGGCACGCACGCGCGCGAAGAGCTCGGCGTAGAGGGGCGAGTCCCAGGTGAGCGGGATGGCCGTGTCGCGCCAGGCCCGCGCCAGCTCGGCCGGGGCGACCTCCTCGCCCGCCACGTAGCGGTCCACCATGGCCTGGTGCAGCGGGTTCCCGAACTCCACCACGAGGTCATCGACGCGCGTGCCGAGCCGCGGATCGGCGAGCAGCGCCTGCAGCACGGCATGGCTCTCGGCGGCGCCGTGCTCCTCGCCGAACAGGACGAGCGGGTGCCGCGCCAGGGCCGCCAGGATCCCCTCCACGGCCGGGCGGGCCTCGTCGCTCTCCGGCGCGCTGGCGGGAGCGAAGAACAGCATGTGCTGCCAGGGCAGCTCGTCGAAGTGGCGCACGAGGCGGAAGCCGTTGGCTTCGAGCTCGAGCTCGACCTGGGCGCGCGTCATCCTGTGCTCCGGCTTGATCGGCACGCGCTCGTCCTCGGCGCGGAACTCGACCAGCACCAGGCGCCCCGCAGGCCGCAGCGCGGCGCGCACGGCGGCCAGGACCTCGGCCGGGTAGGCGAGCTCGTGGTAGACGTCGACCATCAGCACGAGGTCGCAGGAGCCTGGCGCGAGGCGCGGGTCCCGCTCGGCGGCGAGGATGCGCTCGATGTTCGCCAGACCCGCCGCGCCCGCGCGCTCCGCCAGGCCCGCCAGCATCTCCGGCTGGATGTCGACCGCCAGCACGCGCCCCGCGGGCCCGAGCGCGCGCGCGATCGGCAGCGTGATCGTGCCCACCCCGCAGCCGAGGTCGCACACGCTCATCCCCGGCTCGAGCTCGAGGGCCGCCAGCATGCGCGAGGTGTGCTCCTCGCTCTCGCGCGTCTCGCGCTCCAGCCAGTCCGCGCCACGCCAGTGCATCGTGCGCGCGATCGGCCGCCCCATGTACTGCTGCGGGGCCTCTGCCGGCTCCTGGGCCTGCCCCGTGAGCACCAGGAGGAGCGCGAGGATCCCTTGCAGGCGCACGGTCCGGTGCTGCGGCACGGGCGCAGGGTAGCCGATCGCCCGTGCTGCTCGGTCCCCGGCAGTCGCTCGGCCCCGCCACGTATCCACTCACGGGTCGCCGAGGATCCCGGAGGAGAGCGACGGTCCTGAATCGTCGCGCTGGCCGCGCATCAGCGCGCGAGCTTCACGAGCAGCCCCTGGCCCGCCGCCTCCACCACGGCGCGCTTCGCCTGCAGCTTCACGCCGGGGAGCGCCAGGTCGAGGCCCTCGATCGGTTCCTTCGGGAGCGCGGGCCGGCCGACGAGGCGTGCGAGCTCCCCGGCGGCGAGCGGGGCGGCCAGCGCGAACTGCAGCGTCTTCGCGCGCGTGTCGACCAGGATCGGGGCGACGCTCTCCTGCTGGAACGTGGCGGTGGTGCCGAGCTGACCGTGCATGGGGATCTGGCCGTAGATCGTGCGCTCGGCGTCCACGCGCGTCAGGCCGAAGGGCGTGAAGCCGAGGCCGAGGCTCGCGTCGACGCCCGAGAAGTCGAGCGTGAGCAGCGCCGGGCTCGCGCGGATCGCCTCGGCGGCCGTGCGCGCGGCGGCGTTGCCCCGCTGCTCGAGCTCCTTCTTCGCGGCGAGGAGCCCCGCCCAGCCGCCCGCGGCACGCGCACGCTCCAGGGCCGCGGCGAGGTCGCTCGCGTCCGGCGCGAGCACCTCCTCGACGATGCCGGTCAGCGTCGTCGCCGGCTCGAACATGCGCTCGCGCCAGTCGTCCGCCCCCAGGCGATCGAGCAGCGCCCCGAGCGCCATGCCCGTGTAGTAGAGGCGGAAGCGCAGCCCGCCCGAGCCGTAGGGATCGCCGTTCACGACCGTCTCGCCCGAGCAGTGGCCGAGGAGCTCGCGCAAGAGGCGCGCACGCCAGGGCGCGAGGTCGGCGTAGCCGCGGAAGCCGCGCCGCCAGCGCATGGGCTCGCGCGGGCTCTGGCCCTCGAGCACGGTCGCCAGTTTCCACTCGCAGTACTTCGCCAGGCCCTCGTTGAACTCCGTGCCGTCCTCGTAGGCGAGCGCCGCGGCCGGCAGCCGGGCGCGCCGCTCCTTGCGCACGGCGAGCCACTCGAGCCCGGCCTCGAAGGCGCCGTCCTCGTCACGCGCACCGAGGGCCCTGGCGAGCGCCTGGCCCTCGAGCGCGAAGCCGGCGTTGTTCTCGGCCGCGAGCCACGGGTACTGCAGCAGCAGCGCCTCGCTGGCCGCCTTCTGGGGTCCGTGCTCCTCCTGGTGCACGTGGAAGGCCTCGTGCACGATCAGCGCCAGCTGGTCGTAGGGGTCGCCGGCGAGACGCTCGACGGTCAGGTCCTGCTCGCGCTCGGGCACGGGCCGCGCGTCCGCGAGGAGGAGCGCGAGCTGCGGGCGCAGGTTCGAGAGCGGATCGGCGACGACGAGCGTCCGGACCCCGTTCACGTCGGTCGAGGTGTTCTGCCCATCGAGCGCGAGCAGCGTGGGCCCGTCGCGAAGATCGAGCGTCCAGCCGGGCGGCAGGAGCGGCGAGGCGACGCGCACGAAGCCCTCCGGGGCCTTCGGGTGGTTGACGAGCGCGTCCTGGACTCCGGGCAGGTAGAAGAGGATCGGCGTGGCGCGCGCGTTCCAGCCGGGCCAGAGCGGGTTGTCGTCGCGGGCGATGCGCTCGAACACCTCGGCCGCCTCGGCCAGGAGCAGCGGGTCGATGCGGAGCTCGGGGACGCCGCCCTGCGCCGTGGGGGCGATGGACGGCGGGGCCAGGAGGAGGGCGAGGGTCGGAAGCATGGGCGTGAGGTGGCGTGGGCCCTTGGACGCACCGCGGACGCACGCGGACGAGGCCTTCCGCGATCCGCCTCCGCCACCATGCCGGAGCGCCCTCGGCCGGTTCGAGCACCGGCAGGGCTACCGCCTGGAGCCGGCCGCCAGCGGCGTGCTGGAATGCCGGGACGCATGACGCGCCTTCCGCTCGTGGTCGGAGCCCTGGCGCTGGTCGCGAGCTGCGGGGAGGACGCGGCCCCACCGGCGCGAGCCCGGAGCGAGCTCGGCAGCCGCACGGAACTCGCCTTCGTCGACGGGATCGGCCCGCGGGTGCGGGCCGAGGTCGCCGGCGCGGGGCCGGCGGTGCTCCTCGTCGACACCGGCGCGGCCTACACCGTCCTGTCCGCGGAGTTCGCGCACGCGCACGGCCTCCCGCTCGAGCCCTTCCAGGCGCGCGCCGGGCCGACCTCGGCGCCGGGCCGCGCAATCGAGCACGTGGCCGTCGTGCACGAGCTGGCGCTCGGCGCGGCCCGGGTGCGCGACGTGCGCCTCGCGGTGCTCGACTTCGCGGGTCTCGCCCTCGATGGCCTGGACGGCATCCTCGGTCAGGACCTGCTGCGCACGTGGTTCGTCGCCCTGGACGGCCCGGGCCGGCGCCTCGTGCTACTGCCGCTCTGCACGCTCGACGAGGGCTTCGCCCAGCTCTTCGAGGGGCGCGTGGGGGCCGTGCGCTTCGAGCCCGACTGGCGCCTGGGCGTCCCGCTGCTGCAATGCCGGCTGGCGGGCGCCGGCGAGGTCGAGCTCCTGCTGGACACGGGCGCGAACTTCCTGAGCCTCCCGCCCGACACGATCGAGGCGCTCGGGCTGGTCCACGTCGGAACGGACACCCGGCAGACCCTCGACGGGAGCGAGGAGTGCGAGCTGTACGAGCTTCCGCGCACGTCCCTCGGCGCCCTCACGATCTGGGGGAAGGTCCAGGCCTGGGAGCGCGGCGTCCTGGGCTGGAGCGCGCTCGCCGGGGCGGTGCTCGTCCAGGACGGCGCGACAGGCCTCGTGTACGTCCTCGACGGGCCACCCTGGAAGTGACCCGGAAGCGTGCGTGCCTGCCGGCGAGCCGGAAGCGGCTCGAGCGTGCGCCCCTCGCGTCGTCGACCACGAAGCCAGGCTCCGTCCAGCGCCGGGCGGCGGCCCGTCCCGCACGGCCGCGACCCTGGCGGATCGCGGCCGGCGGAGGCGCCCTCAGCGCAGTCGCATCAGCAGGAACGCGCGCGTCTCGCCGCGGGCATTGGTGCCGCCCGCCGCGAGATCGCCGCGGCGGTTGATGCCGCCGGTGTAGGTGATGCGGACGGGCTCGTCCGTGAGGATCAGGTCGTCGAGCTGGTGGAAGCGGCCGTCGATCCACGCGAAGGCGCGCGCCTCCGTGGCGCCATGCGCGAGCGACCAGCCGAACACGCGACCCGTCTCGTCGACCGCGGTCGGAACGCAGGACTGCGCTCCCGGGACCGCTCCGAGGTCCTCGCTGGACCAGTCCGCTCGGATGCGCCGCCACAGCACGAGGTGCTGGCTGCTCTCCCCCAGGAACGCGCACGACCCGGCGACGAGGCCCTGGTCGCTCAGCGCCTTCGCCTCGCAGCTGATCGCGCCGGTGGGCATCGGGAGCTCCTGGAGGCGGCGGCCCCGGGAGTCGCGCAGGATCGCCCGCGCGCCGAACAGGGCGGGCGTGTAGAAGTAGTAGCTCGAGCCGACGATGTCGCCGCGCGCGTTCAGGGCCACGGCGGTGCTCCCGAAGCCGTCGAGATCGCCGAGGTCGACGAGCTCGCCCTGGCCCCGGTCGCCGCAGACGACGCGGGTCGCGAGCGCGTGCGACGTGAAGCCGCTGCCACGCGCCAGCGTGGACGATCCGACGATGTTGCCCCGCTGGTCGATCGCGGCGGCCGTGCTGTTGCCGTTGGGGCTGTCCGGGAAGGCACCCAGGTCGCGCAGCTCCCCGTCCTGCCAGACGAAGGCCCGCGTGCGCGTGTCCAGTCCCGCGTAGCCGTAGGACGTTCCCACGATCTGGCCGCAGTCGTTGATCGCGCTCGCGGTGCTCGCCTCGACCCCGCCGAGGGGCAGCATGCCGAGCTCGGACATCCCGGCCGGCAGGCCGTGGGCGGGGCGCGGCAGCCACACGAACGCGACCCCGATCGCGTCCTCGTCGAACAGCACCCCGCAGACCTGGCGCTGGTCGTTGACGTCGTACGCCTGGCCGGACGTCCAGCCCGGGAGGACGCCCAGATCCACGGCGCGGAAGAGCGGGGCCCGGGGCGAGGGATCCGATCCCTTTCCCCCGACCGCGGGCGTGACCAGGAGGGACGACACGAGCACCGAACCGACGAGGGAGGGCAGCATGGTTCCCAGGAGCAAGGACCGTGGGGGAAGGAGGAAGCCGGGAGCGGAAGGCCCCGGCGAGCTTCCTAGCCGGCAGGACCTGGGCGGTCACCACCTGCCCCGTGAGAGCCCGCGCCGACCCGCGCTCGGGCGATGGATCGTCCACGGACCTCGCCGTCAGCGTGACCGCCGCGGTCCGCCGGGCGGGCGCGAACCCGTCTGGCGTACCACGGCGCCTTCCGGGACAGGCTTCTACCTGTCCTCGAGCTCCGCGAGCGCACGCCCGAGCTCACGCAGCTCGGACAGCTGGAGCTGCGCGCCGAAGCTCCAGCGCGCACCGGACTGGGAGATGAAGAACCCGAGGGCGGCGTCGGTCGGCGTGAAGGAGATGGGCTCCTCGTCCGGGGCGAGGGTGCGGAACGCCTCCAGCATCCGCGCCAGCCCCCGTCCGAGCTCGATGTGGTAGGCGACGCCCATGGCGCCCGGCTCGATGCGGGCCAGGAGCCGCTGCATGCGTGGCGAGGGCGTGCCCGGAGCGCGCAGGCGCCCGAGGTCGCGGCGCAGGACCTCCTCGTCGTTCGCGAGGCTCACCAGCACGAGCGGGCCCGCGTGGGCCAGCGCCAGGCGCAGGTCGTGCCCGTAGAGCGTGCCGAACATGTCCTCGAGCTCCTGCCGGGCCTCCGCGTCGAGCTCGCCGCCGGTCGCGTCCACGTCCGGCTGCATCGACTGGAACGCGCTCATCATGGACGCGAACTGGATCTCGAGCGGCAGGACCTGCGCCTGGAGCCCGTCCACCTCCAGCGCGCTCGCCGCCCCGACCCGCACCAGGCCGCCCTCGTGGTCGAGCGAGCGCATCAGCTCGACGAACCGCCCGATCAGCTCCTCCGGCTGGCTCGAGCGCAGCACGTAGCAGGCGCGCATGCCCTGCTCGCCGAAGTCGAAGCTGGCCGCGATCCCGGGCTCCATCAGGGCGTCGAGCTCGAGCTGCAGGTCGACCATCCGCTCGAGGTCGCCGCGCAGCGGCTGCGGGTACATGCTCAGGGCGGCCTCGGCCAGGTCCCCGAACTGCCGGTAGGCGTCGCCTGCGCGCCCGGTGAAGGCGACCTGGCCCGTGCTGTCGGCGTCGATGCAGGCGAGGAGTGGCGCCGGGTCCCCGGTCTGGGCCGGCGCGCGCTCGGTGCGCTGGGTGTAGGTGATGCGGACGGTGAGCTCGTCGCCGTCGCGCTCCAGCACGACGTCCAGGGCCAGGGCCGAGTCCAGGAAGTCCCGCGCGGCGTCGAGGTAGGCCTCGAACAGGGGCTCCAGGTCGAAGGGCCCACCCTGCGGGAGGCTGTCGATGGCCATCTCCGCCTGCTGGAGCCCCATGTCGATCAGGGGCCGGAAGGTCGCGAGGATCGTGGCCAGGTCCACGCGCGCGGACAGGAGCCCCGGGGGGAGCTGCGCGAGGAGCGGGGTCGTCGACGGGTGGCCCGGCTCCTCCGCGTGGTTGGTCACGACGGCCAGGTTCCCGTGGAGCGAGCTGCGCGGCGCGCTGAGGATCTCGCCGTGGATCCGCAGGGGCCGGGCGTTCACGACCGGCGCGACGAGCGTCACGGCGTTGCTTCCTCCGGTGAAGGAGACCGCCAGGTGGAGCGGAGCGTCCAGGTCGAGGCGCGCGCGCTCCTCCGGCGCGACCTCGCTCTCCGCCATGGAGTCGAGCAGCCCTTGCAGCCCCTCGTACGCGCTGGCCTCGTCCCCGCCCTCGAGCAGCTCGCGCACCAGCTCGTCCCAGGCCCGCGCCGACTCGATGCGCACGAGCACGGCCGTGTCCGTGGGGAGGAGCGGCGCGACGGGGTCCTCCTGGCGCAGGACGGGGACGGACGGGCTCAGGACCAGCGCGAGCGAGAGGAACGACATGACGGGTCTTTCTGCGACGGCAGCGGTCGTGGGCGCCCTCCGCGCCCGGGGATGCAGGCGGGACGATACTGCCACGACCGGCGTTCCTTCGCCCACAGGGTCAAAAACGTGGAGCCCGCGAGCCTGGGACGTATCCTCCGGCCGCGCACACGCCGAGAACGCCCGAGCGCCGACGATCCCCCATGGCCGAGGTCGACCGAGAGTGGCTCGCTTCCGAGCTCCGCCGGCTCCTGCTGGCCGTGGCGTCCCCGGGCGAGGCGGCCCTCGAGCATGCACCGGCAGGCTCGTGTCGGCCCGACGAGCTGGCCCTCGACCACGAAAACTTCGCGCGTGCGTTGGTCGCCGCCTTCGCGAGCGAGCTCTCGGACCCGCAACGACGCGCGCTGCTCCACGTGGACGAGCTGCTCGGCGCGATGAGCGGGCCGCACCAGGCCGAGCTCTGGACCGAGGCCGCCGTCGTGGGCCAACCCCGCTGGGCCGAGGTCCGTCGGGCCGCGCAGCAGGCGCTCGACGCCCTGTCGTGGCGGCCTGCGTAGCCTGCGGGCCAGCCTGACGAGGCTATGCTCCTGCGCGCATGGCCCTCCTCTCGCTGCTGCTCTTCGCACCCCTGACCGCGCTGCAGAGCCCGGCCGCTCCGCCGAGCGAGACGGCCGGAGCCTTCGACCCGCTGGAGCTCGCCGCCTGGATCGACGCCACGCGCGCCGCCTTCCGGACCCCCGGCGTCGCCGTGGCGCTGGTCGGGCCCGAGGGGACGACCTTCCTGCACGGCTCCGGCATCCGCGGCCCGTCCGGCGAGCCCGTCACCCCCGACACGCTCTTCGCGATCGGCTCGCACACCAAGACCTTCACGACGACGCTGGTGGCGCTGCTCGCCGCGGAGGGGAAGCTCTCCTGGGACGACCCGGTCCAGCAGCACCTGCCGGACTACCGGCTGTCGGACGAGGCCGCGAGCTCCTTCTGCACCCTGCGCGACCTGGCCTGCCACCGCTCGGGCATCCCGCGCACGACGGCGCTGTGGTGGGAGGGCACGCGCTCGCGGCGCGAGCTCGTCGCGGCGCTGGCCGGCGTGCCGCTGACGGCCGAGCTCGGCGCGCGCTGGCAGTACAACAACGTGCAGTACGCGGCCCTGGGCCTGGCGGCCGAGGCCACCGGCGGCGCGACCTGGGAGGAGCTCGTGCGCCGGCGCCTTTTCGAGCCCCTGGGGATGACGCGCGCGCGCTTCGAGGTGCGCACGCCCGGCCTCGCGGACGTCTGCACGGGCTACACCGTGACGGGCGAGGCGCTCACCGAGGTCCCGCGCCGCAACCTCGACGCCATCGGCCCCGCGGGCTCGATCGAGGCCTCGGCGCGCGACGTGGCCCGCTGGATCGCCCTGCACCTGGCCGGCGGCCGCGCGGGCGAGCGCCAGGTCGTGCCCGCGCCGGCGCTGGAGGAGACCTACGAGCCGCAGATCGAGATCGACTTCCAGGGCGAGTCCGCCGATCTCGCCCTCGCCTACCCCGGCGTCGAGCGCCTGAGCTACGGCCTGGGCTGGTTCGTGGCCGAGCACCACGGCCTGCGCCTGCTCGAGCACGGCGGCGGCATCGACGGCTTCGCGAGCCTGGCCGGCTTCGTGCCGGAGCGCGCCTTCGGCTTCGTGATCCTCCAGAGCATGGAGATGGGCGACTCGCTCGTCGGGATCGCCCTGCGCGAGGGGTTGCTGGACCGCCTGACGGGCCGCACGGACCGCACCTGGGGCCCCGGCGACCTGCCGCAGAAGGGCCAGGCCCTGCGGCTCGCGGAGGACCCGGCGCGACGCGCAGGGGCCGGCCGCTAGCCGCGCTCCGCGCCATCGAGCGTCGGGTGCTCGAGCGGTTCCCCGGGCACGCGCGCCGCTCGGGCGCGCCGGTGCTCACCGATTGGGGAACTCGCGCCGCAGGACCTGCTCCGCGGGCCGGTAGCGGGGCCCGCGCGCCTCGGGCGGAATGCGCGCGTGGCGCGAGGCGAGGGCGTTCTCGGTCGTCCCCTCCGGATCCGGTCACGTCCAGGGGACGGCCTTGCACTCGTACGCGGGAGTGACGTGCCGCGACGCTCCCCTGCCGGCCACGGCGATATCCTCCGACCCCATGACGATCTCCATCCGCTCGCTGGCGCTCGTCGTCGTGTCCTGGGGTGCGTCCTCGGGCTCGCTCGCCGGGGCGCAGGCGAGCACGAACGTGCGGCCGCCGGCGGGGGCCGGCGCGCTCGAGATCGGCGACCCCTACTTCCCGGGGCTCGGCAACGGTGGCTACGACGTCGAGCACTACGCGCTCGAGCTGGCCGTCGACATGGACACGGACGCGATCACGGCCACGGCGCGCATCCGCGCGCGGGCGCTGCAGGACCTCGCGGCCTTCTCGCTCGACCTCTATGGTCTCGAGGTCCAGCGCGTGCGCGTGGACGGCCAGGACGCGCGCTTCGAGCGGCCGGCGCCCACGGAGGGCGCAAGCGGGAAGCCCACCGAGCTCGTGCTCCACCCGGCCGCGCCGCTCGCGGCCGGAGCCGCGTTCACGGCCGAGGTCGCCTACGGTGGCTCCCCGGCCGGCCGGCCCGACCCCGCCTTCGCCTTCCTGCCCGGTGCCCCGGGCTCGGGCTGGAGGCGCCTCGGGTCGGGCGTGTACGTCACCTCGCAGTGCATCGGTGCCTCCTCGTGGTTCCCGTGCAACGACCACCCGCGCGACAAGGCCACGTACTCGTTCCGCGTCACGGTCCAGCGGCCCTGGACGGCGGCGGCCAACGGCCTC
>DASVAP010000199.1:0-12519 GCA_036376275.1 Planctomycetota bacterium | reverse complement strand
CGGGATATGGAGCGCGGAGACGCGGAGGTGAGGACGCGGAGGACGCGGAGAAGGAAGGGGGCCGGAAGAGGGCGGGGGCGGAAGCGTCGGTCCAGGTGACCGGCCAGGGCCTCGGCGATAGGGTCTGGAGTGGGTCCCATGGCCGCAGCGCGCCCCCTCCTCGTCGCGATCCTGATCGGGCCGCTCGCCGGCTGCGGGTCGGACGGTGGCGGCGGGGGCGGTGCGCCGCTCCTGGCCGGGACGTCGGTCGACACCTTCCTCGACGTGGACGGGGCCACGGGCGAGGCACGGCCGCGTTCCGGGCGCGGCCTGGCGGGCTTCCGCTCGGTGAACGCGCTCGCCAGCGACCCCGGCACCGGGCGGCTGTTCGGGGCGGACGGGGAGACCGACCAGCTGCTCACGATCGATCCCTTCACCGGGCGGGTGGAGGCGATCGGACCGCTGGGCTTCGACTCGGTCAGCGCCCTCGGCTTCGATCCGCCGCGCGGGCGGCTCTACGGGACGGACGCGCGCAGCGACGAGCTGCTCGCGATCGACCTCGCCAGCGGTGCGGCCACGCCGATCGGGCCGCTCGGCTTCGAGTTCGTCGACGGTCTGGCCTTCGACGCCGCCTCCGACGTCCTCTACGGAGTCTCGTCGTCGACCGGCGAGCTCCTCGAGATCGACCCGGCCAGCGGGGCCGCGCAGGCCATCGCGACGCTCACCCTGGGGGTGCCGGCGGGCCTGACCTTCGATCCGCTCACGCGCGAGCTGCTCGTCACGGACGTGCTGGCGGACGAGCTCCACCGCGTCGATCCGGCGACGGGCGCGAGCCAGCTCATCGGCCCGATCGGGTCGACCTTCGTCGACAGCCTGGCCATGGATGCGAACACGCGCGTCCTGTACGGCTCCTCCTTCGCGACGCGCGAGCTGTTCACGCTCGACAAGGACACCGGGGCCGCCACGGTGCTCTACCCCTTCGGCATCGTCGGGACCCAGGCCCTGGCCTTCCACCCGCCCACGGGCGGGCTCTTCGGTCTGGACGGGGGCGGTCGGCTGATCGCGATCGAGCTCGCCACGGGCGCCGGCGCCCCGCTCGCGAACCTCGGCTCGGCGGGGCTCTCGGGGCTGGTCTTCGAGCCGGTCACGGACACGCTCCTCGCGACCGACCTCGAGGCCGACCAGCTGGTCGAGATCGCGACCGACACCGGCCTCCTGACCCCGGTCGGTGCGCTGGGCTTCGAGGCCGTGGCCGGGCTCACCCTCGATCCACTCTCCGGGACGCTCTACGCGGTCGACCTCGCCACCGATCAGCTCCTGACGATCGACCGCGCGAGCGGCGCCGCCAGCGCGGTCGGGCCGCTGGGCTTCCAGGAGGTCTCGGCCCTGGCCTTCGACCCGGCCACGGGCGAGCTCCTCGCGGCCGACGCCTTCCGGCGCGCACTCCTCCGCGTGAACACCGTGACCGGCGCCGCCAGCGTCATCGGGCAGGTCGGCTTCGGCCTCGTGGCCCTGGCCCTGCACCCCACGGAGGGGACGCTGTACGGCACCGACTTCCGCGCCGGACAGCTGCTCACGATCGCGCGCGGCTCGGGTTCCGGCGCGGCGCGCGGGGCGCTCGGGTTCGACGCCGTGGCGGGGCTGGCCCACGACGCCGCGCGGGGCACCTACTTCGGCACCGACGTGAACACGAACCAGCTCCTCGCCATCGATCCCGGGACGGGCGAGGGCCGCTTCGTGTCCGCGCTGGCCTTCGAGGACGTGCAGGCCCTGGCCTTCGACGCGCGCGACGAGGTGCTGTACGGGGTCGACAACGAGACCGACGTGCTGCTCGTGCTCGACCGCGACGGTGGCCCGGCGGCGGTCGTGGGGCCGCTGGGCTTCGGCGGCGTGCTCGGGCTCGCCTTCGATCCGGTGGCGCGCGTGCTCTACGGCACGGACGTGGCGAGCGACCAGCTCGTGCGCATCGACGTCGCGACCGGCGCCGGCACCGCCGTCGGCCCGCTGGGCTCGGACTTCGTGGAGGGGCTGGCCTTCGACCCGCGCAGCGGCGCGCTCTTCGGCACCGACGGCGAGTCGCGCCGGCTGCTGCGCATCGACGCGCGCACGGGCGCGGCCACGCCGATCGGCTCGACGGGCTTCTCCGTCTCGGGGCTGGCCGAGCGTCGGTGAGGGCGCGCGAGGATCGCGCGCCGGGGACGATCCAGAGCGGCCGGCGACGAGGCCAGGGGCTTGTTGCTCAGCCTCGCTGTCCGCGGCGCGCGGGCACGAGCAGGAGGTGCGCGCCGGCCGTGACGCGCGCACGCCAGCCGGGCGGCACCAGGGTCGTGCCCGAGAACTCCTCCACCAGGGCCGGGCCGGCGAAGGAGCAGCCGGGAGGGAGCGCCTCGCGCGCCAGCACCGGGACCGTGCGGCGCCGGTCGAGCACGGCCGGGCGCAGCTCGCGCCGCGCCGCGCGCGGCAGCGTGGAGGCCCGCGGCGGACGCGCGCTGCGCACGTCGGCCTGGGCCGAGGCGCGCACGCGCAGGCACACGAGCTCCAGCGCACGGCCCTCGAGCGCGTAGCCGTAGAGGCGCCGGTGCAGGCGCTCGAAGGCCGCCGCGGGGTCGGGGCCGTCGGGCACGCGCAGCTCGAAGGACTGGCCCTGGTAGCGCAGGTCGAGCGTGGCCGTCACGCGCAGCGCGGCGCGGCCGGCGCCGCCGCGGGGCAGGCCGTCGCGGAGCTCCGCGCGCGCCGCGCGCGCCAGGGCCGCCAGGCGCGCGCGCCGCGGAGCGCGCGCCAGCGTCGCCAGCGGGGCCAGCACCGTCTCGACGCGCTCGACCGCCGGGCGGGCCAGCGTCATGCCACGCGCGGAGAGGGCGCCCGGGAAGCGCGGCACGAGCGCCCCACGCATGCCGAGCGAGGCCGCCAGCTCGGCCGCGTGCAGCCCGCCCGCGCCGCCGAAGGCGACCAGCACGAGGCGCGCCGGATCCTGGCCGCGCTGCATGGTCATCACCGCCAGCGCGCGCCGCATCGCCGCGCGCGCCACGTCGAGCACGGCCGCCGCCGCTGCCGCCGGGGTCGAGCCCAGGCGCCGCGCCAGGCGCGCGAAGGTGCGCTCGACCGCTCCACGGTCGAGCTCCAGCTTCCCGCCCAGGAACGGCCCGGTGGAGACGTGTCCGAGCAGGACGTGGGCGTCGGTGACGGTGGCGACGTCGCTCCGGCCGTAGGCGACCGGCCCCGGGTCGGCCCCGGCGCTCTCCGGGCCGACGTGCAGGACCCCGCCGGCGTCCACGCGCACCAGCGAGCCGCCGCCACAGCCGATCGTGTGGATGTCGAGCGCCGGCACGCCGACCGGGTGTCCGGCCACGAGCAGCGGCTCGAGCACGTCCGAACCGGCCGCACCCTCGTCGTGGAAGGCCACGTCGGTCGAGGTCCCGCCCATGTCGAGCCCGACGAAGGCCGGGCAGCCGGCCTCGCGCGCCGCGGCCTCGGCCCCGAGCACGCCGCCGGCCGGACCGGAGAAGAGCACGCGCACCGGCTCGCGCGCGGCGCGCTCGGCCGCCAGCGTGCCGCCGGCCGACTGCAGGAGCGAGAGCCGCGCCGGAGCCAGCCTCGGCTCCAGGGTGCCGAGGTAGGCGCGCACGAGCGGCACCAGCGCGGCGTTCACCACGGCGGTCGAGAAGCGCTCGTACTCGCGGTGCTCGGCCAGCAGCTCGGCCGAGAGGGTGAGCGGCAGTCCGAGGTGCGCCAGGGCGCGCGCCACGGCGCGCTCGTCGCGCGCGTCGGCGTAGGAGTGCAGCAGCCCGATCGCGAGGCTCTCGACCCCGCTGCGCGCGATGCGGCGCGCGAGGCGCGCGAGCTCGGCGCGGCTCGCGCGCCGCACCGTCGTGAATCCGCGCCCGCCGGGCCCGGGCGCGCGTCGGCTGGCGACCTCGAAGCGGTCGCCGCGTGCCACCAGCGGGGCGGGCTTCACCGGATGCAGCGCGTAGATGTCCGGCCGGTCCTGGCGCCCGATCTCGAGCAGGTCCGCCAGCCCCGCGTTCGTGACCAGGCCCACGCGCGCCACGCGTCCCGTCAGGAGCGCATTGAGCGCCACCGTCGTCCCGTGCACGACGTGGTCGCCCGGCGCGAGCCCGCCCAGCTCCGCCAGACCCGCCAGGATCGCCTGCGCCGGGTCGGCCGGGGTCGAGGGCACCTTGGCGATGCGCAGGGTGCGTCCGTGCACCGCGACGAGGTCGGTGAAGGTGCCCCCCGTGTCGATCCCGATCGTGCGGCCCAAGGGGCGAGGAGTGTAGTGGGCCGGCCGCGCGTCGTGGGCCGGCCGATGGGGAGAAGGGCGGGCGGCCCCTGGAGACCCGGGCGGCGGGAAGGAACACTAGGGCTGCCATCGGGGCCGCCGGAAGCCACCGGTCACTCGGATGGCGTCTCCCAGCCCACCCCGATGAGCGCGCTCCTGCCCTCGACCCTCGGTGGCTGGCTCAGCGTGCTCGGGGCCTACCTGCTCGGGGCGGTGCCCTTCGCGCTCCTGCTCGGGCTCCTGGTGGGCGGAGTCGACATCCGCCGTCAGGGCAGCGGCAACATCGGTGCGACCAACCTCGGGCGGGCCCTCGGACGGCCCTGGGCGATCGCGGCCTTCGCGCTCGACTGCCTGAAGGGCTGGGCGCCGGCGGCACTGCTGCCGCTCCTGAACCCGCAGGAGCCCCTGTGGGGCCTGCGCCTGGCCTGCGGCTTCGCCGCCGTGTGCGGGCACATCTGGCCGGTCTACCTGGGCTTCCGGGGGGGCAAGGGGGTCGCGACCCTGTGTGGGGCGGTGATCGCGGTGGACCCGCTGCTGTTCCTGGGCGGAGGCGTCGTGTGGCTGGTGGTGCTGTTCACCACGCGCTTCGTGGGCCTGGCCTCGATGCTGATGGGGCTCTCCTTCCCGGTCCTGGCCGCCTGGCACCTGGCCGGTGACGCGCACGTGCGCGAGGTGATCTGGGGCACGGCCTGCCTGTCGGCTCTGGTATTCATCCGTCACCGTGCCAACATTGGGCGCATGCTGGCGGGTACCGAGCCCCGGGCGGGCAGGAAGCGGGCGGTCTGATGGCCGAGCGAGCCTTCCGGCGCGTGGTCGTGATCGGCGACGGCGGCTGGGGCACGACCCTGGCCCTGCTGCTCTTCCGGCGCGGCATCGAGGTCACGCTGTGGAGCGCCTTCCCCGAGCACGTCGAGGAGCTGCGCACCCAGCGCGAGAACCGTCGCTACCTGCCGGGCGTGGTCCTGCCGGAGCGCTTCCACGTGACCGCCGATCCCTTCGAGGCGGCGCGCGGCGCGGAGCTGGCGCTCTCGGTCGTCCCGACCCAGTTCCTGCGCAAGGTGGCCGAGACCTTCGAGGACGCGCTGGAGGGCGCGGTCCCGGTCGTGAGCGCGACCAAGGGCATCGAGATCGAGACCTTCCGCACGCCGAGCGAGATCCTGGGCGAGGTCCTGGGACGGCGCTCGATGGCGGTGCTCTCCGGTCCGAGCCACGCCGAGGAGGTGGCCCAGGGTCTGCCGGCCTCGGTCGTGGCCGCCAGCCACGACCAGACCCTGGCGCGGCGCGTGCAAGCCACGCTCTCCTCGGAGACCTTCCGCGTCTACACGCACGCCGATCCGAAGGGCGCCGAGCTCGGCGGGGCGCTCAAGAACGTGATCGCGATCGCGGCCGGGATCTCCGACGGCCTGGCCCTGGGCGACAACGCCAAGGCCGCGCTCCTGACGCGCGGGATCGTCGAGATCGCGCGCTTCGGCCAGGCCCACGGCGCGCGCGTCGAGACCTTCTTCGGCCTGGCCGGGCTCGGCGACCTGGCCACGACCTGCTACTCGCGGCACTCGCGCAACCGGCACGTGGGCGAGGACCTCGGGCGTGGCAAGACGCTCGAGGCGATCCTGTCGGAGATGCAGATGGTGGCCGAGGGCGTGTGGACCACGCGCGCGCTGTTCGGGCCCGAGTCCGAGGCGCGCGGGATCCCCATGCCGATCGCCGAGCAGGTCCACGCGGTCCTTTTCGAGGGCCAGGACCCAAAAAAGGCTGTCAGCGAGCTGATGGGCCGTGAGCCCGCGGGCGAGATGGACGGGCTGGGCGGCGGACCTACTTGAGCGTCGAGACCGGCTTCGTCCTGTTCCTCGCCCTGACGGTGACCCTGCTGGGGGTCGTCGTGTGGACGGGCCTCGGCGCGCGCCGGCGCGTGCACCTGACGTGCGTGGCGCTGACGGTCGCGGCGCTCGGCACGACGATCTACTTCGCCGAGAAGATGGGCCGTCACTACGACCTGGAGGCGGCCGGGGCGATCACGCCCGTGCACCTCGCGCTGGCGAAGCTGACGACCCTGCTGTACCTGGCGCCGCTCGTCACGGGCGTGCTCACGCTGCGCGATCCCCGCTGGCGTCCGCGCCACCGCGTGGCGGCCTTCGTCGTGCTGGCCCTGACGGTGGCCACGGCCGTGACCGGCACCTGGATGATCCTGGCGGCCGAGCGCCTGCCCGCGGTGGGCTGATCAGGGGCCGCGCCACTCCTCGGCCAGCCAGGGCACGAGGAGCAGCGAGCCGTTGGCGAACAGCGGCACGAGCGCGAACAGGATCCAGGAGCGCCGCGCGCGCAGGGTCAGGAGCGCCACCAGGAGGCCGAGCAGGGCCGCGACCGTCGAGAGGGTCGCCGGCAGGGTCAGTGCCAGGGGGCGCTCCGGGTCGAGCCGGTGGACGAGCAGGACGCACCACCAGGTGCCCCAGCCGAGCGTGGCGAACATCATGGCCAGGTGCCAGCTCCGGTGCCGGCGGCGCGCGTAGGTGCGCGGGATCCACAGCGAGCGCGCGGGCCGGGGCATGGCCGCATTCTGCGCCCCCTGCGGCCCGCCCGCCATCGCGCGCGGCGCCCTCTGGTTGACGCCTCCCCCCGGCGCCCCCTATAACCTCTGCCCTCCATCGGGGCGTGGCGCAGCTTGGCTAGCGCGCTTGCTTGGGGTGCAAGAGGTCGCTGGTTCAAATCCAGTCGCCCCGACCAGTCCGCGCTCCGCGCGCGGCGCCGAGGCAGGGTCGCGCGGTCGCGGCGGGCGGGCGCGAGTATCCTGCGGGCCGTGCTGCCCCTGCTCTTGCTCGGCCTCGCGCTCCAGGAGGCATCGCCCGTTCCGGCCCCCGCTCCGGCCCCCGCGCCGCAGCTCCCGCGCTACGCGGGCGCCGAGCTCCTGCTGCGCGAGTACCTCGTGCTCGCGGCCGTCGACGCGCGCGGACGGCGGCCGTTCCGCCCCGACGCGGTGCTGGCGCGGCACCTGGTGCGCGCGGGGAGCCCCGCACCGCAGTTCGGCCAGCGCGTGCGCGGCGAGACGGGCGAGGCCGAGTGGAGCGCGCGCACGGCCGGCGAGGACGGGCGCGTCGGGGACGTGGCCTGGGCATACGCGCGCGTCGAGAGCGACGCGGCTCGCGTCGTCCTCGCGCGGCTCGCGGGCGCCTCGACGCTGTTCGTGAACGGCGAGCCGCACACGGGCGATCTCTACGGCTACGGCTTCGGCGGCGTGCCGGTGGCGCTGGTCGAGGGGCCGAACGAGCTCTTCGTCACGGGTGTGCGCGGCGCCTTCCGCCTGGACCTCGCGCCCTGCGAGGAGGGGCTCCTGGTCGCGGACTGGGACGTGACCGCGCCGACGCTGACGGTGGGGGAGGCGGGGCGGCTCGACCTCGGGCTCCTGGTGTGGAACGCGTCCCTCGCGCCGGTGCCGGAGCTCGCCGTGGAGCTCCTGGAGGGCGGCGGCGCGTTCGAGATGGCGCCCAGGAAGGAGCCCGGGCTCGTCCCGCTCGGCCAGCTCAAGCTGGCGCTGTTCCTGTCGCCGCACCGCGGTGCGCGCCTGGAGCGGCCGGGCGAGCTCGTCCTGCGCCTGCGCATCTCCGGCCACCCGGACGGGCGCGCCGTCGAGCACTCCCTGAAGCTGAGCGTGCGTCCGCCCGACGCCCTGGCGGTGCGCACGCGCGTCTCCGAGCTCGATGGCAGCGTCCAGGAGTACGCCGTGCTGCCGCCGCGCGGGCTCGCGCGCGAGCGCTCCTACGGCATCGTGCTCTCCCTGCACGGCGCCGGCGTCGGCTGCGCGGGCCAGGCGGGCTCCTACGCACCCAAGGAGGACTTCTGGATCGTCGCGCCGACCAACCGGCGGCCCTTCGGCTTCGACTGGCAGGACTGGGGGCGCCTCGATGCCTACGAGACCCTGGCCGTGGCGCGGCACCTGCCGGGAACGTGGCAGGCCCCCGTGTTCCTGACGGGGCACTCGATGGGCGGCCATGGGACCTGGCACCTCGCGGCCAACGATCCGGACACCTTCGCCGCCATCGCGCCCTCGGCCGGCTGGCGCAGCTTCGACAGCTACGGCGGGCGGCCGGAGGGCGCGCGGCGTGAGCTGTGGCACGCGGCCGACGCGGCCTCGCGCACCGAGGAGCTGCTGGCGAACCTGGCGCAGCTCCCGACCTACGTGCTGCACGGCGAGGCGGACGACAACGTGCCAGCCTCCGAGGGCCACGCGATGGTGGCGGCGCTGCGCGCGGCGGGCGCCGAGCCGCGCAGCCACTTCGAGCCGGGCGCAGGGCACTGGTGGGACGATGCAAGCGACGCGCCCGGGGCCGCCTGCCTCGACTGGCCGGGCTTCTTCGAGCTCTTCCGGGGCCTCTCGGCGAGCTCCGCGGCCCCGCGCGCGCTCGACTGGACCAGCGTCGATCCCGGCGTCGACGCGCAGCACCACTGGGTGAGCGTCGAGCAGCCGCAGCGCTACGGTGCGCTGTTCCGCGTGCGGGCCCGCGCGTCCGCGGACGGGCGCCGGCTCGAGCTGGCGACGGACAACGTGCGCCGGCTGGCCCTGACGCGCCCGCGGGGCTGGGAGCCGGAGCCGCCGATCGAGGCCTTCCAGCTCGACGGGCAGGCGTTCGCGGCGGACTTCGGCGCGGACTACCTGCGCGTGGGCGAGCGCTGGAGCGTCGTCCCGCGTGGCGCCGACGACGAGGAGAAGTCCGCGCAGCGCTCCGGGCCGCTCAAGCGCGCCTTCGGGCGCGAGTTCTGGCTCCTCGTGCCGACCATGGGCACGGCCGAGGAGAACGCGGCCGCCCTGCAGCGCGCGCGCCACGACGCCGAGACCTGGTGGTACCGCGGCAACGGGGTGGCCGTGATCAAGGAAGACCGGCAGCTCAGCGCCACGAGCCTGGCCTACACCATCGGCCGCAACCTGATCCTCTACGGGAACGCGACCATCAACTGCGCCTGGAGCCTGGTGGTCCCGCCCGAGTACCCGCTCGAGATCCGGCGCGGTCAGGCGCGCCTCGGCGCGCGCGAGTGGGAAGGCGAGGCCCTGGGCGCGCTCGCCGTGGGCGCGCGGAGAGAAGGGGGCCTCTTCGCCGTGCTCGGCTCGAGCGGGCCGGAGGCCGATCGCGCCGCGGTGAGCCTGGCGCTGTTCGTCTCCGGCGTCGGCTACCCCGACTACGTCGTGTACGGGCCCGAGGTGCTGGCCCAGGGCGACGGCGGCGTGCGCGCGGCGGGCTTCCTCGATCATCGCTGGCAGCTCGCCGCGGAGCCGGAGGCGCGTGGGCGCTGAGGCGGCGCTGGCCTGCAGCGTGCGCGGCTGCGGCGCGCCGCTCGCGCGGGCCGAGGGACGCTACGCGTGTCCGCGCGGGCACGCCTTCGACCTGGCGCGCAGCGGTTATCTCAGCTTGCTGCAGCCCCAGGATCGGCGCTCGACGGCGGCCGGCGACGCGCGCGCGGAGGTCGCGGCCCGCGCGCGCCTGCACGCGGCCGGGCTGGGGCGCAGCCTGGACGCGGAGCTGGCGCGCCTGGTCGCGGGGCTCGGCCTGGGTCCGGGGGCGGTGGTGGTCGACCTCGGGGCGGGCTCGGGCGAGCGCCTGGCCGGACTGTGCGCCACGCAGGGCCTGGCGGGACTCGGGCTCGACCTGTCGGTCGCGGCGATGGAGCTCGCCGCGCGCGCCTTCCCGCAGCACACCTGGGTCGTGGCCAACGCCGACCGGCGTCTGCCGCTGCGCGACGCGAGCGTCGCGCTGGTGCTGACCCTGCACGGGCGCCGCAACCCGCGCGAGTGCCGGCGCGTCCTGGCGCCCGGCGGGCACCTCCTGGCGGCCCTGCCGGCCGCGGACGACCTGATCGAGCTGCGCGCGCGCGTGCAGGGGCAGGGGCTGGAGCGCGAGCGCACCGCCGGCTTCCTGGCCGAGCACGGGGAGGACTTCACCCTGGCGGCGCGCGCGACGGCCCGCGAGCAGCCGCGCTGCTCGCGCAGTCAGCTCGACGACCTGCTGGCGGGCACCTATCGCGGGGCGCGGCGCAGCATGGCGACGGCCGTCCAGGGCCTGGCGGAGCTGAGCGTCACGCTGGCCTCCGAGCTCCTCCTGCTCGCGCCACGCGCGCACCCCGCTCCGGGCGGGGCGCGCTAGCATGGCCAGCCCGTCTCCGCTCCCTGCCCATCACCCCATGTCGAAGCGCATCCTCTTACCCCCGGCCAGGGCCTGGAGCCGGGCCCTCGCGGCCTGCCTGCTCCTCGGGTCCGCCGCCCGCGCCCAGGTGGTCCAGGTCCTGCCCGCGAAGGACAACACCCTGTTCCAGCCGGACACCCTGGGCGAGCGCAGCAGCGCGCTCGGGCCGCAGGTCTACGCCGGGCGCGTCGGCGGTGTCGGCGGGGCCGTCGGCCTGCGGCGCGCCGTGCTGGCCTTCGACGTCGCGAGCAGCGTCCCGCCCGGCTCCACGGTCCTGGCCGCGACGCTGACCATCACCTGCAGCCACGTGCCCGTCTTCGACCGCAACACGACGCGCACGCACCGGCTGCGGCGCGCGACGAGCGACTGGGGCGAGGGCACCTCGGATGCCGGGGTCAACAACGGCACCGGCGCCGCGCCGACCCCCGGCGACGCGACCTGGAGCCACACCGCCTTCCCGTCGTCCTTCTGGAGCAGCCCCGGCGGAGACTTCGTGGGCACGGTGAGCTCCTCGGTCGGCGTGACGAACACCGGCACGTACGTGTTCCCGAGCACGCCCCAGCTCGTCGCGGACGTGCAGGCCATGCTGGACAACCCCTCCGGCAACTTCGGCTGGGTCCTGTCCGGCGAGGAGGCCGTCTCGGGCGCCGCGCGCGCCTTCGACTCGCGCGAGGCGCCGGCCTACCCGCTCTATGGCGGCGTCGCGCCGGTGCTCGCGGTGACCTACGTGCAGGGGGTGCCGACCCTGGGCCCCGCGAGCCTCGTCCTGCTGGCGCTCCTGGCCCTGGGCGGGGGCGCCTGGTTGCTCGGCCGGCGGACCTGATCCGCGCGGCGCGGGGGCTCAGGCCAGCGCGCGCAGCAGGAGTCCGCAGCCCGCGCAGACGGCCAGGGTCGGCAGCATCCCGAGCTTGCGCCAGAAGAGCAGCGCGGCGGCGAGCGCGCCCAGGGCCAGCGCGCCCAGGTCGAGCGTGGCGGGGTCCGGGACGAACAGCCTCAGGCCGTGCCAGGCGCGCTCGCCCGCGTCGCGGAAGAGGACGTGCAGGCCGAACCACACGGCGAGGTTCAGCACCACGCCCACGACCGCGGCCGTGATCGAGGAGAGGGCCGCATCGAGCCGCCGGTGCCCGCGCACGGACTCGACGAAGGGCGCGCCCACGAAGATCCACAGGAAGCAGGGCGCGAAGGTGAACCACACCGCGACGAGCGCGCCGAGCACGCCCCCGAGCCAGGGCGCCAGCGTCCCGCTGGAGCGGTGCCCCGCCAGGTAGCCGACGAACTCGAGCACCAGGATCAGCGGCCCGGGCGTGGTCTCCGCCAGGCCGAGACCGTCGAGCATCTCGCCCGCCGTCAGCCAGCCCTGGCCGTCGACGGCGTGCTGCGCGACGTAGCCGAGCACGGCGTAGGCCCCGCCGAAGGTGACCACCGCGGTCTGGCTGAAGAAGCGCGCGGCCGCGACGAACACGCTCTCGCCGCCGAGCAGGAGTCCCAGCGCGGCCAGGGGCCCGAGCCACAGCGCCAGCCACGTCGCCAGGGTCCGCAGGGTGCGGGCGAGGGTCGGGCGCACGTGCTCGGCGCCGCTGTCGAGCGCGTGGTCGGCGGCCGTCGGGGCCGCGCCGGGCCGGTGCGCGAGCGAGGGGAAGAGCTCGGGCCGGAAGCGGCTCGCCACGAGCCCGAACAGCCCGGCGCCCAGCACGATCCACGGGAACGGCACGCGCAGGAAGAAGATCGCCCCGAAGGCCAGCGCCGCCAGCGCGACCATCAGCCCGTTCTTCAGCACCTTGCGCCCGATGCGCAGCACGGCCTCGACCACGATCGCCAGCACGGCCGCCTTGAGCCCGAAGAAGAGCGCCTCGACCGCCGGCACGTCCTGCCCGGCCGCATAGAGGGCCGAGAGGCCGAGCACGCACAGCACGCCCGGCACGATGAAGAGCAGCCCCGCCGCCAGGCCGCCCCTCGTCCCGTGCAGGAGCCAGCCGACGTAGGTCGCGAGCTGCTGCGCCTCGGGCCCGGGCAGCAGAATGCAGTAGTTGAGCGCGTGCAGGAAGCGCGCCTCGCCGATCCACTTCTTCTCCTCGACCAGCACGCGGTGCATCA
>DASVAP010000197.1:0-5776 GCA_036376275.1 Planctomycetota bacterium | reverse complement strand
GGCACCACGTAGGTGAACAGCCCGAACTCGTACTGGTGCGTGGCGAAGTCGGCCGCCCCGATCGCCCCCACCGTGCCGGTGTAGGTCGTCTGCTGGCCGCTCGTCACGCGCAGGCTCGAGGAGCTGCTGGCGCCAACGCTGAAGCCGCCCATGACGCCGCCGCCCGTGACCTTGACGGACATCTCGTAGGCGATCTCGAGCGCGCCCCCCGAGCTCCAGGAGTCGGAGACCTGGATCGTGACCTGGGTCGAGCCGGAACCCTGGCCCACGCTGACCGGTCCGTGCTGCAGCCCGCCGTGCAGGGCCAGGAGCTGGTTCTTCTCGGTGCGCGAGGGGTAGCTCGAGACGTCGCCGATCGCGTGCCCGAAGATGCTCCCGTCGACCTTCATCCCGTCGTCGAGCACGTGCGCGTTGTAGTAGGCGCGGTCGGCCTGCAGGAGGATCGGGTCGCGCGGCAGGCGGATCTCGATCTCCTGGCCGACCAGGCTCGGGTCCTCCGGGTGGGTCAGCACGGTGTAGGTGTAGATGTCCATCGGGATGGTCGTGAAGACCACCAGGTCCTCGTTCCAGCCGGACTGGAACAGGATCGTGCGGTCGAGCTGGTAGGCGTGGGCGCTCACCTGCGAGGCCGCGACCGTCAGCTCGTGCTCCAGCTCGAAGCCCCCCTGCACGAGGTCGAAGTCGAGGTCCGCGCCCACGCTGACGCCGGCCGACAGGCTGACCGTGCGCTCGGACTCGTTGCCGGTGCTGGTCGTGTTGCCGAAGGCCGTCGAGCAGGCCCCGTAGTTCTGCGCGATGCCGAGCTCGTAGGGCGGCGCCGCCAGGGCCGCGATCACGATCGGCTCGGTGAAGGCCAGGCGGTAGCGGCCGCCCGTGTAGCTCAGCACGGTGCTGTCGTCGTCGACGTGCACCGGCACGAGCAGCGGGTTGCGGAAGCCCCAGTCGGCCCCGTAGGACTCCATCCAGATCTGGCCCTGCCGCACGAACTGCGTCGGCTGGGTCGGGTCGGAGGGCGACACCAGCGTGTAGACCTGCACGTTCTGGACCCCGGCGCGCACCGTGACGATGTCGTCGCGGCCGTCGCCGGTGTAGTCGCCCACGGCGAAGGCGCTGGTCGAGCGATCGAAGTACTGCCACGAGCCGCCGGACAGCACCACCGAGGCCGGCAGCGACCAGTCGGCGACCCAGTCGCCGTCCTCGACCCAGTCCTCGAAGATCCACTGGTTCACGAGGACCTCGTCGCGCCCGTCCTGATCGAAGTCGCCGGTCTCGACGTGCGCCCAGCGCACGAGCTTGGGCCCGCCGGTGCAGGCCCCGGTGTAGTGGTCGTAGTGGAAGTGGCGCGTGCCGAGCTGGGCGAAGCCGTGCTCGGCATCGTCCAGGGCCAGGACGAGGTAGTCGGGCTGCTCGCAGCCGTGCGGGAAGGAGGTCAGCCCGGCCAGCAGCACCTCGTCGCGCTGGTCGCCGTCGATGTCGCCCAGGGCGGCCTCGCCCACCACCGCCGTGCGCGCCGTGCCGAGGTAGCTCGAGCTCAGCGGGCCGCCGGCCATCTGCCCGCCGCCGTGGCTCACGTCGTCGTACAGGAACCAGCGGCACAGGCCGGCCGGATCCGCGTTCTCGTCCACCACGAGCAGGATCTCGGCGTGGAAGTCGTTGTCCACGTTGCCGGTCTCGAGCACGAGGCTGAAGGCGCTGCCGCCCAGCACCGGAGCCAGCCCGATCTCGCCGAAGGGCACGAAGCCCGCCGCCGTGACGTTCAGGCTGGCGAGCGTCACGCCCACCCCGTCGATGGCCCAGGCGGCCACGACCTCGTCGCGGCCGTCGCCGTCGAAGTCCCCGGTCGCCACGGCCACGTCGTCGATCGAGGCGTCCACGGCCACGACCTGCTCGAAGGGCGCGAAGCCCTGCAGCTCGTCCTGGACGACGCGCAGGCGCAGCTCGATTCCCGCCCGGAACAGCACCACGACCTCCTCGCGGCCGTCCCCGTCGAGGTCCCCGGCCGCCACGGCGCGGTAGGACTGGGGCGCCGTGCCGGCGGCGTTCGCCGGCCGGTCGTCCTCCATCTCGTCCGCCCCCATGGAGTAGAGGAGATCGGGCTCGTAGCTCCCGCCCGGGGCCCCGGCCGAGCCGTCCTGGTACAGGAAGAAGGAGCGCTGCTCGTCGTCCCCGGGCTCGTCCAGGCCGACGATCACGAGCTCGTCCGTGCGCGCGAGCCGCGGCACGGCGCCCAGCGGGGCGTAGCCCGCGTCCAGCGGCTGGTCGAGCTCGTCGCGGCGCGGGCTCGCGTCGGTCGAGACGCCGAAGGCCTGCAGCGTCTCCTCCACCGTCCCCGGGTCGAGGTTCGTGCGGTCCTGGGGACCGACCCGCTGCGGCACCACCGGCCGCCCCCCCTGGGCCCAGGCAGGCGCGAGCGAGAGGGCCAGGCCGGCCACGAGGGCCCCGGAGCGGGAGAGGAGGAAGGCGGGTCGAGCGCGGAGCACTGCAGTCATGGGGACCTCGAAAGCAAGAGGGATGCGGGACTCGGTCGCACGGGCAGCGACGTCCGTCGCGCGGGTCGGCCAGCTTTCCGGCCCTTTTTCCCGGGCAGCCGTGGGGCGCTGCCCTGCCCTGCCCGTCCGGCCGCGCTGGAGCGTGGGCCGGGCGCGGGGGTAGAAGGTGCCGGTGCCGCGCGACGTCGAGCTGACCTTCCCGCCCTCGGAGGAGCCGCCCGAGGCGCGCTCCGAGGCGGCCTGGCTCGCGCTCGCGGCGGGCCGGCTCGGCGGGCGGAGCGAGCGCCTGGCCCATGCGCGGGTCGTGCGCGTCTCCTTCGACGCGCGCGTGCGGCACCGGCTCTGGCGCGTGCTGGTGCGCGTCTTCGCGGCCGGCGAGCCGGTGCCGTCCGGCCCCCCCACGACGCCGCCCGAGCTCGCGCGCCCGCGCCCCGACGCCCCGCGCGTCGCCATCGTCGGCAGCGGGCCGGCCGGGCTCTTCTGCGCCCTCGACTGCCTGGCGGCGGGCCTCAACGTGACCGTCCTCGAGCGCGGACGCGACGTGCGCGCGCGGCGCAAGTCGCTGCAGCTCCTGAACCGCGGCGAGTCGGTCGAGCGCGACTCGAACTACTGCTTCGGCGAGGGCGGGGCCGGCACCTACTCGGACGGCAAGCTCTACGCGCGCAGCGGCGGCAAGGGCGAGGTGCGCGGCGTCCTCGAGACGCTGGTCGCCCACGGCGCGCCGGAGGAGATCCTGGTGAGCTGGCGGCCGCACGTGGGCTCGAACCGCCTGCCGGAGGTCGTGCAGGCGCTGCGCGCGACGATCCTGCGCGCCGGGGGGAGCGTGCGCTTCCGGTCGCGCGTCGAGGAGCTCGAGCGCGCGCCCTCCGGCCCGCCGCGCATCGTGGCGCTGCGCGTGCGCTCGCTGGAGGACGACTCCCTCTCCCGGGAGGCCTGCGACGCGGTGGTGCTGGCCACGGGGCACAGCGCGCTCGACGCCCTGCTCATGGCGGCGCGCGCCGGCGCGCGGCTCGAGCCCAAGGGCTTCGCCATGGGCGCGCGCGTCGAGCACGCCCAGGCCTGGCTCGACCAGCGCCAGTACGGCGGGCTGCGCGGCGAGTGCGACCTGCCGGCGGCCTTCTACGAGCTAGCGATGCAGAGCGAGGGCCGCGGCGTCTACAGCTTCTGCATGTGCCCGGGCGGCTTCATCGTGCCGGCCACGACCGCGCCGGAGCGCGTGGTCGTGAACGGGATGAGCCTGTCGCGGCGCGACTCGCCCTTCGCCAACGCCGGGCTCGTCGTGCAGCTCGAGCCGGAGGACTGGTGCGGGCCCATCGGGGACCTGTGGGGCTTCGGCGAGCTCGTCGCGAAGGCGCGCGCGCTCGGGGCGGAGCTGGGTGGGCTCGCCAGCTCGGACCTGCCGGGCGCGCCGGAGGACGATCCCCTCTTCGGCGTGCGCCTGCAGCTCGCCCTGGAGACGGTCGCGGCGCACCTCGGCGGCGGGGCCGTGCGCGCGCCGGCGCAGCGCGCCGACCTGGTGGCGGCGGACTCGCGCGAGCCCGTGGCGCGGGCCGAGACGAGCTACCGGCCCGGGCTCACGGGGGCGGACCTGGCGGAGCTGTTTCCCCCGGGGATGTGGCAGCGCCTGCGCGCGGGCCTGGCGGAGTTCGAGGGGCGCCTGCCGGGTTTCGCCTCGGCCGAGGGCCAGCTGGTCGGCGTCGAGTCGCGCACCAGCTCGCCGGTGCGCGTCGCGCGCGATCCGGAGACGCTCGCCAGCCCCACCGTCGCGGGCCTGTATCCGTGCGGCGAGGGCGCGGGCTACGCCGGGGGGATCGTCTCGGCCGCGCTCGACGGACGGCGCGTCGCGGCGGCCATCGCGCGCACCCTCGCGCCAGGCTGAGCGCAGCCGCGCGCTCCGGAAACGAGAACGCCACGCGGGGGCGTGGCGTTCCGGGTCGCCGGGTCGAGCCCCGGCCGTCCGCTGGGCCTACAGCCCGGCGAACTTCTTGATGTCCTTCTCGTTCTTGGCCAGCTCCTTCTGGAGGTCCTCGACGGCCTTGTCGAGGTCCTTGCCCTTCGGGCCCTTGAGGGCGGCCTTGAGGGCGGCGTGCTTCTCGCGCAGCTTCTTGTCGCCGTCGGCGCCGTCGAGCAGGAAGGAGACCACCAGCCCGGCCTCGTGGTAGAGGCGCGAGGAGCCCTCGATGTCCTCGAGGCTCAGGGTGAAGGCGAAGATGTCCTCGATCTTGTGCAGGTTGCCGCCCTTCTTGAGCTCGCCGAAGGCGAACTCACGCAGCGCCCAGGGGTTGCCGCCCTCGGTCGCGTCGGGGTCCTTCAGGTAGCGCTCGGCGTAGGAGGCGGCGCCGTAGCGCAACCAGCGCGGGATCTTCTTCTCGGTCCAGAAGGTGTTGGCGGCCGGCTGCGAGCCGCTGGTGACGGCGGCGATCAGCTCGCTGACCGCCAGCCAGGAGGGATCGATGCTCTCGACGAAGCTCTGGGCCGCGGCCCAGCGCAGGTAGAAGGGTCCCCAGGCCTTCTTGACCTCGTCCTTGCGGTCCCAGTAGCTGACCCCGCAGCCGAGGAAGCGCGGCGTCTGCGTCAGCGGGTCCGGCATGAAGAAGGTGTCGGCGAAGTAGGCGCCGTGCAGCGAGGAGATGCCCTCCGAGTCGGCCAGCCCCTGGCCGCCGGCGGCCTGGTTGTACTGGTCCAGGCTGTTCAGCACGACGAAGTGCGGCTTCTTGGCGGGCTGCAGCCCGAACAGGCGCACCAGGTCGGCGTAGATCTGGTCGGCATACCAGCGGGCCGAGTTCGCGCCCTGCCAGTCGGTCGTCGACCACACGAGGAAGTGCTCGCCCTCAAGCTGCCACCACTGGCCGATCGTGGCGTGGTAGGCGTTGGCCTTCTCGAGATCGAGCCACTCCTCGCCGCACTTGATCAGGCCCGAGTCGGCCTTGGGCTTGTCCTCGGGCGAGACCCAGGCGCACAGGTCGGGCAGGTAGGTGTAGCCCTTGGACTTGAACTCCTCGACCTGCTTCTTCTCGGCCACCTCGACCGGGTCCTGCCAGCGGTCCTTGTCGTCCTTGGTCCAGCCCATGTTGCGGTAGGGCAGGTCGGCCTCGGGGATCCACTCGTCCTTGTAGCGGACGAGGCCCTTGTCCTTCATCTTGGCCGTCTCCTCGCGCCGGTACTTGGAGAGCTCGGCGTAGGACTCGAACCACTTGCCGTCGTAGCCGTGGTGGCGCAGGGCCTTGCGCGCCTCGGCGTGGTTGGGATCGATCTCGACGATCTTCTTGTAGGTCTTCTTGGCGGCG
>DASVAP010000193.1:0-22625 GCA_036376275.1 Planctomycetota bacterium | reverse complement strand
GCTCGCGCTTCGTGCTGTACAGCGTGCGCCTCGACGGCACCGCGCCGCCCGTCCTCCTCGGGCCGCCGGCCGGCTCGGTGCAGTCCTTCCGCCTGTCCCCGGACTCGGCGCACGTCGTGTTCCACACGCTCGAGTCGTCCTCGCGCAAGGTACTCCACAGTGTGCCGGTCGAGGGCGGCGCCCTGGTGGAGCTGCACGTGGCGGAAACGTTCCAGGCGAACATCGGCGAGTACCGGATCGGCGCCGGCGGCGCGCGCGTGGTCTACCTGTTCCGGCCCAACTCCAGCTTCTCGGGACAGCTCTACACGATCCCGATCGACGGCAGCGCGCCGCGCCAGCGCTTCGGCGGCACCGGAGTCTCGCCGGCGGAGTTCGAGCTCACCGCCCACGACCAGGAGGTCGTGTACAGCGTGGGCACGGGAGGCCCGATCTACGAGCTCTACCTGGCGCCGATCGACGCCTCCGCCTCGCTGCGCCTGAACCCGCCCCTCCCCGCGGGCCCGGTCGGCAACTTCCCCACCTTCCGGGTCAGCCCGGACGGGACGCGCGTCGCCTACCTGGTCGACCAGGAAGTGGACGGGCAGTTCCGCCTCTACAGCGTCCCGACCGACGGGAGCCAGGTGTTCTCGGCCCTCACCGCGCCCCTCCCGGCGGGGGCCCAGGTCTGGCCCGACTTCCGCATCAGCCCTGACAGCGAGCACCTGATCTTCCTCACGGACGCGGCCGACGTCGGGACCTTCGAGCTCTACAGCGTGCCGCTCGCGGGCGGCGCGCCCGCGGTGCGGCTGAACGGCCCGCTGAGCTCCGGAAACGGCTTCGCGCTCGCGTTCGGGGATCCGGCACCCTTCGTCCTGGCGGGCGAGCGCGTCGCCTACGCCCTGGACCAGGAGGTCGCCGGGCGCTTCGAGCTCTACGTCGCCCCGGCCAGCGGCTGGCGAGCGGGGCGCAAGGTGAACGAGCCCCTGCAGGAGGGGCCGAACGACGCCCTGCCCTTCGCCTTCAACGGGGCCGGCGAGCTCGTCTTCCTGGCCCCGCAGGACCTGCCGGGCGTGCCCGAGCTCTTCCTGCGCCCGCTGACCGAGATCCCGCGCCACCGCCAGAGGTGAGCCTCTCGGCCGACCCGCCACGCGGTGGTGGCGGGCCGGCCGGTTCCGAGGAGTTGCGCGGAACCGAAAGGCAGGAGACTCTGTGTAAAGGACCCGCTGTGGAGCCCCGCCGCTCCCCGGCGTGCGCGTCGCGCCGCATGGACGCGCCGGTCGACCCCCCCCGTCCGCGATGCCCGCCCTGAACGACCTCCCGCTGCGCGCGGGGATCTCCGCCCTGGCCCTGCTGGCGCTCTCCGCCTGCGGGGGTGGCGGCGGCGGGGTCACGGCCGGGACGACGAGCTTCCAGCTCGTCAGCACGACCCTCGCGGACGGCTCCGTCTGGCCGATCAACCTGGAGATGCGCTTCGAGTTCTCGGAGCCGGTGGACTTCAGCACCGTGAGCTCGAACACGATCGCGATCCGCTCGCTCGCCGGCGCTCCGGCCACGGGCAGCTTCCGCCTGGAGGGCCCCTCCACGGTCGTGTTCCAGCCCACCTGCCCGACGCGCGAGGACCTGGCGGACGCGGGGCTCGCGCCCGGCCAGTTCTACCAGCTGCGCATCCCCGGCCTGAACACGGCGAGCAACGTGCTGCGCTCGACCGAGGGCATCGGCCTGGGGCTGCAGCAGCAGCGCAGCTTCTCGACCCCGGTGTCGACCCAGCCCGCGGCCCTGTTCCGCGACACGCGTACCGGGCCGCCCGCGCCGGTCGTGCGGCCGCAGGGCTCGAGCGCCACCGACACGACCTACGTCGAGCTCGGCGGCGATCCGGGCCGGCGGATCTACTTCGAGCGCGACGCGAACCAGGAGCTGGTGCTCTCGGAGCCCGGCTTCGAGATGCCGCTGAACCTCTACAGCGACGAGCTCTCGCGCCTCGCGGTGCTCGTGGCCTTCGACCAGCCGGTGAACCCCTCGGCGACGAACGTCTCCGCGAGCCGCCTGTTCCTGGAGTACCGCGACAACCTGGGCGCCTGGCAGCGCATCGCGACGCGCGTGACGCTGGAGCGCAACTGCACCGAGACGGGCGCGAGCGTGCGCCTCGAGCCGATCGGCGTCCTGCCGCCGGCGAGCGCCTTCCGCGCCCAGGTGCAGGCGGGCTTCCAGGACATCGTCGGAGAACCGAGCCTCGCCCCGCGCACGGACTTCGCCGTGGCCCCGACGCGGCCGGTGCAGTTCACGAGCCTGACATCGGACCTGCTGAGCGACGAGTTCCAGGAGCCCTACGACTTCGGCGGCGGCGGCCCGCGCTCGTTCCAGGACGAGGAGGCGCTGTTCGACGCGCCCCAGGCGGAGTGGGGCGGCGGGCGCCTGTCGGCGGCCTTCTCGTTCGATGGGACGGGGGGCCCGAGCGGGACCTTCGACTGGGTCGTGCGCATGGGCGAGACCTTCTTCTTCGACACGACGCGCACGGCCATCATCGGCGGCCCCAACGGCGTCCCGACCACCACCCAGAACAGCGTGGGCGGCGTGGTGGACGTGCGCAACCTGATCATCGAGGCCGGCGGCGAGATCAAGGTGCAGGGCCCGAACCCGATGTTCCTCCAGGCCACCGGCGAGATCCGCATCGACGGCAAGCTCGACCTCTCGGGCTTCAGCGCCAAGGACGTGGCCACGCTGAACACCGGCAACCAGGTGGAGCAAGGGGGCGCGGGCCAGGCCGGCGGCGGCGACGGCGGCAACGCGAACATGAACACCTCCGGTCCGACCCCGCGCGGGGGCAGCGGTCAGGGGCCCTTCCTGCAGCCGAACCTGGGGGGCCAGGGCGGGGAGATGGGCTGGTCCGGGATGGACAGCAAGGACGCGCGTCGCCCCGGTGGCGGCGGCGGCGGGCGCTTCGCGAAGGACTGGAACGACGTGACGACCGTGGCCGACTTCAGCACGGTCGCGGGACCGGGCAACAACGGCAACGTGCAGAGCACGGGCGCCCTGAGCGGCCTGCGACCGGCGCGAGGCGGGTCGCGGGGTGCCGGCCCGTTCCTCGACGCGAGCGACGAGAACGATTTCTTCGGCGTGCGCCCGATCCTGGAGAACGGGCAGCTGACGCGCCTCGTGCGCGGAGAGCTGCCCGAGCTGTGGGCCGGCTACGGCGGCGGCGGCGGCGGGAACGCGGGCATGAGGTTCCCCAATCCGGGCTGGAACTTCGCGAGCGACGAGAAGGGCGGGGGCGGCGGCGGGGGCGGCGGCGGGCTGCACATCAAGGCCCTGGGCCGAATCGTCTTCGGTCCCGAGGGTCAGATCCTGTCGAACGGCGGGCGCGGCGGAACGGGCGAGAACGCGAACCTGATCGACCACATCGGCGGGACCGGCGGCGGCGGCTCGGGCGGACACGTGATCCTCGAGTCGGCGGCCCAGGTGGACTTCACCGCCGGCGGCACGACGACCGGCGGCCCGGTGCGCGACTTCGTGATCGCCTGCGGGCCGAAGCTCAAGACCGGGCCGACGGGCGACGTGAACGCCTGCTGCCGGGCGGACAGCAATGGCGGCCCGGGCGGGGCCGGCGTGATCCAGATCCACGTGCAGGGCTCGACGGCCGAGCCCTCGGACGATCTCGACGCGGACATCGTCGTGCCCAGCGCCGCCCTGGCCCTCCCGCTGGTCACGGATGGCGTCACGTCGCCGCCCGCCTACGTGATGGTGCCGAGCTTCGGGAAGCTGTCGAAGGCGCGCTCGGACTGGATCTCGATCGGCGGCGCGGACCAGAAGCCGGAGCCGGGCGCGCCGGAGACCCTCGTGCGCTTCCTGTTCGATGGCATCGAGACCAGCGGCCCGGACGCGGGCAAGGTCCGGCGCGACGGCGCCTCCGTGGCCGACCTGCCGCCGCTGGTGGAGACGCTCGACCTGGCCCAGGCCGCGGGCATCCGCCTCCTCTCCGATGGCTTCACGCTCGAGCTGACGGGCGCCGCCCTCGACGCGCTCCGCGCCGGGACGACCAGCGGGATCTCCAACGACCTCTACCTGCGGACCCCGTCGCTGCTCGAGGGCTGCTCCGTGCGCCTGTTCGTGGCCCAGACGCAGGCCGACAAGGAGGACTACGCGATCGCAGCCGCCACCTACGACGAGGGGGCGCCGGCTCCCGGCGACGAGGTCCTGCTCGCGCGCGTCACCACGGAGCGCGGCCGGCTGGACGCGTTCAACACCAACCCCTCGCGCGGCACGACCGCCCTGCGCCTCCTGCCACGCTTCTTCCAGGTCAGCACGGGCGGCGTGAAGGATTCGCTGCCGACGAGCACCTTCGTGCGCCTCCGCTTCCAGGCCGCGCGCAACAACGGCATCGGCGCGCCGGACGAGGCCAATCCCCTGACCGACCCGCCCTGGACCCACGACATCGCGCTCTTCAACCAGCTCCCGCCCGGCGAGCTGCAGTTCTTCCGCTACGAGGTCGAGTTCGACCTCGACGCCTTCGACCAGGGCATCACGGCCGACACCGAGGTCGTCAGCCTCGAGTTCCTGAAGCTGCCGTTCGTGTTCTGAGCGCCGGCGCCATCGGTCCCTGCCAGGGGCCAGGGGCCACGCAGATCGTGAGCGGGCAAGAGCCCTCTCCTGGAGTCAGGCCCGAGTCGTGATCGGGTCCAGGAAGCGCCCGTGGCGCTTTCGGTCGGGACACGGGGCACGGGCACGAAGGCACGGCAATTCATCACGTACGCCCGCGCTCGCACGTGGAGCAGCGTCCCTGCTCACCGGATGGACGGTCCGGGCGCGGAGATCCCATGCAACGACTGCTGCTGTCGGAGGAGCAAGCGCGCCTGAACTTCCCGCGACCGGTGCGCAACCCGCCCAGGCTGGCGGCTGCGCTCCCCGTGCCGGGCTCGCCGATGTCCGCCGGGCCGGCGCGGCGCGCGCACCGGCGCGCCTGGCTGGCGCGCCTGTCGGGTGGCGCCCTCGGGGGCTTCCAGCCCCTGCGCCCGAGCGTCCATCCCGATCCGCTGCGGACGCTCGTGCAGCGGGTCACGCAGGGCTTCACCTCCGCCGAGTACGAACGGGCGCGGAGCCTGGGCTTCGAGGGCTATCTCGAGGAGCAGCTCGAGCCCTTCTCGATCGACGACTCCGCCACGGAGGCCCTGCTGACGCGCTTCCCCGTGCTCGAGATGAGCCCGCGGCGGATCTACAACCACTTCGACGGCAGCCAGCCGGGGACGGAGACGCGCCCCATCGACGCCGTCCGGCAGTTCAAGAGCGCGCTCCTGACGCGCGCGACGAGCTCGCGACGCCAGCTCCAGGAGCGGATGTGCGAGTTCTGGAGCGACCACTTCAACGTCGACCACGCCAAGGACCTGGAGTGGCTGCTCCTGCCCGAGCACGAGCGCACCGTGATCCGGCCCCACGCCCTGGGCTCGTTCCCGGCCCTGCTGTCGGCCTGCGCCTTCAGCGGGGCGATGCTCTATTACCTCGACAACTGGCTCAACGTGCGCGGCGCGCCGCAGAACAACTACGCGCGCGAGCTGCTCGAGCTGCACACCCTCGGCGTGCGCGGGGGCTACAACGAGTTCGACGTGCAGGAGGTGGCGCGCTGCTTCACGGGCTGGACCCTGCGCGACGACCCGGCCTCGGCCGGCTGGCTGCGCGGCGTGTTCGACCCCGCCCTGCACGCGAACGGACCGAAGCTGGTCCTCGGGCACGTGATCGCGGGCAGCCCGCCCTCCGGCCGGCCGGGTCAGCCCGTGGAGCGCGACGACGCCCAGGCGGTGCTCGACATCCTCGCGGCGCATCCGAGCACGGCGCGCTTCCTGGCCACGAAGCTGATCCGTCGCTTCCTGACCCCGACCCCGCCGGCGGACCTGGTCGACGAGGTGGCCGCGACCTACCGGGCGACGCAGGGCGACATCCGGGCGATGCTGCGCGTCATCCTGACCCCGGCCAACCTCGCGCCCGACTCGGGCCGCGTGGCTCCGAAGTACCGGCGGCCCATCCACTTCCTGACCTCCCTGGTCCGGGCCATGGGCGGGCGCGTGGACGCCCCGACCGCCGCCCTGGAGCACCTGGTCGCGATGGGCCAGTCGCCCTACGACTGCGAGCTCCCCACCGGCTATCCCGAGGACTTCCCGGCCTGGGGCGACTCGCTCCTGCCGCGCTGGAGCTTCGCCGCGCGGCTGCTGGATCCGGACCGCGTGCTCCCGGGCGTGGAGCTCGCCCTGGTGGAGGACGTGCTGATCCAGATCGAGGCCCAGGGGCCGGCCGAGCGCCCAGGGCTGGCCGAGCGCATCAACGAGCGCCTCCTGGGCGGGATGCTGCCGCCGGCGGAGGTGCTGCTGCTGCAGCAGTACGTCGACGAGCACCCGGCGCCCTTCGACATGTTCGCGGTCTACGACTGCCTGGTGCTCGCCGCGTCGCTGCCCGGCTTCCAGTGGCACTGAGAGGAGACGACCCCATGAAGGACGATCCGCGCTCTTCCTCCCCCACTCCGGGCCTTTCCCGGCGCACGTTGCTCGGGGCCTCGACCTCGCTGGCCGCCGCGGCCGCCCTGTCCGGCAGCGCCCGGGCCGCGCGCGGCGCCGGCGACAAGCCGGTGCTCGTGCAGGTGTTCCTGCGCACCGGCATGGACGGCCTGACGACCGTCGTGCCCCACGGGGACGCGGACCTGTACCGCCTGCGCCCGCGGCTCGCCATCCGGCCGCCCGGACAGACGAACGGGGCCCTCGACCTCGACGGCTTCTTCGGGCTGGCGCCGGCGGCCGCGCCGCTGCTCACGCCCTTCGGCGACGGACACCTGGCGATCGTGCACGCCTCCGGCTCGATCGACCCGACGCGCTCGCACTTCGAGGCCTTCGAGCGCATGGAGTACGCCGACCCGCGCGTGCCGACCGGCGCCATCCACTCCGGCTGGGCCACGCGCTACCTGCTCCACACCGCCGCCGGCGCGCAGGGCAGCCTGCGCGGGATCGGTGTCGGCGCCAACCTGCCGCTCACGCTGCGCCAGGCGCCGAGCACCCTGCCCGTGCTGGAGTTCGCGGCCAGCTTCCCCGGCCCCCCGGGCACGGCCGCCCAGCGCCAGGATGCGCTGCTCGACGCCTACGCCACGCGCAGTCCCGTGCTCCACGCCACCGCCCTGAACGCGCTCGAGGCCCTGCACGTCGGAGGCGTGGACTACGACGCCTACCAGCCGGAGCACGGCGCGCAGTACCCCGACAGCCTCTTCGGGGCGCGCCTGCGCAACGTCGCGGCGCTGATCAAGCAGGAGGCGGGCATCGAGGTCGTCACGCTCGACTACGGCGGCTGGGACCTGCACGCCCGCCTCGGACCGATCGACGGGAGGATGGCCGCGCTGCTGGACGACCTGACGCGCGGGCTCGAGGCCTTCTACCTGGACATGCTCGGGCACCTGGACGACTACCTGCTCGTATGCCTGTCCGAGTTCGGCCGGCACGCGCGCGAGAACGGCAGCGACGGCGTCGACCACGGCCACGGGAACGCCATGTTCGTGCTGGGCGACGTCGCCGGCGGCCGCGTCCTCGCCGACTGGCCCGGCCTGTCGGACGCGGCCCTCGATCAGGGCGACCTGGCCATCACGATCGACTATCGCGACGTGCTCGGCGAGCTCCTGGTCGAGCGCCTCGGCGTGACGGACCTGGCGGCGATCTTCCCCCAGCACACGCTCACCCCGCACGGCGTCCTGGCCTGAGGCGTCCGGGCCGCGCCATGCCTCGACGGTACGAGGCAAGGTTGCGCTCCACGTGGCAGCGCTCGATCGGAAGACGCCGGCCCGGCCGAAGGCAGGGCGCGCCTAGCCCGACCTATTCACCAGGCCTCGAGCGAAACGGCGCGAATGGCGGCCGATGCAGCGGTTCGCGACCGAGAGGACCGGAGGCGACCTTGAACAGGTCGTCGAGGACTCGCAGGGAGCGAAGGGCTTGCGCTGCGCGGGCTGGGCTTGCAGATGGCGCCAGTCGCGCCGTTGCAGCCGAGGGCTGGTGAATAGGTCGGGCTAGGGACCGTCGTGAACGAGGTTTACGGGCCGCTCCGGCTCGCGCGCAACCGGTCCGGGGACAACGGGTTGCGGCGTGCGCCCAGGGCCCCATTCCAACCGGGCAGCGCGCTTCCTAGCGTCGCTGGGGTCGCTCGTGTGCCCGTCGACGTTCGCCGGGGCCGTGCGATGCACACTTGGTCACTTCCATGTCACCCGATCCCAAGCACAAGCCCGGTCAGCCCGCCCACACCGCTCCCTCGAAGCCTTCGACGCCGCCGCCCGCCGGCAAGCCTGCGCAGCCTCACCAGCCGCAGCACCAGCCCGGCAGCCCGGCGCCGAAGTTCACCGATCCGAAGAAGAAGTAGAGCACTCCTGCTCGAGTGCGCTTCGAGCGCGCGGACGCCGGCGACGAGCCGGCGTCTCCGTTTCGGGAGGATGCGAGCCCCCCCCGCGACTACCGAGCTCGACGCGCGCCGTCGTCCGCGCTGTCCGGCAGGCACATCAGGGTCTGCAGCCCGACCAGGCAGGTCTTCGCCACGCCCCCGCTCCAGGCCTCGACCTCCAGCTCGCACACGCTCAGGCGCTTGCCGGCCCGCTTGACGCGCCCGCGGGCGAGGAAGCGCTCGCCGCGGCCCGGCTCCAGCAGGTTGACCTTGAGCTCGACCGCCAGGACCGAGGAGCCCGCCGGCATCAGGGAGTAGGCCGCGTAGCCCCCGGCCGAGTCGGCGATCGAGGTGCAGGCCCCGGCGTGCAGGTACTCGTGCTGCTGGGTCAGGTCGAGGCGGTAATCGAGCTCGATCTCGCACAACCCCGGCTCGAGGCGCACCAGGCGCGCACCGAGCGTGCGCATGAAGCGCTGGCGCTCGAAGCTGGCGCGCACGCGCGCGGCGAAGTCCGGGTCCTGGGGCACGAAGTCCGGCACGGCAGCCTCAGACCACGTCGAGCTCGGCCAGCTGCACCCACCAGTGCTCGCGCAGCCACCAGGTGTCGTAGCGCGGGTCCTGGACGATCCCGATCAGGAGGTACTGGGTCGAGTGCAGGCGGAAGCCCCACTCCTGGAAGCGTTCGCTCCACGGCGTCCACTCGGGGAAGACGGCGATCAGCGCGCGCGCGCCGTCGGCACGGGCCTGGGCCAGGCAGGCCTCGCGCAGGGCCGCGCCGAGCTCGGGCGCGTCCTCGGGCACGAGCCAGTCCATCACCAGGGCGCCGCCGGCAAAGGGCCGCTCGGCGCGGCGGATGACGGCGTAGCCGGCCAGCGCGCCCTGCGCGTCGCGCGCGGCGAAGACGTGGTAGGCGACGCCCGGCCGCTCGCGGAAGCGCCAGTTCAGGTAGCGCGCGTCGCGGATCGTGCTGGCGCCCCAGCTCCGCGCGCAGCGCCGGTAGAGGGCCTCGACATCGTCTCCGAAGCGCTCGAGGCGCTCGATCCCGCGCGGCAGCGCGTGCGTCCCCGGACCGACCTCCAGCGCGTGCACGACCTGCGTGCGCACGATCTCGTAGCCGAGGAACACGCGCCCGATGCGCCAGGCGGCCTCGACCGGCCAGCCGTAGTGCAGGAGGTCCGCGCCGTGCCCGCCGAACTGGCGGAAGAAGGGGTAGGCCGTCTCGACGTAGAGCCCGGGGCGGCGCAGGCCCTTGCGGTGCTCGGGATGCGTCATCGAGTCGACGCCCTGCGTGAAGCTCGTCTCACGCCCGTCGACCAGGACGCGGTAGGGCAGGGCCGCGCACTGGGCCGCGATCACGCCGGCGCTCTCGGCCACCCAGATGCGCTGGCCGGCCGGATTGCGCGCGAAGGCCCAGTCCCACTCGGCGCGCGTGCGCGGCACGAAGGCCTGGTCGTTCTCGCCGAAGACGAGGTTGAAGGTGGCGAGGATCGGCTCCTCGTCACCGGGGCGGAACGGGCGGATGTCGTACTGCGCGGGCATGGTCAGCGCAGCGTGTCGCCACGCGTGTAGGACCAGTGCTGGAACAGCCAGCTCATGATCGCGGGCCGCTGGAAGCTCCGGAAGCACAGGTACTCGCGCGTGCCGCGCACGCGGAAGCCGAGCCGCTGGAAGAGCTGGAACTCGGGCGCCGTGTCGGGGAAGACGGCCGCCAGCGCGCGCGCCCCGCCGCGCCGGGCGCACGTCGCCGCGCCCTGGAGCAGCGCCGCGACCGCCGCTTCGTCGTCGGGGCGCACGCCCCAGTCGAGCAGCAGGCCGCCGCGCTCCACCGCCCATCCGACCGGCTCGCCGCCGCGCCGCGCGAGGAGCTTCGCGCAGGGCTCCCCCGGCCGCTCGGCGTAGCGCCAGTTCAGCAGGGCCGCGTCGCGCACCAGGATCGCGCCGCGCCCGGCGGCGAAGCCGGCGAAGGCGCGCTCGACCTCGGCCGGGAAGCGCGCAACCTCCTCCACGGCGACCGCGCGCCCCGGCGCCGGCAGGGCGCGCGCGAGGTCGAGCACGAGCTCGTTCTCCGAGCGCAGCACCTCCCACTCCAGGACGCGCAGCCCGAAGCGGTGCGCACGGCGGTTCGGCAGCCCGTAGAGCACCGGGTGCTTCTCCGGCGGGAAGCCGCCGAAGGTCTCGGCGAAGGCCTCGCCGGCGGCGCGCAGCGGCTGCGCGCGGGCCAGGCCGCCGCCGCGCGCGAAGTCCTGGAACAGGTCGCCGACCTCGAGCCAGTGCACCTCGCTCCCCTCGAGCAGCGCGCGGTGACGGGTGGCGGCGAGGCCGGCCAGCGCCTGGCCCTGCGGATCGAGCGCCAGGGCCACGCAGGCGCCGTGCGGAGCGGCGCCGTAGCGCCAGCGCAGCTCGGCCCGCTCGCGCGCCGGTCCCCCGCCGGCCGAGCGCAGCGCCCGCTCGTGGCCGGCGAGGAGCAGCTCCTCGTCGCCGGGCCGGAAGGGGCGCACCTCGAGCGTGAAGGCCGTCATCGGCGCTCGCCGGGCTCGGATCGAGCACGCATGCGCCCATCGTGGGAAGCGCGCGCCCGCCCGGCAAGCGCGCGCGGGCCGCGGAGCGCATGCTCCGCGGCCCGCGCGGGGGTCCGGCTCGTCGCCGGAGCTACTTGACCCGGAAGTCGAAGTCGAAGCGCAGGCGGATCGGATCGTCGTCGGCCCCCGAGGGGTCCGAGGTCAGCACCCACAGCTTGAAGGCCGCGTTGTCGCGCCACCAGTAGGTACCGCCGAGGACGATGCCGCTCTGGCCATCGCCGTCGCCGTCGTTGAGGCCCGTGCCGGCGACCGGCGTGTCGTCCTGGGCCACCGGGCTGAAGATCGCGTCGCCGTCGAGGTCGTAGAGCAGCGCGAAGGCGTTGGCGTTGCCGCCCTTCCACTGGCTCGAGCCGAGCTGTCCGCCGAGGACCCAGCCCTGCTCCGACTCGTCCAGGTTGGTCACGAACTCCAGGTAGGCCGTGATCTCGTCCATCGGTCCGCCGGGGACGGTGCCGGACACGAAGGTGTCCCACACGAAGAAGTCCTCGGTCGTGGCCGAGTTGCCCTGGTTGCCCGCCACGGCCGTGTCGTCGTTGTCGCGCCAGTCCTGCAGGGCGCTGGAAACCTGCACCTTGCCCTCCTCCAGCGGCACGAACACGTTGCCCTGCACGCCCCACATCTTCGGGTCCTCGTCGGCCGCCACCTCGGTGGCGACGTAGCCCGCGACGCGCGCGTCGAAGGCGATCTCGCCGTCGCCCACGTCCGGACGCCAGGTGGCCGAGACCCCCGAGGGCGAGATGTCGCTGTCCCACACGAAGTCGCCGTAGATCGGCGGGGTCGCGAAGGCGTTGGGCTGCTTGCCGATCACGACGTTCAGCTCCTCGGCCGCCTTCCAGTCGACGTAGAAGCGGTCCATGACGACCTGGCTGCCGTTGAAGCCGTCCCCGTCACCGAAGTCCCAGTGCGGGTTGTTGGCGTCGTTGCCGTCCGAGGCGGTCGAGAGGCGCGCGCCGATCTTCACGTCCTCGGTCATGTCGTACTTGGCGCCGAAGCGGAAGCGGAAGCGGCCGCGGTAGCGGTCGTCGATCTCGTTGCCGGTCGCGGCGTCGACGTTGTCGAAGGTCGCCTCGCCGCGCATGCGCCCCTCGGCGTCGAAGTGCAGGCGGTCGAGGAGGCTGCCCGGCGTCGTCTGCTGCAGGGCGAGGAGGAGGAAAGCGGAAGTGAGCATCGTGGGATGGGGATGGAGTGTCGAGAGCACGGCGAGCCGCTGGTCGCGAGGACCCGGCGTACGCCTGGACGAGGGTCGGGGAGTCTAGCGGCCCTCGGCCCGCACGCGAGGCGCGCTCCCCGACCAGAATTGAGCGGTCCTGTCAGCGCTCGACGACCGCGAGGGCGAGCTCGGCGCCGTTCGCGTGGATCTCGGGCACGTACATGGCGTGCGCCAGGGTCGGGAGCGCGTGGAAGCGACCCGGGGCCTCGGCCCGCAGCTCGTAGCGCAGCTCCCACAGGCCCTGCGGCAGTTGCTCCAGGAAGAAGGCCACCTTCTGGTCGCGCAGCTCCTGGTGCGCGGCCCGGCTGCGCCCGGTGTAGCCCGCGCCGACCTGGCTCACGACCCCCACATCGCGGCCCGTGCCGCGCCGGCGGCGGTCCTGCTCGGCCGGATCGGCGACCGGGGCGAAGCGCGCCGCGCCCTCACTGCGCTTCAGCTCCTGGGCCGCGATCGGCTCGCCGCTGCGGACCTGCACGGCCTCGAGCCCGGCCGCCTTCCAGTCCTCGAAGACCAGGTACTCGAGCTCGTTCTTGGCCTCGATCGTGAGCACGACCTCGATGCGCTCGCCGCTCGGGATCGAATCGCCTGTCGCCAGCGGGACGCGCTCGAAGACCGTGCCGGCCAGCAGCGTCGGACGCGCGGCGAGGCGGTAGAGGTCGCGCCGCACGAAGACCTCGTTCCCGCGCGCCGGGATGGGCTCCTCCAGGCTGAAGAAGCGCGCCCGGGCCGCGAAGTAGAGCGGCCCGGCGCCGGCCTTGCGCGTGACGCGGATCTCGTTCGCACCGTCGCGCAGCCAGCCCGGATCGACCTCGAAGGTGCTGGGCGCGGCCAGGAGCTGGTCCTTCTCGAGGCGCCGCGCGGCCAGCGACCGGCCGTTGACGGCCAGCTCGAACTCGACCGCGGCCCCCAGCTCGCCGCTGGCGCGCAGGTAATCGTTCAGCGCCAGCACGACGATCGCCGTGTCGCGCGTGTTCGACCACTGGGCCCCGCGGCGGTTCTTCACGAGCCAGTTCATCACCGGCGCGACGAGCTCGTGGCGCGGATCGATCGCCACCAGGGCGCGCAGCGCGAAGGCCGTGGCCTCGACCCCGCCCTCGGACCAGCGGTGGAAGAGCCCGTCCTGGCCCCAGTGGGCCGTGGGGATCGTGTAGGGCTGGTGCGTGCCGACCTGCAGGATCGAGCGGTCGGGCGCCGCGTCGCGGAGCGCGCCGTCGCGCAGGTTCTCGAGCAGCGTGCGCGCTTCGCTCGCGCGGCCCATGCCGTGCGCGGCCAGGGCGAACAGGGCGCGCCCGTAGGCGTTGAGCCCGTCGCGCTTCGCCCACAGGTTGTCGAAGGCGCGCGCCTGGAAGCGCTGCGCATCCGCCTCCTTGCCGGCCCCGCCGAAGGCGGCCAGCGCGTGCAGCTCCCAGGCCTGCAGGTCGAGCTGGTCCTCGGCCTCGACCAGCTCGGCGGCGAGGTAGCGCGCGGCGCGCTCCAGCACCTCGACGCGCACGTCGAGCCCGGCGTCGCGCGCGAGCGAAAGGCCCCACAGCACGTAGGCGCTCATGAAGGGGTTGCTGTCGCCGTCCTTCCACCAGGCCCAGCCGCCGTCCCCGTGCTGGAAGTCGTACAGGCGCTCGAGGCCGGCCTTGGTGAGCTCGTCGAGCTTCGCGAAGGCCGCCTTGCCCTTGGGGTGCGTCTTCCCGGCCGTGGCCGGCTCGATCCCGCCGAAGACGCGCGTCAGGGCGTCCTCGGCCGAGAGGCCGGCGTCCTTCAGGGTCTTCGCCACGATCACAGCCGGCAGGAAGCGCGAGAGCGTCTGCTCGGTGCAGCCATAGGGGTAGTCGACCAGGTAGGGCAGCGCGTCGAGCATCGTCACGGCCAGGCTCGGCGAGACGGAGAGCGTGAGGCGCGTCGAGCCGGCCTGGCGCTCCTGCGGCAGGTCCAGGGCGAGCGTGACCGCGCCCTCCTCCAGCTTGCCGGCGAGATCCACGAAGGCCTCGATCCCGTGCGCGTGCACCGGCAGCGTGCGCTCGACCGCGTCGGCGTGGTCGCCGGCGATCGCGGTGAGCTTCAGCTGCGCCAGGAGCGGCTCCACGGCCCGCACGCGCCAGTCGACGCGCGCCTGGCCGTTGGGCGGCACCGTCACCGGGCCGACCTCGCCCTTCACGAGCGCGCCGTCGACCACCAGGCCGACCACGGTGAGGCCCACGGCCTCGAGCGTGGCCTGCACGGTCTGCGGCACGCCCAGGTTGTTGTCCAGGTTGGCCGAGAGCGTCACCTCGTCCCCCACCACCAGGAAGCGCGGCGTCTGCAGGCGCGCGATCAGCGGCAGGCGCGTGCGCGCCGTGGCCGAGCCCTCGCCGACGCGCGTGCCGGCGTCGACGGCCCGCACGGTCGCCTTCCAGCGCGTGGTCGAGTCGGGGAAGGTCAGCGGGACGCTGGCACGCCCGGCGGCGTCGGTCTTCACGTCGGCCAGCCACAGCGCGGTGGCGCGGAAGTCGGAGCGCACGCGCACGGTCGCGCCTCCGCCCGCGAGCGGCGCATCGGCCCTGCTCGCGTCCTTGCCCATCAGCTGCCGCTCGGCCCGGTCCATCACGCCCTCCGCGGCCGCCGACGGCGCCGCGACTCCCGCGAGCCCCAGCTTCATCTCGCGCGACGTGGCTCCACCCCCGTACCCGAGGGCATCGAGCAGCTCGGCGTCGTAGCCACCCATGGCGGAGCGCCGATCGCCGACGTCGCCCTTCTCGTCGCGCGCCAGCTCGACGAACACACCGTGCTGGAAGCTGCCGCCGGTCTGCACCAGGTGCGCGCGCTTCTCGCCGTAGAAGAAGCGCCGGGGGTCGAGGGCGTAATCGCCCTGGACGTAGCTCACGGCCTCGTCCACGACCGCGACCGAGAGCGCGGCCACGACCGGCGCGCCTGCGCGGTCCTTGACGGTGACGGACACGCTGCCCGGCTGGCCCGGCTCGTACTCGCCGCGGTCGCTGGCGACCTCGACGGTCAGGAACTGCTTCGCGGGCGGCACGACCAGCTCCTCCAGGTCCTGCCAGGCGCGTCCGGACCAGACCGCCAGCGCGCCGAGGTACACGTTGGGCACGTGCAGCTCGGTGAGCGGGACCTTGACCAGCTTCACCTGACCGGTGAGCGCCAGGACCTCGTGGCGGTAGAGCTCGTCGCCCTCGACCGTGAAGAGCACGTGCCGGCCGCTGTGCGGCGTGACCACGAGCACGTGCGCCTCCTGGCCGACCTCGAGCGTGTCGCGGTCCACCAGCAGCTCGACGCCGCCCGGCAGGTACCCGAGCTGCGTGGTGCGCTCGTCGGCCACGAACACGGCCGTCTCGGCGCGGATCGCGGTGCCCCACTGGTCCTGGCTGCTCCAGGCGATGCGGTAGTGGCCCTCCTTCGCGGGCGTGAACTCGAAGCGCGCCTGGCCGTCCTTGCCGGTCCGGAGGTCGAGCGTGGTGATCGTCTCGCTCTCGTTGCCGCGGAACTTCGGGCTCCAGCCGGGCGGCGGGAAGCTCCCGGCCTCCTGGGCGCGCTGCAGCGCGTCGCCGAGCACGTCGCGGCCGCTGGCATCGCGCCAGACCTCGACCCAGCGCTCGCGCGTGACCACGACCTTGCCTGCGACCTCGACCGGGTTGTCGTTCGGATCGCTGGCGCGCACCTCGACCTCGACCTTCGTGGCGGGCCGGTGCAGCGTGTGCGCGACCGAGAGATCGACGCGGTAGCCCGCCTCGGCCACCACGACCGCGCCCTGGCCCGTGATCTCGCGACGCGAGGCGTCGACCACGCGCGCCTCGACCACGAACTCGAACTCGCCGCGCTGGTCCCAGGGCGTGTCGAAGGCGATCGTCACCTTGCCGGCGGCGTCGCTCTGGCGCGTCTCGTGCAGGATCTGCTGGCCCTGCCCGCCCCACCAGGTGATCTCGCGCGCGTCGTCGTGCAGCCAGGGGAACTCGCGCACCTTCGGGGAGGGCCGGTAGCGCGGGCGCTGGTGCACGAAGACCTCGACCGCGGCGCCGGCCACGGGCGCGCCGTGGTAGTAGGTCGACTCGATCTCGACCTCGACCCGGTCCCCCAGGCGGAAGAGCTTCGGACGCCCTTCGGCATCGCGCGGCGGCTTCACGACGACCTCGTACTCGGGCAGCTTGTACTCCTCGAGCCGGAAGAGCGCGGCCTCGCCCACGAAGTCGTCGGCCTTCGCGTTGCGGAAGAAGCGCACGCGGTACTCGCCCAGGGTCATCGCCGCCGTGGTGGTCAGGCTCGACCAGGCCGCGCCGAAGGCGTCGAGCGTGCCCTGGCCTTCCTGGACCGGCGAGCCCTGCGGATCGAGCACGACCCAGCCCAGCGTCTCGCCGGCCGGCGTCTGGTAGGCCGACGCGAAGCGCGTGCGCGCCCAGAGCTTCCACTGCACCTCGTCGCCCGGCCGGTAGGCCGCGCGGTCGGTGTAGGCGTAGATGCGCCACTCGCGCGCGGGATCGTTCGCGCCCGGGATCCAGCCCTGCGCGAAGCCCTGGCGCGCGCCGCTCGCCAGGGCGACGAAGTAGCTGCCGCCGCGGCGCGCGCTGGCGAGCTCGAACAGGGCCACGCCGTCGACGCCGCTCTGCGCGCTCTGGTCGCGCCAGCGCCAGGAGCCGTCGTGCCAGCGCTCCCACAGGCGCAGGTCCGCCTCCGCGATCGGCGCGCCGGTGCGCGCGTCGGTGGCCCAGGCCAGCAGCTTCGAGCCCGAGACCTTGACCGTCACGGCCGCGTCGCTGACCAGCACCAGCGCGCGCGCCTGGGTCGCGCCGGAGCTCGCCAGCAGCACGTAGGCCCCCGGCCCCGGCTTCGGCTCGAGCAGCAGCCGCGCCTGGCCGGGCTCGTGCTTCCCGGGGTCCTGCGTGTCGTGTGTCCAGCGCGCGAGCGGCGCGCGCCCGGCGAGCTTCAACGTCTCGAGCCAGTCGTCCCGGTCGGCCGAGAAGGCCACGTCCTTCGTCAGCTCGACCGGATGGAGCGCCAGCTCGATCGTCGCGAGGTTGCGCCAGCCGAGCGCGTACTGGACCTCGGAGCCCGGCAGGAAGAAGCGCTCGACCTGCACGCTGAGCGTGGGCGCGGTGATCTGGCGCATGCGCTGGTGGCAGTCGTCGAAGTAGCGCGTCTCGCCCTTCCTGAACTCGCTCGTCAGGCGCTCGTACAGCGCCAGGGCCTTCGCGAAGTCGGGCCGCGGCCGCGGATTGCCGGCGGCGTCGCGCTCCCAGCGGCCCTGCTGCTCGTGGAAGGTGCCGAGCGCGTACAGCGCGTCGTCGTACCACTCGCTCTTCTTCCCGAGCTCGAGCACGGCGCCGAGCTCGCGCTCGACGCGCTCGGCCGCGCGCGCGTCCCAGCCCTGGTTCGTCCAGGCCTTGCCGAGCAGGAAGTGCGCGCGCCCGCGCTCCTCGTCGCTGCGCGCGAGCTTCACCGCGTTGGCCAGCACGTCGACCCCGAGGTAGGTCGGGAAGTAGCCGTGCCCCCAGGAGCGCTCGCGCCACTCCGGCACCGCCGCCTTCCAGACGATGCCCAGGTAGCGCGCGCGCGCGCGCTCGAGGTCGCTCGAGCGCGCCCACCACTCGAGCGCCGCCGCGTAGTGCCCGCTGGCACCGCCCCAGTCCTGGCTGCGCTCGCGCCAGGCGCCGTCGCCGAGCGACTCGTGGATCTCGGCGTAGAGGTCGTCGCGCGCCTCGGGGCGCTCGTAGCGCTCCAGCATCCCGCGCAGCTCCTGGGCCGCGTGGTCGAGCTCGCTCGAGTCCGCGTCGTTCGTCCTGGCCGCCGCGCGCCAGCGCGTGTCCGCCAGGCGGAAGTCGACCCAGGCCCGCCGCTCCGGGGCCAGCTCGAGCCCCGCGACCTGCTGGTAGAGCTCGTGCGCGGCCGCGTAGCTGTGCTCGGCGAAGCGCGCCTCGGCCCGGCCGATCAGGGCCTCGGCGTCGTCCTGCGTGGCGCTCGCCTCGCGCGCGCGGGCCGGCCCGGCCGCCTCGCCCCCCTCGCGCACCGTCCCCGCGAGGCACGCCACCGCCACCAGCACCTGCACACCCAGAACGAGCTTCATCACGACCCTCGCAACGGACCACGGAGCGCACCGCCGAGCGGGCGCGGACTGGAGCTCAGAACGTCGCATGGCGAGCCTCTCTTGGCTTCCAGGATGCCGGGCGGGTCGCGCCGGACGGCAGGGATTTCCCGGCGCGGATCGCGGCTATCCTCGGATCGTGCCCGAGCTGCCCGACGTCGAGCTGTACGTGGAGGCCCTGCGCGAGCGCGTCGGCGGGCGGCGCCTGGAAGGCTGCCGGATCAAGAGCCCGTTCCTCCTGCGCACGGCCGTGCCGCCCCTGGCCCAGGCCGCCGGGAGGCCGGTGGCGCGCGTGGCACGCCTCGGCAAGCGCGTGGTGCTCGAGCTCGGGCCGAGCGACCGCCCCGGCGAGGGCGCCTGGCTGGCGCTCGCCCTGCACCTGATGATCGCCGGGCGGCTGCACTGGAAGGCGCGCGGCGCCGGGCTGCCGCGGCGCACGGACCTGGCGGCGCTCGACTTCGAGACCGGCACGCTGGTCCTGACCGAGGCCGGCACGAAGAAGCGCGCGGCCCTGCACCTCCTCGCGGAGGCCTCCGCGCTGGCCGCGCTCGATCGTGGCGGGCTCGAGCCGCTCGCGGCCGACGCGCAGGCCTTCGCCGCGCGCCTGCGCGCCGCACCGCACACCGTCAAGCGCGCCCTGTGCGATCCGCGCGTCCTGGCGGGCGTGGGCAACGCCTACTCGGACGAGATCCTGCACCGCGCGCGGCTCTCGCCGCTGCAGCGCACGGCCAACCTGGACGACGGCGAGCTCGCGCGCCTGCACACGGCCACGCAGACGGTGCTGGGCGAATGGCTCGCGCGCCTGCGCGCCCAGGCCGCCGGCCGCTTCCCCGAGAAGGTCACCGCCTTCCGGGCGGGGATGGCCGTGCACGGCAGGTTCGGGGCGCCCTGCCCGGCCTGCGGCGCGCCGATCCAGCGCATCCTGCGCGCCGACAGCGAGGTGAACTACTGCCCGCGCTGCCAGACCGGTGGCCGGATCCTCAGGGACCGCGTGCTCTCGCAGCTCCTCAAGGACGACTGGCCGAGCTCGCTCGAGGAGCTGGAGGAGTAGCCCGCCCGCTGGCCCTCCCTGCAATCAACGCCGGATCCGGCACCCCGGATTCAGGGTTCGCGGGTTTCTCGCGCGCGCGTTCCGGGCCGGAGCCCGAGCCGCTCGCCCGACGCGGGTGAGCGCGCTCGCGCGCCGGCGCACGCGCGCGCTCCGCACCCCGGGTCGGTGCTGGAATTCCCGCAGAAACGCCCATACGATCCCGCACCGGCCACGCCCGCGCTGCCCGAGTCCCCGAGCATGGCGCAGATCTTCCACCCGAGCTTCAACACCCTCTCCAAGGTCTCGATCTTCGGGGCGGTGTTCTTCCTCGGCGCGGGCGTGTGGGCCTGGGACGCGCTGCTGCGCTCGCCCTACACGACGCAGGTGAACGTGGCGCGCGAGCAACCCGTGCCCTTCAGCCACAAGCACCACGTGCAGGGGCTGGGGCTCGACTGCCGCTTCTGCCACTCCAGCGTCGAGGAGTCGGCCTCGGCCGGGATCCCGAGCACCAAGGTCTGCATGGGCTGCCATTCCATGGTCTGGAAGGACGCGCCCATGCTCGAGCCGGTGCGCGAGAGCTTCGTGACCGACCGGCCACTGGAGTGGATCCGCGTGCACGACCTGCCGGACTTCGCCTACTTCGACCACTCGATCCACGTCGCCAAGGGCATCGGTTGCACGACCTGCCACGGCGAGGTGGACGAGATGCCGCTCATGTGGCGCACGGAGACCCTGAACATGGACTGGTGCCTGGCGTGCCACCGTGACCCCGCGGCCCAGGTGCGTCCGCGCGAGCGCGTCTTCGACGTCGACTGGGATCCCCTCTCGCTCTCGCGCGCGGAGCGCGAGCGGCTCGCGGCCGAGCACCGCCTCGAGAGCGAGACCAACTGCTCGGTCTGCCACCGATGAGCCTCGCGCCGCACAGCCCCGGGACCGACGAGCTCACGGCCCTGCGCACGCGCCTGGCCCGCGCGCACGGCGCGGACTTCTGGCGCGAGCTGGAGGCGGCCGCGGCCGAGCCGGAGCTCTCGGCCTGGCTCGCGCGCGAGTACCCGGCGCTCTTCGCGCGCAGCGGCCCGGGCCAGGACCGGCGCGAGTTCCTGCGCCTGATGGGCGCCTCGCTCGGCGTGATGGGCCTGGCGGCCTGCACGCGCCAGCCGGACGAGACGATCGTGCCCTTCGCGAAGTCCCCGGAACACGTCGTGCCCGGCGTGCCGCGCTACTTCGCCACGGCCTTCCCGCTGGGCGAGGCCGCGACCGGGATCCTGGTCGAGAGCCACCTCGGCCGTCCGACCAAGGTCGAGGGCAACCCCGACCACCCCTCGAGCCTGGGCGCGACCGACGCGCTGGCCCAGGCCACGATCCTCGGACTGTACGACCCGGAACGCTCGCACTCCTGCCTGCGCGCGGGCCAGATCGCCACCTGGAGCGCCTTCACGACCGAGATGAACGCGCGCCTCGAGCGCCTGGCGGCCTACCAGGGCGACGGCCTGGCGGTGCTGCACGCGGGCGACGCCTCGCCCTTCCTCGCCTCGCAGCTCGCGCGCCTGCGCACGCGCTTCCCGCGCCTGGCCACCTACCGCTGGAACCCCCTGCACCGCGACCATGCGCGCGCGGGGGCCGAGCTCGTCTTCGGGCGCGACGTGGCCACGCGCTATCGCTTCGACAAGGCGCGCGTCGTCGTGGCCCTGGAGGCGGACTTCCTGGTGTCCGGACCCGGCGCCGTGCGCCACGCGCGCGACTTCGCGAAGGCGCGCCAGGGACGCTCGTGGATCAAGGAGCGCAGCCGCCTGTACGCCGTGGAGAGCGCCTTCGGCCTCACCGGTGCGATGGCGGACGAGCGCCTGGCGCTGCGGCCGTCCGAGCTGGAGGGCGCGGCGCGCTTCCTGGCCCGCGAGCTGGGGCTGACCGTGGAGGGCCCGGCCCCGCGCGACGAGCGCGCGGCGCGCTTCCTGCGCGCCGCGGCGCGCGACCTGAAGGCCAGCGCGGGGGCCGGGATCGTCGTGGCCGGCGAGGCCGCCGACCCGCTCGTGCACGCGCTGGCGCACCTCGTCAACCATCACCTCGGGAACGTCCCGGCCACGGTCGAGCACACCCAGCCGCTCGAGACGCTCGACGAGGGGCACGGAGAATCGCTGCAGCAGCTCGTCGAGGACGCGCGCGCGCACCGGCTGGACACGCTCGTGATCCTGGGCGGGAACCCGGTGCACGACGCGCCGGCCGAGCTCGACCTCGCCACGCACCTGACCGAGGTGCCCTTCCGCGTGCACCTCGCGGAAGCCGTCGACGAGACCTCGGAGCTGTGCCACTGGCACCTGCCGGCCGCGCACTTCCTGGAGAGCTGGAGCGACGCGCGCGCCCACGACGGCACCGCGACCCTGATCCAGCCGCTGATCGCGCCGCTGCACGAGCTGGGCGGCGCGCGCAGCGCCCACGAGCTGGTCGCCTTCCTGGCCGGCGAGGGCGGCAAGAGCGCGCACGAGCTGCTGCGCGCCTTCTGGGAGGCCGCCAGCGGCAAGAAGGGCGCCGAGTTCGAGACCTTCTGGCGCAGCGCGCTGCACGACGGCCTGGTGGCCGGCACGACCTTCCCGGCCCTGGAGCTGCGCCCGCGCGCGGACCTGGTCCTGCCGGCGCCGTCCGCGCCGGCCGAGGGCCTCGAGCTCGCGCTGCGGACGGACGCCTCGCTGTTCGACGGGCGCTTCGCCAACAACGCCTGGCTGCAGGAGCTGCCGCGCCCGCTCACGCGCCTGGTGTGGGGCAACGCCGCGCTGTGCGCGCCGCGCACGGCGGCCGAGCTGGGCCTCACCAATGGCGACGTCGTCACGCTCGCGCAGGGCGGCCGGAGCGTCGCGGCGCCGGTGTGGATCCTGCCGGGCACGGCCGAGGGCACCTTCGTGCTGCACCTCGGCTACGGGCGGCGCCGCGCCGGCGTGCTCGGCAGCGGCGTGGGCAGCGACGGGTACCGCCTGCGCACGCAGGCCGCGCCCTGGCGCGCGAGCGGGCTCGCCGTGACGCGCACGGGCGCGCGCGAGACCCTGGCCACGATCCAGAAGCATCCCTCGCAGGAGGAGCGCGGGCTCGTGCGCGTGGCGACCTTCGAGCGCTTCAAGAGCGAGGGCAAGCTGGCCTTCGCGCACCCGCACCACTCGCCCTTCGACGAGCTGCGTCCGCCCTCGCTCTACCCGGGCTTCCCCTACGAGGGCAACGCCTGGGGCATGGTCATCGACCTGGACGCCTGCCTGGGCTGCAACGCCTGCACGCTCGCCTGCCAGGCCGAGAACAACGTGCCGGTGGTGGGCAAGGACGAGTGCGCGAACGGGCGCGAGATGCACTGGATCCGCGTCGACCGCTACCTGGAGGAGTCCGAGCACGGCGTGG
>DASVAP010000177.1:0-10678 GCA_036376275.1 Planctomycetota bacterium | reverse complement strand
TGGGAGGAGCGATGCAGTCCGGATCGGTCAGCGACGAGGCGCGGCGGGAGGCGCGGACGCACCGGGTGCTCGTGCTCCTGGCCGTGCAGGTCGCGCTGCTGCTCGCGGCCGTGCTGCTGCCCATCGGCTTCGACCGCTCCTCGCGGCTCGGGCTGGACTTCGGGCACCTGCTGCTGCTGCTCGCGCTCTACGCCCTGGTCTGGGTCCGCGGGCTCTGGCTGGCCTTCGGGCTGCGGCGCTTCGGGCTGGCCTTCGTCCAGCTCGCGCTGCCGGCCTCCTTCGTCGTGCTGGCCCTCCCGGCGGTCCTGGGCTCGTAGCGGCGCGCCGGAAGCCTCGATTGTGGCCGGAAGGTCTGCAGGCGCTCCGGGGTGCGCCCGATATCCTCTCCCCGCCACATGAGCTGGAAGGACCTGCTCGACGTCGTCCTGCACCTCGACGCCCACCTGAACGAGTGGGCGGCGAGCCTGGGCCCCTGGACCTACGTGCTGCTCTTCGCGATCGTCTTCGCGGAGACCGGGCTGGTGGTCACGCCCTTCCTGCCGGGTGATTCCCTGCTCTTCGCGGTCGGGGCCCTCTCGGCGACCGAGGGCTCGCCGATCGGGGTGACCTCGGTGGCGCTGCTCCTGATCGTCGCGGCGATCGTGGGCGACGCGCTGAACTACTCGATCGGCAAGTACGTCGGCCCGAAGGTCTTCACCCAGGAGGACTCGCGCTTCCTGAAGAGGGAGCACCTCGTGCGCACGCAGCGCTTCTACGAGAAGCACGGCGGCAAGACGATCATCCTGGCGCGCTTCGTGCCGATCGTGCGCACCTTCGCGCCCTTCGTGGCCGGGATCGGGCGCATGCAGTACCGGCGCTTCGCGCTCTTCAACGTGACCGGCGCGATCGTGTGGGTCGTGCTCTTCGTCGGGGCGGGCAACGTCTTCGGCAACATCCCGGCCGTGAAGCGCAACTTCCACTACGTGATCCTGGCGATCCTGGTGCTCTCGGTGCTCCCGATCGTGATCGAGTGGTGGCGCGCGCGGCGCGAGCCGCCGGCGAAGCCGGCCTCCTCCTGAGCCCTACTTCGCCGGGCGCTCGGGAGGGAGCGCGAGCAGACCGGCGAGCAGCGCGAGCGGCGGGAACAGGATCAGCAGCGCCTGGCCCTCGAACCAGGGCGAGAGCGGCAGCGCCAGCGTCGCGCCGGCGAGCCCGACCAGACTCGCCACCGCCACGACCTCGCGCCGCGGCGCCTCGATCGTCCCGGGGGTCCAGGTCGCGGGCCGCCAGGGAAAGCTCCAGACACCCAGCAGCACGGCGAGCAGCACGAGCGGCCAGGCCAGGGCCCAGTCCTCGCGCAGGAGGGCCAGGCGGACGAGCTCGTCCATCTGCAGCGCCCGTCCGCGCGCGGGGCCGCTCCACATCCAGCCGATCCAGACGAAGGCCAGCGCGCAGACGCCCGCGGCCTTGAGGAGGAAGGGCCGCTGGCGCGGGTGCGCTGCTCCCACGAGGACGGTGAGGCCGACCCAGGCGAGCGGATCGCGCGTAACGAGCAGCGGGGCAGCCAGGAACACGCCCGCCAGCAGCCCCGCGCGCCGGTCGGCGCGGCGCAGCCAGGGCACGAGGCTCGCCGCGCCGGCGCCGAGGGCCGCGGCCAGGGCGAGCTCCTCGGTCAGCCCGAAGAGGCGGCTCGCTCCGCCCGACCAGGGCGTGGCCGGGGCGAGGAACGCGACCAGGAAGAGCGCCCGCCCGCGGGCCGAGCGGCGCGCACGCCAGAGGCCGCGCTCGAGCAGCACGCCCAGGGCGAGCCAGACGAGCGCCACGACGAACGAGCGCGTGTAGGCGGCGTGCGCGAGCCAGGCGAGGACGATGAGCAGCAGCAAGGGCCCCGCTCGGCCGAACGACTCCTGGGCCACGGCGTGGCGCGGGACCATCGCGCCCGGCAGCGTGGCCCAGCGCACGAGTGCCAGGACCGCGACCAGGCCCAGGCCCAGCGCGTATGGAAGCCAGCGCGCCAGCTCGCTGTTGCGGTCCGCCAGGAAGGCCAGCAGTAGAGCGAGGGGCGCGGCGGCGACACAAAGCGCCAGCCAGCCGAGCGCCAGGCTCGTGGCCGTGGTCTCCGGCAGCTCGCGCGGCAGGTGCCCGCCAGGCTCGCCGGGGGGAAAGAAGGCGAGCGCAAGGCGTCCGAGCAGCGCGACGCAGAGCGCGGCGATGAGCCAGGCCACGTTCTGCGCGAGCTCGCCCGGCTGGAGCTCGCGCTCGCGCAGGCTGCCCGCCGCCACGAGGACGTGCGCCGCGAGCCCCAGCCCGAGCGCGACGGCGAGGACCCTTCCGGACGGGCGCGGCACGCGGGCGAGCATGTCCAATCGCCGGAGGGGATGCCAGAATCCGCGCTCCCATGCGCCTGGCGGCCTTCCAGTTCGACGTCCGGCGCGGCGACGTGGCCCACAACCTGGCCGAGGTCGAGCGCGGGCTCACCGAGGCCGCCAGGCGCGGGATCGAGCTCGTCGTGCTGCCCGAGATGTGGCCGACCTCCTTCGTGGCCGAGGGCGAGGCCGAGGACTGGCTGCGGGCGACGGAGGCGGCGCTGGAGCGCGTCCAGGAGTTCTCGCGCACGCTCGGCCTCGTCGTCGCGGGTAGCGCCTTCGGGCGCGGGCGGCCGGGCGAGCTGCCGCGCAACCGCCTGACTCTCTTCGCGCGGGGTGAGCGCCTCCTCGAGTACGACAAGCTGCACCTCTTCTCGCCCACGGCCGAGGGCGAGGGCTTCTCGGCCGGCGAGGCGCCGCCGGCGACCGTCGACACGTCCCTCGGCCGCGTCGCAGGCCTGGTGTGCTACGACCTGCGCTTCGCGCTGGCCCTGCGGGCCCCGTTCCTGGCGGGGGCCGAGATCCTGGTCGTCCCGGCCCAGTGGCCTGCCGCGCGGGCAAGTGCCTGGTGTGCCCTGGTGTGCGGGCGGGCGGCCGAGCTGCAGGCCTGCGTGATCGGCTGCAATCGCACCGGCGAGGACGACATCGGTCGCCGGCGCCTCCGCCTCTCCTTCCCGGGCAACTCGCTGATCGCGGGGCCGGACGGCAGCGTGCTCGCCGCCGGCGAGGGTGCAGCAGGGCTCGTGGAGGCTTCGTTCGAGCTAGGCTCCGCCCGGGAGCTGCGGCGCAGCGTGCCTGTCCGGCGCGACGAGCGTCGCGATCTCGGCCGGATCTAGGGACTGGATCGGGACCGATCCCGGGCGCTCGCACTTCGCAGGTCCGGGAAGCGTCCGCTCGCATCCAGTTCGAGGACGTACGTAGACCCGGGCGTTCAGGGTACGGACACGACCGTATGTCCAGATTTCTGGGGGCGTGGGAGTTTGCTTTTGGCCCGCCTGCAGCTCGTCGCTGCACCCGAGGGGGCTGATTTCGATGGCGCAATCAGGAACAGGCAAGCCATGAGCTGTGCTTCCCGCATCTTCTCTCGATCTTTCATCCCGGCAGCGCGCGCGCTCGGCGTGCTCGGGATCGCTGCATTCTCCTTTGGATCCGTCGTCCGCGCGCAAGACGATCCGCTCGCTGGACTGCCGCCGGCCAACGAAGGGGCCTTCGAGGGTGGCCAGACCGGTACCGAGCACGACGCCGGCCTCAACAACTCGGTCCAGGAGAACGAGCAGACGAACGGCGGCACCTTCAACGTGCCGACGAACTCGCGCCCGAGCCCGCTCTTCGGCGCGCAGCCGTTCACGCAGCGCATGCTGCTCTTCGAGGAGTTCGGGACCGAGCCCATGCCCACGACCTTCAACCGCGGGGTGAGCTTCCCGTCGCCGGCGAACGCGCTGCGCATGCCGGATGGAGGCGCGCTGGACGCCTTCCTGCGGCAGCGGATCTTCCCCGCGCCGGCCGTGCTCGCCAACGAGGTGGAGGAGAACCCTTGGCGCGCCCGCATCGAGTCTTTCCTCGGGCGCACTCTGATCACGCCGCCCGCCGACGGTCGTCCGCCGGGCAATGGCTGGGCGCACCAGCGCTGGGGCGAGTTCACCCCGCAGGTCCACTTCCAGTCCGTCATGACCGGCGCGCGCCGCAACGGCGGCGTTCGCGACTCGCGCCAGCGTCACGGCTACAGCCGCGGCGAGTTCGCGCCGGGTGGCCTGTACCACAACACGGTCGGGGCTCCCGGCTTCGACGGGACGACGGCGGGGATCGACATCCGCTTCCACCCGAACATGCCCATCCAGGATCCGCAGGCCCTGTGGACCTTCGACGGCACGCTCCCGCCCAAGCTGCTGATGGCGCGCTACGGCGACCCGATCCTCTTTCGCCACTACAACGGGCTGCCGATCGACCCCTCCGCCAACCGCGGCTTCGGGCTGCACACGATCACGACCCACGAGCACAACGGCCACAACCCGGCCGAGTCGGACGGCTTCGCCAACGCCTTCTTCTTCCCCGGCCAGTACTGGGACTACCGCTGGCCGATGCAGCTCGCGGGCTACGACTCGGTCAACGTGACCGCCTCCGATCCGCGCGCCGGCGCGCCGGACGGCAACGGCGGGATCCGCCGCCTGCGCGGCGACTGGCGCGAGACGATGAGCACGCACTGGTTCCACGACCACATGCTCGACTTCACCGCGCAGAACGTCTTCAAGGGCAACGCGGCGATGATGAACTACTACAGTTCCATCGACCGCGGCAACGAGGCCATCAACGACGGCATCAACCTGCGCTTCCCGAGCGGCACGGCGCTGGACTGGGGCAACCGCGACTACGACGTCAACCTCGTCGTCGCGGACAAGGCCTTCGATGCCGAGGGCCAGCTCTGGTACAACATCTTCAACTTCGACGGCTTCCTCGGCGACGTGCCGACGGTGAACTTCCTCTACAAGCCGTACATGGAGGTGCGCGCGCGGCGCTACCGCTTCCGCATCCTGAACGGGTGCGTGGCGCGCTACCTGAAGCTCGCGCTGGTCAACCAGAACGGCCAGCCCGTGCCGTTCCACCTGATCGCCAACGACGGCAACATCATGGAGCACGCCGTGGCCTTCGACGGCACGCGCGGCACCATGCGTGGCATCCTGCCCGAGCAGGGGATCGCCGAGCGCTACGACATCGTCGTCGACTTCCGCAGCTTCCGCCCCGGCGACCGCCTGTACCTGGTGAACCTGCTGGAGCATCAGGACGGGCGCGGGCCGGAGCGCATGGTCCCGCTCTCCGACGTGTGGAACAACCGCTACCGTCCGCAGCTGCGCGACGACAACGGCGACGGCGTGGCCGACCGCTGGATCAACGGTGACCCCGTGGTCGGGCGCTTGATGGAGTTCCGCGTGCGCGAGTACACCGGCACGGACCGCAGCATGAACCCGGCCGACTACGTCGCCGGCCGGCGTCAGATGATCCCGCTGGCGCGCCCGAGCGCGAACGAGCTCGCCAACGCCCCGCGCCGCGAGTTCGAGTTCGGCCGCTCCAGCGGCACGGACGAGAAGCCCTGGACGGTCAAGACCGACGGCGGCTCGGGCTTCGGCGCGGATCCGCGGCGCATCTCGGCCGCGCCGAACCTGGGCCAGCTCTCGGCCGACGGCCTCGGGCACCTCGAGGTCTGGACGATCCGCAATGGCGGGGGCGGCTGGAGCCACCCGGTCCACATCCACTTCGAGGAGGGCATCTTCCTGTCGCGGGACGGGGCCACGCCGCCGGAGTGGGAGCGCTGGGCGCGCAAGGACATGTACCGCATCGGGGACCTGCCCGACTCCAGCCGCGAGATCGAGGTGGCCATCCGCATCCGCGAGTTCGCCGGCACCTACGTCGAGCACTGCCACAACACGACGCACGAGGACCACGCCATGCTGCTGCGCTGGGACAGCGAGCGTCCGGGGCAGCTCGAGTTCCTGCCCACGCCGATCCCGACCTGGGACGGCGTCGGCTTCGTGCCGTCCGTGGCGCTGCCCACGGCACGCCGGATCCCCGGCGACGATCCGCCCCCGCCGCCGCCGACGGGCGAGGTGCTGACGGTGACCTCGGCCCGCTACTCGCCCACGCGCGGCTGGCGCATCGAGGGCACGCTGACCGGCTCGACCCAGGCCACGCCGCGCGTGCGCGCGCACGTCGGCGCGACGATCGCTGGCCCGGTCATCGGAACCGCCTCGGTCGGTGCCGACTCGAGCTGGCTGCTGCGCGTGACGAGCACCTCGCCAGCGCCCGACGCCACCAACACGGTGAGCTTCGACACGAACGGTGGCACCGTTCTCCAGGCCATCCCGGTCGAGCGCGTCACGCCCTAGTCCCGCCTGCGGCCTGACCCTCCCCGTGCGCCCGCTGCACGGGGAGGGATCGCCGCTCCCCGAAGGAGGAGTCCCATGCGTTCCTGTCTCTTCGCCCTGTTCCTCGCCCTCGTCGCGGCGCCGCCGGCGCGCGCGCTCGACGGCGACACCTCGGCCGAGCCGGCCCCGGTCTCGCCCTGGGGCGCCCAGTACTTCCCGAACGTCGAGCTCACCACGCACGAGGGGCGCAGCGTGCGCTTCTTCGACGACCTGATCGCGGGCAAGGTCGTCGTGATCAGCTTCATCTACACGAGCTGCCCGGACGCCTGCCCGCTCGAGACGGCGCGCCTGGCGGGCGTGCAGCAGGCCCTGGGCGGGCGCGTCGGCCAGGACGTGTTCTTCTACTCGATCAGCATCGACCCGGCGCGCGACACGGTCGCGGCCCTGGCGAGCTACGCCGAGCGCTTCGGCGCCGGCCCGGGCTGGCTCTTCCTGCGCGGCGCGGAGGAGGACGTGCTCGAGCTGCGGCGCAAGCTCGGCGTCCTGGGCGAGAGCGAGACCAAGCTCGAGCAGCACAGCCTCTCGGTCGTGATCGGCAACCAGGCGACGGGCCGCTGGATGCGGCGCTCGCCCTTCGAGAACGCCTACGTGCTGGCGGACGAGATCGGAGCCTGGCTGCACAACTGGAAGAGTCCCACGGTGATCGACGAGGACTACTCCGACGCGCCCGAGCTGCGCTCCGTGTCGCGCGGCGAGGCGCTCTTCCGCACGCGCTGCTCGGCCTGCCACGTGATCGGGCCGGGTGACGGCCTGGCGCGCTCGGGCCCGAACCTGCAGGGGGTCGCCGACTGGCGCGACCCGCAGTGGCTCGTGCGCTGGATCCGCGAGCCGGACCGCATGCTGGCGGAGGGGGACGCGCTCGCGCACACGCTCTTCGAGGCCTACGGTCGCGTGCCGATGCCGAACATGCGCCTCTCCGAGGCCGAGGCCGCCGAGGTGATCGGCTTCCTGCGCGAGGAGACGGCGCGCACCCTGGCGGAAGCGGAAGCGGCTCGCCCGACGGCGGCCGGCGACAAGAGCTGTTGCCTCGAGAAGGAGGTCCCGGCGGTCGTGGACGACTGGGGCGCGCCGCGGACGGGCGTCGCCCGCACGGCGGGCGCCCCGGGGGCGCTGCTCGCCGCACTGGCCCTGCTACTGCTCGCCGGCGGCCTGGCGTCCGCGCTGGCGCGCGCCGAGGCGCGCACGGCCAGCCGCGGCCGTCTCGCGAGCGGCGAGTAGGTCGCAGGGAGGGCCGGCGCGGTCACGCCGACGGCGAGGCCAGAAGGCGGGCTTCGATCGCCTACGCGCCCAGCGCCCACAGGCGCTGCCACAGCGGGAGCTTGTGCTCGCGGGGAGCGAAGTCGGGGCACTCGCCGCGCAGGTTGATCCGGCGGTGGTCGCCGGGGAGCTGCTGCTCGTCGAGGCAGGCCTGCTTCTGCTTCGAGACCATGTTCTTCGCGAGGTAGCAGCCCTCGAACCTGGCCTCGTAGGGGGCGCTGCGGAAGTGGCGGCAGGTGCGGCAGTCGGCCTTGGCAGGGGAGCTCATGGCGTCGGGCGTTTCAGTGTGCCGGGCGGGGAGCGACGAGACAACCGCGGCCGGGAGGGGGCCGATCCCGCGATCGGCCTACCGGGCCTGGATCTCGATGCGGCTCGAGCGCGGCAGGCGCTTCCTGAGGACCACGCGCAGGCGCCCGTCCTGGATGCCCGCCTCGAGGCCGTCGCGGTCGATCTCGGCCGTGACACGGAAGCTGCGCTCGTACTCGGGCAGCTCGAACTCGGCTCCGGCCGGCTGCCAGCCCTCGGGCGCGCGCAGGACCGGCTGCGCGCGCAGGGTCAGCACGTCCTCCTGGAGCGTGACCTCGACCGAGTCGTGGTCGGCGCCGGGCACGTCGGCCACGACGATCAGGGCCTCGGGGGTCTCGAACACGTCGGTGCGCGGCCGCACGCGGGCGCGCTCGCTCGGCTTCTCGGGGGTGGGTCGGCGCATGGGGGGCGTGGGTTCGGGTGTCCGTGGGGGTTGGGTTCAGCCCTGGCCGGCCGGCTGGACCGTGATCTTGACTGGCGCGCACTTCTGCAGGTGGGGCAGCTCGACCTCGAGCACGCCGCGCTCCAGGCGCGCGCGCACGCGCGCGGGGTCGACCTCGAAGGGGAGGTGCAGGGTGCGCGAGAAGCACCCGCGCGGCCGCTCGACGTGGTGGGCGATGGCGGCGGCCTCGTCCGGCTCGGCGCAGTACTGGCCCGAGAGCGTGAGCACGTTGCCGTCGACCTCGATCGAGACGTCCTTCGCCGCGACGCTCGGCAGCGGCGTGCGCAGCAGCAGGCTGCCCTCCTTCTGGAAGAGCGCGAAGGCCAGGTGGGTCGAGCGGCCCCGGCCGGGCTCGGCCAGGAGGCGCTGGAACTCGGCCTGCAGGCTCCGCAGGGCCTGGAGCGGACCGAAGGGGTTCGGGACGGGGTCGAACGGCATGGGGGGGGATACTCCGGGTGGTGGGGCGAGCGCGGGGCGCCGGACCCCGGAATGCAAGGTCGATGCCGGGCGGCGGAGGGCCCTGGCGGGGGCGCGAGGGGCGTTCCGGCGGCCTCCACGGGCCAAACCGGCAGGCGGCCTGCCTGATTGGCGGACGAGCTCGGGATCGAGCCGAGGGCCGCCAGGCCCGGAAAGACGACCGGCGGCCACCTGGGTGACCGCCGGTCTCTCTCTCACGCTCCGAGTCGAGTGCACCGAGGAGGGCGAGCGCCCGCGGGCGGCGCTCCGGAGGCTGCCGTTTCCTCGCCAGCGAGGATCGGCTGACGCGGCGCAGGCCTTGAGTCGCGCGTGCTCGACCCACCTGCGGCGCTATTCTGTGGCGCTCGCCCTCGCGCCGGACGCGGCGGCGGACCCCCCCAACCTCGAGGTCGCCCGTGAGAGACGTCGTCATCGCCAGCGCGTGCCGCACCCCGATCGCCCGCTTCCAGGGCGGCCTCGCCAGCTTCCGCGCCCCCGAGCTCGGGGCCCTCGCGATCCGCGAGGCCCTGCGCCGCGCGCGCGTCGCGCCCGACCAGGTCGAGGAGGTGATCTTCGGCAACGTGCTGCAGGCCGGCCTGGGCCAGAACCCGGCCCGTCAGGCGGCGCGCGCGGCCGGCATCCCCGACGCGGTCGGCTCCTTCACGGTCAACAAGGTGTGCGGCTCGGGCCTCAAGTCCGTGATGCTGGCCGCGCAGGCGATCCGCGCCGGCGACGCCGAGCTGATCGTGGCCGGTGGCATGGAGAGCATGACGAACGCGCCCTACCTCCTGCCGGAGGCGCGCGCCGGCGTGCGCCTCGGTCACGGCAAGCTGATCGACTCGATGGTCTGGGACGGCCTGTGGGACATCTACAACGACTTCCACATGGGCATGACCGGCGAGAAGGTGGCCGAGAAGTACGACATCTCGCGCCAGGCCCAGGACCAGTTCGCGGCCGAGAGCCACCGCAGGGCGGCCGAGGCCACCGCCAAGGGCCTGTTCGAGGCCGAGAAGTTCGTGGTCGAGATCAAGGGGCGCAAGGGCGAGGTCACGAAGTTCACCAGCGACGAGAACATCCGCCCCGAGACCACCGCCGAGTCGATCGCCAAGCTCAAGCCGGCCTTCAAGCCCGACGGCGGCACGGTCACGGCCGCCAACGCCTCCTCGATCAACGACGGGGCCGCGGCCGTGGTCGTGATGAGCGCGCAGAAGGCCGAGGCGCTCGGGATCAAGCCGCTGGCGCGCATCACCGGCTACGCGACCGGGGGCATGGCGCCGGAGTGGGTGATGATGGCGCCCGAGGTCTCGATCACGAAGGCCGCCGCCAGGCTGAAGAAGAAGCCGGCCGAGTTCGACCTGCACGAGATCAACGAGGCCTTCTCGGTCGCGGCCTGCGCGCTCACGCGCGTGCTGAGCCTCGATCCCAAGCGCGTCAACGTCAACGGCGGCGCGGTCGCGCTCGGCCACCCGATCGGCGCCTCGGGCGCGCGCGTGCTGACGACGCTGCTCTTCGCGATGCAGCAGCGCGGCGCGCGGACCGGCATGGCCTCGCTGTGCCTGGGCGGCGGCAACGCCGTGTCGCTCAGCGTCGAGGCCGTGGCGTGAGCGGCGCCGGCTTCCAGCGCGTGGCCGTGGTCGGGGCCGGCACGATGGGTAACGGCATCGCCCAGACCTTCGCCAGCCACGGGGCCGAGGTCGTGCTGATCGACGTGGTCGAGCCGGCCCTGAAGAAGGGGCTGGCGACGATCGAGAAGAGCCTGGGCAAGTTCGCCGAGAAGGGCAAGCTCACCGCCGCGGACGCCAGGACCATCTTCACGCGCGTGAAGCCCTCGACCACGCTGCAGGATGCGCAGGGCGCCGAGCTGGTGGTCGAGGCCGTGGTCGAGAAGACCGAGGTCAAGCGCAAGGTCTTCGCCGAGCTCGACGGGCTCGCGCCGCAGGCCACGATCCTGGCCT
>DASVAP010000253.1:0-31727 GCA_036376275.1 Planctomycetota bacterium | reverse complement strand
TCGTGCAGCGCACGATGCGCCAGCCCGGCGCCGTGGGCGTCTCGGTGGCCGTCGCGCGCGGCGCGGAGATGCTGTACGAGAAGGCGATCGGCTTCGCCGAGCTCGAGTTCGCGGTCCCGGCCGACGAGCAGACGATGTTCCGCATCGGCTCGGTGACCAAGCAGTTCACGGCGGCGGCGATCCTGAAGCTCGCCGAGCGCGACAAGCTCTCGCTCGACGATCCGCTGACGCGGTTCCTGCCGGACTACCCGACGCACGGGCAGGAGATCACGCTGCGGCACCTCCTGACGCACACGGGCGGCGTGCCGAGCTATACCGACCTCGGGCCGAAGTGGCAGGTGAGCATCGCGCGCGAGCTGCCGCACGACGAGCTGGTCGCGCTGTGGAAGGACCTGCCGCTCGAGTTCGCGCCGGGTGAGAAGTGGAAGTACTCGAACTCGGGCTACTACCTGCTCGGGATGGTGATCGAGAGGGTCTCGGGCCAGGACTACGCCACCTTCCTGCGCGAGGCGTTCCTCGATCCGCTGAAGCTGACGCGCACGCGCTACGACTCGAACCGCGACCTGATCCTGAACCGCGCCCAGGGCTACGCCTTCGAGAAGGACACCTTCTACAACGACGACCTGCTCGGCATGAGCCAGCCGGGCGCGGCCGGAGCGCTCGTCTCGACCGCCGGCGACCTCGTGCGCTGGCAGCAGGCCCTGGTCGACGGGCGCGCGCTCTCGGCCGCGAGCTACGAGGAGATGACGCTGCCGTTCCTGCTCGCCAGCGGGCGCGAGACGAGCTACGGCCTCGGCCTCCAGCTCGACACCCAGGCCGGCCAGCGCTGCGTCTGGCACGGCGGCGGGATCAACGGCTTCAACTCGGTGCTGATGTACTTCCCGGACGCGACGCTGCACGTGGCCGTGATCTCGAACAGCGAGCGCCTGCGGGCCGACGCGCTGGGTCTGGCGCTGGCCGAGGACCTGCTGCAGGGGCAGTAGGTCGGCTCGCGCCCGATCCGGCACCTTCACGAGGCCGCTCGCAGGCCTCGAGGCGCGCGGCCCTCTCACGGGCGTGGGTGGTGGCGGCGATTCCTCTCGCTGGCGGACTTCACGGGCAGGGTGTAACCGGGGCCGTCGCGGGAGTGGCCTGCTGCTGCATCCCGCTGGTCACGATGTCGCGCGCGATGGCACGCCCGAGCGGCACGCCGCCGACGTTGTCGGTTGCGGTCAGCATGCCCGGCACGCTGGCTCCGGTCGTGCCGTCGAAGCGCCAGTGCACCCCGAGGTAGATGCGGCTCACGGAGTTGTCGTACATCGCCGCTGCCATGCTGTCGTACTTGCGCACGTGCCGCGTGCGCGGTGCGCCGTCTTGATCGGTGGTCCTGCCGTCCTGCTCGTCGGACACGTGGGTGAAGCCGATGCTGTCGACGGTGGCGGCGTCGCCGTGGCCGTAGAACAGGCGCACGACCTCGAACGCGGTGGCGCCGAACGTGGCGTGCCCGCTCGGATAGGCGGGGAAGTTCGGGGTGAACGCCCGCTCGCGCGTGTTGCTGCGCGGCGCACCGAGCGCCTGCCAGTACGGGTCCGCCGGTGGAGTGATGGCCTTGTCGGCGACGCCCGTGGGCCCGCACGAGCCGTCCTGCTCACGGATGCCGATCACCGGTCGCCACAGGTCGTAGCAGTACTTCCAGTGCCACGCGTGGATGCCGGCGTCACCGATGGCGCAGTTCACCAGCGCGAACAGGCGTGCGTTCTGCTCCACGGTGTTGCCGCGCGCGATCGCCACGGCGCGCACGACCTGGTTGTACAGGCGTGGCGGCGTTCCGATCCCTCTGGGGCCGTCGTAGGCCCAGAACAACCCGATCATGGCCTCCTCGGGCGTGCGCTTCGGGGTCACCAGGGCCCCGTTCTCGAGCACTTCCTTGTAGTGCTTGGTGTAGAGCGCCGAGCCGATCGCAGGCGGAGCCGCCTGAGGATGGAAGGCCGTCACCGCGACCGTCGCCGCGCGACCGTAAGCGACGCCGTGATAGCCCTGATCGAGGTTGTAGGGATCGACGCGATGGCGCCCGCGCCCAGGCGAGGCCACGTGATCGGCGTCGAGCCCTGCCGGCGCGAGGCGCGCCGCCAGCACCGCACGGGCAACGCGCTCGCCGAAGCGGAAGGCGGCGTCGTCGGTGCCGAGCTCGTGCGCGAACTGTTCGCAGGCCAGCTCGAACTGGCGTCGCTGGTCGCTGTAGAGCGTGGCCAGCGCGGTCGCGGCGGCGCCGGCGACCGCGGCGGCGCGCCGGGTCGGTGAGTCACCGCCCGTCCACGCGGGCGGCGCGATGAGGTAGAGGCGCTTCGGCGCAGGCCCGGGGCCCGGAATGGCCGCGGCCCCCGCGACGCCGAAGAATGCGTCGTGCATGGCCAGGTGCACGAGCGCGATGGCCCGCGAGCTGGCCGTGGGACCGCGCTGGTTCTCGAGACCTGCGACCGTGTGGTCGATGCGGTTGGCTTCCAGGGCGACGGCGTTCCAGAACAGGATGGGATCTTGCATGGGGGATCGGGAGTGGGTGTCTCTCGCCTCGTCGTGCAAGAACGCCGCGCCAGCGCCGTGCCCGCCAGGAATGCACGCTTCTGGCTCGCGCGCAGGTCGTTCGAGGCGCCCGAGGGCTCGGGGATGACCTGCGAGGAGCCGAGACCTGTGCGCGCCGGCCGGGGCTGGCCTAGCTCCCGCTCGATCCGGCAGCCTTCCCGAACAGCGCCTGCTCGGCGGCGCGGTCGAGGTCCGCCAGCAGCGTGCGCACCGGCGGGAGCGGGAGTGCCAGGCGGAAGAGCCCCAGGGCGCGCGTGGCGATCCCGACCAGGGCGCGCGTGGCGCGCTGGCCGGCCGTGCGGTCGAGCAGCCAGGCCAGGACGAGCGCCAGGTGCACCAGGTACAGCACGCGCCCGAGGGCGGGGGCAAGGGTGCCGCGCGGGGCGTCGCTCGCGCCGGTCGCGGCCACGACGAAGGCCTGCTGCACGCGCTCGCGCGAGAAGGCCGTGGCCGGGGCGAACAGGTTCTCCTCGCCCCCGACCAGCACCGGCACCAGCGCCACCAGGGTCGAGCGGTGCGGGCCCAGCACGGCCAGGCTCGTCTCCAGGGCCACGAGGAAGCGCTCGGTCCAGCGCCCGGCCGGCAGGGCCGCGGTACGCCGGGCGAACTCGAGCGAGAGCTCGTCGTAGAGCGCGAGGACCACCGCGCGCTTGCCCGGGAAGTAGCGGTAGAGCAGGGCCGGGCTGACCCCGGCGCGCGCGGCGATCTGGCGCAGGGTCGTCGCCTCGTAGCCCTGCTCGGCGAAGAGCCCGATCGCGGTCCGGTACAGCGCGGCGCGCGTCTCAGCCGCCTGGGGGGTCGCTCCGAGAGGTCGGCCACGCTTGCGGCGGCGCCCCGGGCCCTCCGGCTTGTTTTTAGTGAACATGTTCACTAATATAGGTCGATGAGGCTCGGGAGACCAGCTCCGGGCGCCCGGCGAAGGTCCGCCGGCCCTCCCGAGCGATTCCGCAGCGTTCCGACACGGAGGACCCCATGCGCAGCCTGAAGATCGTGCTCCCGGGCGGGAGCGGACACCTCGGCCGGCTCCTGGTGCGCGCCTGGAGCGCCGCGGGGCACCACCTGGTCGTGCTCGGCCGCCGGGCGCCGGCGCGGGCCCTCCCGGGTGTCGCCTTCGTCCCCTGGGACGGGCGCACGCTCGGGCCCTGGGCGCGGGAGCTCGAGGGGGCCGACGTGCTGGTCAACCTGGCGGGCCGCAGCGTCGACTGCCACTACGACAAGACCAACCTGCGCGAGATGCTCGATTCGCGCGTGGACTCGACGCGCGTCCTGGGGCTCGCCTGCGCGGGAGCGGAGACGCCGCCGCGCCTCTGGCTCCAGTCGAGCACGGCGACGCTCTACGCCCACCGCCGCGATGCCCCCAACGACGAGGCCAGCGGCCGGATCGGCGGGACGGAGCCCGACGCGCCGCCCTACTGGCGCTGGAGCATCGACATCGCGCGCGCCTGGGAGGCGGAGCTCGATTCGGCACCCACCCCGCGCACGCGCAAGGTGGCCCTGCGCACGGCGATGGTGATGAGCCGCGAGCCGGGCACGGTCTTCGAGGTGCTGCTGCGCCTCGCGCGCCTCGGCCTGGGCGGCGCGATGGCCGGCGGCGGCCAGTACATGTCCTGGATCCACGAGCGCGACTTCGTGCGCGCGCTGGAGTTCCTGATCGAGCACGAGGAGCTCTCCGGGCCGGTCAACGTGTGCGCCCCCGGGCCCCTGCCGCAGCGCGAGCTCGCGCGCCTCCTGCGTCGCGCGGCGGGCAACCCGATCGGCCTGCCGGCGGCGGCCTGGATGCTGGAGCTGGGCGCCCTCGCGCTGCGCACCGACACCGAGCTCCTCCTGAAGAGCCGCCGCGTCGTCCCCGGACGCCTCCTGGCGGCCGGCTTCCGCTTCGACTTCCCCGCCTGGGAGGCGGCGGCCCGCGAGCTGGTCGCGCGCCGCCGCGGCGAGGCGTCCGCCGCGCTCGCCGGCTGAGCCGTGGGACGCCCACTCGTCCTCCTGCGCGCACCGGACGAGGCGCTCGTGCGCGCCTTCCACGCCGCCGCGCGCGACGACGACTTTTCCTATCTCGAGCGCCACGCCTCGCGCGAGCGGGCCGGCTTCCCGCCGGGCTACGACCACGACCACACGCGGGTGCGCCTCGGCTCCGGCGGCGCCGTGTTCGCGGCCGCGCGGCGCGCGCTCGAGCGCTGGGAGATGTTCCCGCCCGCCTGGTCGCGGGTCCATCCGCGCACGGCGCCGGGAGAAGGCGACACGGTGTGCGTGCTCTTCCACCTGCTCGGGCTGCACTGGCTCAACGCCGCGCGCATCGTCTACCGCCTGGAGGAGCAGGGCTCCGCCCGCGAGGCGGGCTTCGCCTACGGCACGCTCGGCGCACACGTCGAGCGCGGCGAGGAGTGCTTCCGCGTCACCTGGGAGGCGGACGACTCGGTCTGGTACGACCTGCGCGCCTTCTCGCGCCCCGCCTTCTGGCCCGTGCGCCTGGCCAGGCCCGTGGCGCGCGCGCTGCAGCGGCGCTTCCAGCGCGAGAGCCAGGCGGCGATGCGCGCGGCCGTGCGCACCGTGGCGGATTCCGCCACCCCCCCGGTGGCGGAGTAGGATTCGCTGGAGAGGCGGTGGCAGCCGCCCGGGCAGAGCACGTGGAGACCAACGAAGCACAGCCGCGGGCGCCGGGCGCCGGCGCCGGAAAGAAAGTCGCGGCGGGACCGGTCGTGCGCCTGACGGGGACGGTCGCGGCCGCGGACCTCGAGCAGGGCACGTGGATCGTCGTCCTGCGGGCGAGCGAGATCCCCCACGTGGTCATGCTCCAGGCGGGCACCTGCTACTCGCTGGAGACCGACGGCAACCGCCGCTACCCGGTGCGCAAGCTCTGGCGCCTGGTGGAGGCGAAACGGATTCCGACGCTCTTCTGCGAGCTCGGGAGCTGGGCCGCGGGCCCGGTCGCGGCCGCCTACGCCCGCCACGCGAAGATCGAGGGCGAGGGCGACTGCTTCCTGCCGGTGCAGGAGTACTGCGCGAGCTGGCTGGCGGACTGCGCGGCCTGCGCCTTCCCCTACGAGCTCGTGCCGCGGCTCTCCTCGGGCGGACGGCTCGCCCGCGCGGTCCTGGCGCACCTCGGGGAGGGGGCGGAGTGGACGAGCTTCACCCTGCCGGTCTACTCGCGCGCGGACATCCGCCGGCGCATCGCCGAGGTCCGCGACGTGAGAGGATGAGCAGGAATGCCGCGGCCGAAGGCCGCGGTGTCCTGTCCGGCTCTCCGGATCGGTGCGGGCGCGCGTCCAGGCGCGCCTCGGGGATCGTCGCTCGAGCTCGGCCCCCCCTTGATTCGGCAGCGCCGATGCGTACACCAGACGCTCGCGCCATGGATCCGGTCCGCCCCGGCGACAGGCCCAGCAACAGGCCCAGCGACAGACCCCGCCTCGACGCCCGCGTCACCGCCTGGGTGATCGAGCAGCGCGCGCGCACGCGCGAGCTGGAGCTCGAGCGCGAGCGCCTGCGCGGCGAGCTCTCGGCCAGCGAGCGCATCGAGCGCGCCGCGCAGCGCTACGCCGACAAGCTGGAGGAGAAGCTGGCCGAGGCGCGCAAGCGCGAGGCCTCGCTGGCGCGGGCCCTCGGGTACGCAGAGGCCCAGCGCGACCAGCTCGCCGCACGCCTCGGCGAGCCCGCCCCGGCCCTCCCCAGCGCCCGCTGACCCCCCGGGACCGCCCGGCGCCCGCCCGTCTCCAAGGGCGCCGGGCTCCAGCCCGGCTCTTCCCGGTGGCATCGCTCCCGGAAGCAGGGACCCCGCGCGAGCACGGCGGTCGGGATCCGAGACGGGAGCCAGCGCGTACTCTCCTGCGCCATGGAACCGATCGTCAGCCTGCGGGACGTCGAGCGGCGGTACGCGCGCGGCGGGCTCGCCGTCGCGGCGCTGGGCGGCGTGTCGCTCGACGTGGCGCCGGGCGAGTTCGTGGCCGTCGTCGGGCCCTCCGGCTGCGGCAAGTCGACGCTGCTGAACCTGGTCTCGGGCGTCGATCGGGCCGACGCGGGCACGCTGCGCGTCGCCGGGCTCGACCTCGGGCGCGCCAGCGAGCGCGAGCGGACCGAGCTGCGCCGCCGGCGCCTCGGGATCGTGTTCCAGGCCTTCCACCTGGTCGCGAACCTCACGGCGGAGGAGAACGTCGCCCTGCCGCTGGCGCTCGACGGCCGGCGCGATCCCGAGCGCGTGCGCGCGCTCCTGGCGCGCGTCGGGCTGGCGGAGCGCGCGCGGCACCGCCCGGGCGAGCTCTCCGGCGGCGAGCAGCAGCGCGTGGCGCTGGCGCGCGCCCTCGTGCACCGCCCGGCGCTGGTCGTGGCCGACGAGCCGACCGGGAACCTCGACTCGGAGAACGGCGCGCGCGTGCTGGAGCTGCTCGAGGAGCTGCGCGCGCAGGAGGGCGCCGCGCTGCTCCTCGCCACCCACGATCGCGCCCTCGTCGCGCGCGCCGGACGCGTCGTCGCGCTCAAGGACGGCCGCATCGTGGAGGGCGCGTGACCCCCGCGACCGCGCGCGGCGGCTCCGCGCTGGCGCTCCCCTCCTGGACCGCCGTCCTCGGCGCCTTCCACCTGCGCCCGCGGCGCGCGCTCGCCACCGTGCTCGGCGTGGCCGTGGGCGTCGCCGCGGTGCTCGCCACCGCGCTCGCCAGCCGCGCGGCGGTGGCCTCGATGACCGACGACGTCGAGGCCCTGGCCGGCGCGGCGCGCCTCGAGGTCACGCAGCCGGGCGGCGTGCCGCTCGAGCACCTCGCGCGGCTCGCGCCGCTGGCGGGCGAGCTCGTGATCGCGCCGGTGGTCGAGGGCACGGCGCTCGTCGCCGGGAGCGGCGAGCTGGTGCGCATCCTCGGCGTGGACACGCTGGGCACGGGCGAGGCGCGCTTCGCGGGCGAGATCGACGCGCGCCTCGGTGAGCGCTTCCTGCGACGCGAGGGCGTGCTGCTGGCGCGGCCGGCCGCGGCGAAGCTGGGACTGGCCGTCGGCCGGCGCCTGGCGCTGATCGTGCAGTCCCGCCGCGTCGAGCTCGAGCTGCTGGCGCTCTTCGATCCCCCGCGCGCCGCGAGCGCCTGGGAGCGCGTGCTCGTCGCCGACGTGGCCCTGGCCCAGGAGCTGCTCGGGCGCGGCGAGCACGTCGACCGCCTGACGCTGGCCCCGCGCGCCGGCGTGCCCTTCGACGAGGCCGCCACGATCGCCCGCGTCCAGGCGCTCCTGCCCGAGGGCGCGCGCGTCGCGCCGGCCTCGGAGCGGCGTGCCGACGGCGAGCGCTTCGTGCGCTCCCTGACCTTCAACCTGACGGCCCTGGCGGGCGTCTCGGTGCTGGTCGCGATCGTGCTGGTCGCCACCACGCTCGCGACCGCCGTCGTCGAGCGGCGCGCCGTGATCGCGCTGCTGCGCTCGCTCGGCGCCTCGCAGGGCCAGCTCGGCGCGGCGGTCCTGGCCGAATCGGCAGCGATCGGGCTCGCCGGCGGGCTCCTGGGTGTCGTGCTCGGCTGGGCCGGGGCGCGCGCGATCGCCGCCGACGTGCACGGGAGCTTCGCGACGCTGTCCGAGGACGTGCTGCTCGGCGCGGTGCGCCTGGAGCCGGCCTGGATCGTCGCCGGGCTCGCGCTCGGCCTCGGGACGGCGCTCGTGGCCGCGTTCCTGCCGCTCCTCGAGACCTGGCGCACGCCGCCGGTGCAGCACCTGCGCCTCGCCGGGGTGATCGAGGGCCGCTCGCACCCGCGCGCGCGGGCCGGGGTGGCCGTGGCGTTGCTGGCCGGCGCCGCGCTGGCCGCGCGCCAGCCGGCCGTGAACGGCCGGCCGCTGTGGGCGCTCGTCTCCACGCTGCTCCTGCTCGCGGTCGGGATCGTGCTCGCGCGGCCGCTGCTCGATCTGCTGGCGCGCGTGCCGCTCGCGTTCCTGGGCGAGCGCTTCGGGACGCCGCTGCGCCTCGCGCAGGCGGCGCTGGCGGCCGCGCGGCGCCGGGCGGCCTGGGCGGCGAGCGCGGTGGGCGTCGCGGTCGCGCTCGCGATCGCGATGACGACGATGATCGCCTCGTTCCGCTCCAGCGTCGTCGCCTGGACCGACCAGACGATGCGCTCGGACCTCTACCTGCGCCCGGTGGCGAGCGCCGACGGCACGAGCGCGGGACGGATCGGCTCCGAAGCCGTCGCGGCCGTCACGGCGCTCTTCGGGCCCGAGCGCGTGGACCCCTACCACGAGACCTTCGCCAGCGTCGGCGGCGAGCGCATCGTGCTCGGAGGCGCCCCCTTCGCCGTGGCCGAGCGCGAGGGCGGCGTGCCGTTCCTCGACGGCCGCCCCTTCGGCGTGGTCTTCGCCGAGGCGCGCGCGCGCGGCGGCGTGGTCGTCAACGAGCCCTTCGAGCGTCGCTTCGGCCTCGGGCGCGGCGACCGCGTGCGCCTCACCACGCCGGGCGGGACGCTCGAGCGCGAGATCGTCGGCGTCTACCGCGACTTCTCGGGCCACCTCGGGCGCGTCGTGCTCGAGCTCGAGGACTTCCTGCGCGTGGCCGGCGACGAGGGCGCCGAGAGCGTCGGCGTGCACCTTCCGCCCGAGGCCGACGTCGAGGCCGAGCGCGCGCGCCTGCGCGCGGCCCTGGCCGGGCGCTTCGAGCTCGAGGTCCTCGACGCACGCGAGGTGCGCGCCGAGGTCCTGCGCGTCTTCGAGCGCACCTTCGCGGTCACCTCGGCCCTGCAGGGGATCTCCGCGCTCGTGGCGGCGCTGGCGGTCGTGCTGGTCCTGACGGCGCTGGTGCGCGAGCGCGAGCGCGAGCTGGCCGTCGTGCGCGTCCTGGGCGGCTCGCGCGCGCAGCTCGGGCTGCTGGTGGCCGGCCAGGCGTTCCTCCTGGGGCTCGCGGGCGCCGGGATCGGCCTCGGCGTGGGCCTCGCCGCCGGCACCGTGCTGGTCGCGGTGGTCAACGTGCAGAGCTTCGGCTGGTCGCTCGACCTCACCGTGCCGGCCTCGGTGCTGTGGAGCGCCGCCGCGGTCGTGCCGGCCTGCCTCGTCGCCGGCTGGATCCCGGCCTGGCTCTCGCTGCGCCTGCAGCCGCAGGAGGCGTTGCGTGAGCCCGATTGAGCCGCTGCGCGGCGCCTGCGTGGCGCTGCTCGTCGCCCTCGTTCCGCCCCAGGAGGACGGGTGGAAGCGCGTCGAGCCCGGGCTCGAGCTCGTCTTCCCGGCCGACCACGGCGCGCACCCGGGGTTCGAGACCGAGTGGTGGTACCTGACCGGGCACCTCGAGGACGAGGCCGGCGCGGCCTTCGGCTTCCAGTTCACCGTCTTCCGCCGCGGGCTCGAGCCCGGTCCGCGCGGGGAGGGCTCGGAGCTACGCGCGAGCGAGGCCTACGCCGGGCACCTCGTCCTGACCGACGTCGCGCGGCGCGAGACGCGCTTCGCCGAGCGCCTGCGGCGCGCCTCGCCGCTCGCGCGGGCCACGACCGGCGAGCTCGACGTGCGCCTCGAGGACTGGTCGCTGCACCGCGCCCCGCCCGGCGCCCTCTCGAGCTCCGAGACGCTCGCGCTCGAGGCCGGCGACCCCGCGCGCGGCTTCGCGTACTCGCTGCGCCTCACGCCGGAGAAGCCCCTCGTCCTGCACGGCGAGCGCGGCTACTCCCGGAAGGGTGCCGATCCGGGCAACGCCTCCGCCTACGCCTCCTGGACGCGCCTCGCGGTGACCGGGACGCTGCGCCTCGATGGCACCGAGCGCACCGTGCGCGGCTCCGCCTGGTACGACCACGAGTTCGGCTCGACCGTCCTGGCGGACGGCGCCGTCGGCTGGGACTGGTTCTCGCTCCAGCTCGCCGACGGCCGAGACCTGATGGCCTTCCACCTGCGCGACGCCGCCGGGAACGCGCTCGCGCCATCCGCCGGCACCCTGGTCGAGTCCGACGGGAGCGCGCGCCCGCTCACCGCCGCCGACTTCCGCCTGCGGCCGAGCGCGACCTGGACCAGCCCCACCACGCGCGCCGTCTACCCCGCCGGCTGGACCCTGGCCGTCCCGAGCGCCGGCCTCGAGCTCGTCTTGAGCCCGCTCGTCCCAGACTGCGAGCTCGTCAGCACGAGCACCGACGTCTCCTACTGGGAAGGCCCGATCGCCGTCACCGGCACCGTGCCCGGCCGCGGCTACGCCGAGATGACCGGCTACCACGGGTCGCTGGCGGGACGGTTCTGAGGAACGCGCGCGGTCGGCTCACTGCACGCGGCCGGTGGCGGCATTCGTCAGACCCGTCGTGCCTCCGAGGATGACGCCCTGGGCGGCCCAGGGAAGCCCCACCAGGGCGGCGTTCGGGGGGATCGCGAGCGTGAAGGGGACCGAGCTCCCCTGGCCCGCGTGCGGCGTCGGGCCGAGGAGCGCGACGGGCTGTCCGGCCAGCAGGAACTCGGCGCCTCCGCCCAGCACGCGCACGCCGGGCTGACAGGCTCGGTGGACGGCGAGGTACGCCAGCCCGGCGGTGTGCGGCGCGGTGACGCCCAGCGTGGCCGTCCACGTCTGACGAACGGCCGCGGGAGTCGTCGCGAGCGTGTCCACATTGATTCCGCGACCATTGTGGTAGGTGACGCTCGCGCCGGGGAGCTCGTAGACGTGCACGCGGCCGACGTGGGCCCCTGCGCCGTCGTCGCCGGCGGCGCCGATCAGGAGTGTGTCGTTCGAGAGGGCCACGCTGGAGCCGAAAAAGAGCTGCGCACGGCTGACGGTCGGCAAGAGCCTGGCGGTCTGGCGCCAGACCGAGCCCGAGCGCGAGAAGACGTAGGCCGCACCGCTCTGCTGGATGCCGTCCACGGTCTCGAACCGACTGGCGATCACGAACGTGTCCCCGGAGATGGCGGTGGAGTACGAGCCCGAGCCGGATCCGGACGGCGCGCTGACGTCGATGCGCTGCTGCTCGAGGAAGAGCCCACCCGATCGCTCGAACACGTGGACCGTGTAGGTGAACAGGGGCGTCGGAGGAGCGCTGCGGATCAACAGGGTGTCGCCGTCGAGCGCCAGACCGATTCCGAAGCTGTCTCCACTCCGGCCCCCGCTCGCGGTCAGTTTCTCCTGCTCCTGCCAGCTCGTGCCGCTGCGCGTGAAGCGGTAGACGGCGTCCTTGCCCGAGCATCCGAGCAGGAGCTCGTCTCCCGAGAGCGCGGCGTCGAGGCCACAGAACCCACCGGCCGAGACATCGCGGGGCTGGAGGCGCTGTTGCAGGCTCCACACCCCCCCGCTCCGGACGTACACGTATGCGGCGCCGGCAGTGGTGGCCGGGGTGCCCTCCGTGGGGGCACTGACGACCAAGGTGTCGCCGTCGAGCCAGACGCCATGCCCGAAGCTCCAGGCGCGGGGCGCCCCCGGGAGCTCCAGGCTCTGTTGCTCGACCCAGCCGGACGTGGTCCGCACGAACACGTAGGCGCGCTCCCTGTTGCCACCGACCGCGAGCGTGTCGCCCGACAGGGCGACCAACCCGCCGAAGACCCCGATCCGGCCGTCGCTGGGCGAGAGCTTCTGCTGCTGGATCCACTGCCCCCCGGTCCGCACGTACACGTAGACGGCGTGCGGATGCGAGGTGCTCCCGGGTGCGGCGACGACCGCGGTGTCGCCTTCCATCACCAGGGTGTTGCCGAAGAAACCAGAATCGGCCGGCGCGAACGTGTCGATCTCGCACTGCGCCTCGGCGCGTCCCGCGAAGGCGCCGGCCAGGACCAGGAATACCAGGGCGAGAGATCGCTTCGGGGACATCGGGAACCTCCTTGGGCTCGGGTGGGCTTGCGGTGCCCGCTGCCGGCGGGCGTCCAGGAGCCCTAGGCGCGCGGGCCGGGTCCATCGGACAGGAAAACTGCCCGAACGGCGCGGGGACCGTGGAGACGGCTCACCTCCGCAGCTCGGCAGCCTGGAGCGCCAGCTCCGCGGCCCCAGCCTGGTCCCCGAGCGCTTGCAGCAGTTCGGCGTGGTCCTGGAGCACGGCAGCCAGCTCGGGACGTCGCGCGGAATCGCCCCGTCACGGCCCGAGGCCTTCGGCGCGAAGCGCCTGTTCGAGGGCGACGTCGCCGCGCTCCCGGGCGGCCTGTACGTCCATGGCGGCGACTTCCTTCGCGACCGCGCGCAGCCATTGGAACCCGGAAACGCTGGACGAGGCCCTCGGACTGCGACGTGATCCGGGGCATCCTCGAGCGCGCCAGCGCGCGCATGCGGCGCATGGGTTGAGCACCGCCCACCGGGGCACCGTCCGCGGCCGAGCCGTAGCTGCGAGTATGATCCTGCCCCGAGCGATGCGCCGCATTCCCGATGGGCGCCGCGAGCACGGGGGAGGGTTTGCCCTGCGGCCCCTCTGGCTCGCGGTGTGGGGTTCCATCCTGGTGAGCTGCACCTCCCTCAGCTGGACGGACGCGGAAGGGAGTCGCCATCACCTCGGACTGCTGCTCGTGCGCGAGACGACCCGAGGCGACACCGTGCACGTGGACCGGTGGACCCTCGGGAGCGATCTGCGCCTGGATGCGGCCGACGGCGGCTGGACGGCCGGCCTGGGCCGGCGCCGCTATGCCTGCGCTCGACCGCGGCTCGTCGACGGGCCCGAGCTGTGCGAGCAATACCTGCGCTTCCTGCGCGGCGAGGAACGCCCGGCGGCTCCCCCGACGACGCGCTGGAGGTTCCTGTACTTCCGTGAACGGTCGTCGCCGGCCAGTCAATGGGATCGATGGTGGAGCCTCGGCCTCGACCTCGGCTGGGGCCGCGCTCCGCGCGGGCTGGTCGTCCCGTTCGGAGCCTGCTCGCGCATCGCCCCGGAGCTCTTCGAATCCGACTCGGTCCTGGCCCTGCGCGCGGCGAGCAACGGCTCCGATGCGCCCGAATTGCGCTGCTGGACCTTGCGCCGGCCAGGTCCTGCCGGAGAGGATCCCGAGGGTCCTGATCCGATCAGGTGATGAAGGGGAGGAGGATTCGCATGCGCTGGATCGGTCTGGTGCTCTTCTCGCTGCTGGCGGGAGCCTGTTCCGTCGGCAAGGACAGTCTCCTGTTCGTCACGCGCACGAACGTCGCGATCGATCTCGACAGCGAGCCCCCGACCGTGGACATCGGCTACAAGCGCGACGAGCTCGTGCTCGCTCCCGTCGACGAGGACGGCAAGGTGCTCCCGGTGATGACGACCGTCGGCGTGAGCGCCAAGCCGCTCCGCTTCGGTGCGAACCACTCGTTCGCGACCGGAGAGGCGGCCCTGTTGATGTCGCGCTACCTGCTGGAGAACGTCGGCCCGGAGTTCCCCGATTCGATCGATTCGAACCATCCGACCGCCGGGATGGACGGCACGATCAGCGCGAAGGGCTCGAAGCGGTATTACTTCGGCACGAACACCGTCCTCGGCCTGGGCGTGCAGTGGAACGCGGAGTACGTCCCGACCGCGGTCGCGCTCGGCTACAAGCGCAAGGAGCTGGCGTTCGTTCCGCTGGCCGAGAAGGACGGCCGGCGCAGCGTGGCCTCGCTGATCGCCACGGCGCACACGGGATCCGAGGTAGAGGATGCCCGGGGTACGGGCGCGGTCCTGGGGCAGACCTTCGCCACGGGCCTTGCCGCGACGTACCTGGCGATGCACCCCGCCGTGCGGCGCGCCATCGGTCCGAGCGTCGTTCCGAACTACGAAAAGGCCCGCCTGGCTCTCGAGGAGATCGAGACCGCGGATGCGAAGGCTGCCCGCCAGGCCGATCAGAGGGCGGAAGAGCGCAGGATCATCCGGGAGCTCCGGACGCGCTACGACGCCGCGAGCGATCCGCAGAAGCTCGCGATCCAGCAGCAGGCCTCCGAGCTCGCGTCGCTGGAGGTGGCCGCCCCCGAGGCCGCACCGCTCTCGACGAACGACTTCACGAAGATGCTCTCGAAGAACGCCAGCGGCACGAAGCCGGCGGTCCTGATCGACCTCAACACGCTCAACGCGTTCCGTCCGTAGCCCAAGGAGAGACCCGTGGCCAAGCGACCCAAGAAGGCGAAGCGATCCGGGACCGCCTCGTCCAGGCGCGCGTCCCGCTCACGCTCGACGCCGCGCGCTCGTTCGGGAGTCACCGGTGCGGCTGCGTCCACCGCCGACGACCCCATCCCGGTGGGCAGCGCCTGCCACCCTTCGGTGCGGGTCGTCCTGGACGACATCCTCGACCGGAAGGACCTGGGTTGGGAGTTCACCAGCTACTCGATCGGGCCCGAGCCCAACACGATCCACCTGCTCTTCCAGTAGGAGGAGCGACACCGCCGGCGAGTCGCGTCCCGCTGCGGCCGCGCCGAGCAGGGCGGGAGCCGGAAGCCCGCGCTCGTCGGTCCCCCCTCCAGGCCGCTGGAGATCGGCCCTGGCAGGGATCGCCCGGAACTCCAGGACGGCTCCATCGGCTCCTCGAGGAGCGGTAGGATCGAGCGCGTCCGACCCACCGCAACCTCGAGAGCCTCCGGAGGGCAGATGGATGAGCCCCGATCTCCTGAACCCATGCTGTCCCGGCGGAACGCCCTGCTGGCCTCGGCCGGGGTCCTGCTCGCGCCAGCCTGCCGGACCAGTGGCACCGGCGAGGCCCCGGAGGTGCTCGTGAGGACGGGCGCGCTCGACCTGGACGCCTTCGTGGCCGAGTGCGTCGCCGCCGGCGCGGAGGCCGAGCCCCAGGCCGCGGTGAAGGAGGTGCTGGCGCGCGGCGTGCGCGAGCCGAGGGCGATGCTGCGCGCGCTCGGGGAGCCGCGCGAGGCCGGGCTGAGGGTGCTCCACCGCTCCACGACCCTGACGATCTTCGCGGCCACCTGGACGCCGCTGATGAACCTCATGCCCCACGACCACCGGATGTGGGCCCTGATCGGGATCTACACCGGGCGCGAGGACAACATCCTGTGGCGTCGAGGCGAGGGCCGGCCCGAGGCCCACGGCGCGAAGTGCCTGTTCGAGGGCGACGTCGCCGCGCTCCCGGTCACCGCGATCCACTCGGTGACGAACCCGCTCGAGCGCTTCACCGGCGGCCTGCACGTCTACGGCGGCGACTTCTTCGCGACCGCGCGCAGCCAGTGGAACCCGGAGACGCTGGCCGAGGAGCCCTCGGACGGCGACGTGATCCGCGGCATCTTCGAGCGCGCCAACGAGCGCATGCGACGCATGGGCTGAGGACCGGGGACGCGCTTCCCAGGTGCGGCACGGTCGTCGTCGGTCCTCACGACGATCCTGGCGCCGGACGGCGCCGGCGCCGGGTCAGCGCGGCTCGGGATCGGGCGGGTCGAAGACGAGCTCGGACTCGGCGATCTCCAGATCGATCGCAGGCTCGTAGGTGACCGTCGTCTCCCTCGGGCCGAAGAAGCGCTCGAGCTTGAGGAGGAGGAAGCTCTCCTGATCGATCCACAGGGTGAGCGAGTCGAACCGGGACTCGAGCACGAAGCAGGCCCGGCCGTCGACCTCCTCGTCCTCCATCCGCTCCGGGTCGGTCATCTTCGTCACGCTCCTGCCCGAAACCTCCCCGAGCAGGGCGGGAACCGTGTCGACCGTGAAGGAGGTCATCAAGGTCGCCGGGGAGAGAGCCGCGCCCATCTGCACGTGCTGGACGCCCGGTCGAAGGTCCCACCACGAACGCACGTCCTCGCCGTTGCGCCAGGCCAGGCAGCGGTCGAACTCCTCCTCGCCGCGGCGCGCCCTGGCCTCGAGGCGGAAGCGGTCCGGGCGGACAAAGGCGGTCGTGAAGGGCGCCCTCTCCGTGCGGGGACGGCCCCCCTCGTCGGCGATCCAGGTCCGCGCGACGGCCGAGTCGCGGTAGGTCCTGCACTCGGCGTAGGTCCGCGTCGTGCGCTCGAGGATGTGCTGCGCGTCGAGCGCGTCGAGCTCGTCCGGCCCCCAGCGATGGCGCGCGCGCGGCGGGCGGCTGGCCGGCGTCTCGGCCACGGGCGGATCGAAGGCCAGCAGGGACTCCGGGATGGCCTCGTCGATCACCGGGTCGTAAGTCGTGGTCTCTTCGGTGCGAAAGTCGGGGAAGACGTTCTGCTCGTCGATCCTGCGCAGGAGGAAGGTGCTCTGGTCGATCCACAGGGTCACCGGCTCTTCGCGCGAGCCGCCCGTGACGACGAAGCAGCGGATGCCGCCGAGATCCTCCTCCCCCTGGCGGACGGCGTCCGAGAGGTCCGTCACGCGCTCGAAGCCCGCCGGGAAGTCCATCAGCAGCTCCGCGATCGTGTAGGAGGAGGCACCCGACACGCCGCGAGCCGCGCCGAGGGCGCGCTCGAGCGTCGACTCGGTCTCCACGCCCGGGCGGATGTCCCACCAGGTCTTCACGTCGCGGGCCTCGCTCCAGATCAGGTAGCGGTCGAACTCCTCGTCGCCACGCCGATCCAGGAACTCGTAGCGGAACCGGTCGGGGCGGACGAAGGCCGTGGAGAAGGGCTTCGTCACCGTGCGCCTTTTCCCGTCCTTGATGTAGACCGTCTTGACGGCGCCCGTGTCGCGGTAGGTCCTGCACTCGGCATAGACCCGCTCGCTGCGCAAGAGGATGCCGTACGCATCGAGGTCGCGGGGACCCGAGCCGTGCAATCCGGCCAAGGACAAGAGTCCAAGGACCACGACGGGGGAACTCGGCATGGGACGAAACCTCCTCGGGTCATGGTACTCGCGCGCTCGCGGCACGCGGGAATCCGTCCTTGCAGGGGCGGCTGGTCCCCGACCTGATGGCGTCCGGCTTCGCCGAATGCGGTGAACGACTACCTCCCGCGGAATCGTCGCGGCGCGCGAAGACTCTCGAGAGGTAGCTGGCTCATCTCGGGCGCAGCAGGAAGGCCATCGTCTGCGTGCCGCTGGCCGTGTCGCGCGCGATCCCGACGATCCAGCCGCGGTCGGAGACGTCGAGGGCCGTGAGCAGCAGGACCGAGCCGCGGTTCTCGACCAGGTCGTTCAGGTCGCGCAGGCCGAGCGCCTCGGACCAGACGAAGGCCCGGCGCTGGCCGGGGAGGGTGTTCGGGACGAGCTCGCCGACGACCAGGCCGTCCTCGTTCACGTCCAGCGCCATCCCGCTCGCTCCCGCGAAGGGCGAGCCCTCGGTCAGGTCCAGCCGGTCCGTGCTCGTGCGCCACAGGCACGGGGGCGAGGGCCCGCCCGGGGGCAGGGAGAACGCCTTGCCGACGACGTTGCCGGCGTCGTCGAGGCCGAAGGCCTGACCGCCGCTCGCGGTCGCGAGGAACGTCGAGGTCCCGGAGGCGAGATCGAAGACGAACGGGATCGGGCTGGTGACCGGGAAGCTCGGCTCGATGTAGCCCGAGATCCGTCCGAGTGCGTTGATGTCGGTGGCCAGGCCGGAGGGCGGAAAGCCGAGGCTCGGGAGCGCACGCGAACCGTTCACCGGATCCCAGACCCAGCTGCGGAACCCGTCGAAGGTCTCGACGTGGCCCACGAGGACTCCGGCGTCGTTGAGCGCCGTGGGACGCAGGTCGGCGGCGCCGCCGTAGGGGAGCGACAGCGGCGTGCCCGTTCCGCTCCCCGCGCTCCAGAGCGTGAGGACCTCGCCCGGATAGGAGACGCCCGCGGTCGTGCCCGTCCGGTTGACCGCCGAGGCCCAGGACGTGACCGCGCCGGGAGCCGGGAGGAGCAGGGTCGGCCCCGTCGCGCGCGACCACCGGAACCCGCGCTCGTCCGGACGCTCGCAGAACCCGACGGCCCAGTCCCCGGCGACGGCCCAGGCCGAGGAGCTCTCGCCCGAGGGCGGCGGAGCCGGCTTGCACGGCAGCGTGAGGCGGTAGAGCTCCACGGGCGCGGCGCGCTGGGCCTCCGTGATGGACTGCCCGCATACCGCGAGCGCGATCCAGCCCAGGGAAACGCGGCCGAACCGTGAGGTCATGGCCAGATGCTACTCCCTTCAGGTGGGAGGAGGGGGGACAGAGCGCCTGGGCCTGCGCGACGAGCGCAGCGACTCGCGGAAGGATGCCGATCCGGCAACGCCCTGCGCCCACGTATCCCCGACGCGACCCCGGGCGCATGTCTCGCTGGACGCCGCCCTTGCCGCGCCCAGCGCACCGTGCGCTCCGACTGCTTCGCCCCAGTTCGTACACCCACCGCCGACCCCCAGGGCTTAGGTTGGCTGCATGACTCGCGTGGTCGAGCACCGAGAGGAGCAAGGGGAGCTCGGGTGCACCGCCGAGGTGCCGGCGAGCCCCGCGCGGGGACCCGGGCCGAACGGGGACGGCGATACCCAGGTGCCCCCGGACGGGACGCGCCCGCGCCGCGAGGAGGTCGAGGCGTGGAAGCGGCTCGTGATCGAGTACCAGAAGCCGAGCCGGTTGCGGGCGGCCTGGCAGCTCGTGAACACCTTCGGCTCCTACGCCGCGCTCTGGGCCCTCATGTACTGGACCAGGGACGTCTCGTGGTGGCTGACCCTGCCCCTGGCGATCCTCGCGGGCGGCATCCTGGTGCGCGTGTTCATCATCTTCCACGACTGCGGGCACGGGTCGTTCTTCCTCTCGCGCGCGGCCAATGACGTGTGGGGGTTCGTGGCGGGCGTCCTGACCTTCACGCCCTACTACCACTGGCGCTGGGAGCACGCCCAGCACCACGCGACGGCCGGCGACCTGGACCGGCGCGGAGTCGGCGACGTGTGGACGATGACGGTCCAGGAGTACCTGGAATCGTCGCGCTGGAAGCGCTTCGCCTACCGGCTCGCGCGCAATCCGCTGGTGCTCTTCGTGCTGGCGCCGCTGTTCCTGTTCGTGATCCTGCAGCGCCTCCCCTCGGCCAGGTCCACGCGCCGGGAGCGGCGCTCGGTGTGGTGGATGAACGCGGCGATCCTGGGCCTGGGCGCCGCCCTGAGCCTGCTCTTCGGCCTGGTGGACTACCTGCTGATCCAGGTCGTCGTCCTGGCCGTGGCGGGCTCCGCGGGGGTCTGGCTGTTCTACGTCCAGCACCAGTTCGAGGACGCCTACTGGGAGCGCGGTGAGGACTGGGACTACACCGCGGCTGCGCTGCGGGGCAGCTCCTTCTACCAGCTGCCCCGGATCCTGCAGTGGTTCTCGGGCAACATCGGGTTCCACCACATCCACCACCTGAGCCCGCGCATCCCGAACTACAACCTGGAGCGCTGCCACCGCTCCGACCCGCTGTTCCGCTCCGTCCAGCCGGTGAAGCTCGGCGCCAGCTTCCGGCTGTTCACGCTGCGCCTGTGGGACGAGTCGGCCAAGAAGCTGGTCGGCTTCCGGCACCTGCGCAGGCTGCGCCGCGGGAAGGAGCGGGACGCTGCGGCCGGGCCCGCAGGGCGAGACACGCGCTGAGCCGGCGCCGAGCCGTCCCTGAGACGCCTCCACCGCCGCATCGTCCGCCGCTTCGCCCGCTGGAGCCGCTTGCCGGTCCTGACGGGTCCGGGTCCCTCGGGCGCGCGCGCCCGGCGACGCAATTGCGATTGACTTCGCGGCAGGCGGGGAGCATAGGAGGCGGGCTCCGAGAGATCCGCGTGCTCGCCCTGCGCTTCGTCGTCCGCTTCGTGAAGCTCCTGAACTCGGAGACCTCCTCCACCGCGCTCGGCCTCGCGCTCGCCCTGGGCCTCTTCCTCGGCTTCGTCCCGATCGCGACGCCCCAGGCGCTCGCCGCCGTCGCCGTCCTCCTCTTCTTCCGCGTCAACGTGACGGCGGCGCTGGTCATGCTCGGCGCGGCGAAGCTCCTGGCGCTCGCGCTCGGGCCGGCGTTCGACGCCCTCGGCGTCGCGCTGCTGGAGTCCGACGCGCTGACCGGCCTCTGGACGTCGATCTACGACTCGCCGCTCTACCTCTGCCGCCTGCACCACTCGGTGACGCTGGGCGGCACCGTCGCGGGGCTGGCCCTGCTGTTGCCCGTCTTCCTGCTCGCGCGTCGCCTCATCGACCTCTACCGCCGACGCGTGAACGAGAAGCTGGCGCAGAGCAGCGTCCTCGGCCTGTGGCGCAGCAGTCGGCTCTACCAGCTCTACACCCGGATCGACTCGCCCTACATGGGCTAGGCATGCAGGTCCTGCTCTTCGTGCCGGACGACGCCCGGGCCGTCGCGGAGGCCGTGCTGGCGCCGCATCCGGGCGCCCGGCGGATCGACTGGAACGCGCTGGCCGGCGACAGGCACGCGGCCTTCGCGAGCGCCCTGGCCGGGGTCGAGCGCAAGGGGGGCTTCGTGCTGCTCGCCCCGCCGACGGGGAAGGAGGACCTGCAGGCCATCGATGCGGCCTGCCGGACAGTGCTGAAGTCCCTGCCGCGCGGAGTCTTCGTGCTCCCGAGGGACGAGGCGCACGCGGCGTGGCGCGCGGACGTCCAGGCCGCGCACGCCCACTTCCACGCCACGCGGCGCGCGCACGTCGTCGTGAAGCCCGGCGAGAAGCCGCTGCGCAAGGCGGTCTCGCTCGCGGGCAAGTCCTCCTCCATCCTGCGCTGGGGCGCGCTGGTCCCGATGTCGCTCGTGTCCATCGCGCTGGTGGGCGTGGTGTTCGTCTTCCGCGACGCCATCCTCCGCCGCGCCGTGGCCGACGGGCTGGAGGTGGCCTTCGGCGCCCGAGCGACGGTTGGCAAGACGGTCTCGACCCTGGCCCCCTCGCTGGCCCTGACGGGAGTGAGCGTCGCCAACAAGGACCGGCCGATGCGCAACCTCTTCGAGTTCGACGAGCTCGAGGCCGGCGTGGACGCGCTCCAGCTGCTCTCGGGGCGCGTGCACGTGGATGCCCTGGTCCTGGAGGGACTGCGGTTCAACGGCGAGCGCACGGAGAGCGGCGCGCTCGAGCGGGACGTCGCGCCGGAGCCGGAGCCCGAGGAGTCCGCGACCGGCACCGGCGTGCTCTTCGAGGCGGCGCTCGACGACCTGCTGGCGCGGCTCACTCCGCCCGACGTCGAGGAGCTCGAGACCGTCCGGCGGGCCCGCGAGATCGAGAGGGAGACGCGCGCGCGCGGCGCGCGCATCGAGGAGCAGCTCCGCTCCAGCCCGATCCCGCGGCAGCTGGAGGAGGCCCTGGCCAGGGTGCAGGGCCTGGCGCGGCTGGAGCCGCCGGCGTCGCTCGCGTCCGTGCAGCAGGCCCTCGAGGGTCTCGGCGTTCCGACGCCGGACGGCGCTGCGCTCGAGGCGGCGAAGGCGGGACTCCTGGCGGCGAACGCCGTCGACCTCGAGGAGGAGCGGAGGTCGATCGCGGCGGCGAGCGCGGACATCGAGGCGACCCGGGCCTCGTTCGAGACGGCGCGCGGCCTCCTGGCGAGGGCGAAGGAGATCCAGAAGGTCGCCCGCCTGGACGTGCTGAAGGTCCTCGCGCTCGTCGAAGAGCTGAGGACGGCCAAGAAGGGGCTCGACGGCGGTGCCGCCCGGCTGCAGCAGGCCGGCCGTACGCTGGACTCCGCCAGGACGAGCATCGCCCGCAAGAGCGCCGAGGCCGGGCAGCGGCTCCAGGCGACCCGGGAGCAGATCGCCGCGTGCCGGCAGGCGCTCGGGCAGTCCGGCGGCGACCTGGCGGGGCGCCCCGCGGCCATCGAGGAGCAGGTGTCCAGGGCGCGTGACGACGTGCAGAGGCAGCACCAGCAGATCGTGGCGACGATCGGGGAGGTCGAGGGCGACCTCGCGGCGACGCGCGCCGCGGCGGAGAGGTTCCGCGACCAGGTGCGCGACGACATCGCGTTCGTCCGCGCGCAGCCCGAGCTCCTGCGGAAGGCGCTCGAGGACGACCGGGTCGCGCTCCTCGAGCGCTACAGCCTGGACGCGCTCGACGCGGACGTGCTGATCGAGTCGGTCCTCGGGGAGCGGATCGCCTGGTGGCTGAAGTGGACGCTCTCGACCTACCGGCGCGTGCAGCCGTGGCTGGGCAGCCGCACGAGGACGGAGAAGGTGAAGATGCCCACGGGGACGGTGTACGCGTTCCCCCCCGAGGAACCCAGGGAGCCGAAGCTCTGGATCAAGCGCGCATCCTTCAAGGGAGGGATGACGATGGACGGCGAGCCCTTCGCGCTGACCGGCACGGCCCAGGACCTGTCCAGCGCGCCCGCGCTCACGGGGCAAGGAACGCTGGAGCTCCGCATCGAGTCCGGGGAGAAGCGGATCGTGTCCACGGTCCTGACCTCGCCGGAGGGCGAGACGAGCGTCGATCTGTCGCTGGACGGCTTCGCGGTGGGTGGACGACGCCTCGGCGGCGAGCGGGTGCCGCTGGAGCTCGCGGGCGGCACGCTCTCGATCGGTGTCCAGGCGGTGTTCGTCGGCGAGCTGCTGACCCTGTCGGCGCGCGTGGACCTGGCCGGGCTGCGGATCGCTCCGGCCGAGCCGCTGGAGGCGCGGCTCGCCTTCCTGGAACCCGTGCTGGCGTCGCTGAGCGGGCTCTCGGCCCAGCTCGAGCTCGCCTGCGAGGCGGGCAGGATCACGGCGACCTCCTTCCGGAGCGTCGAGGGCAAGGAGCTCACGGCAATGCTGCGGAATGCGCTCCGCGACGAGGTGGAGGAGGCCAAGCGACTGGCGCTGGAGCGGCTCGAGGAGCAGGTGTCCGCGCCGCGCGCCGCGGCGCTGCAGGCCGTGGAGTCGTTCCTGGGGACCGCTCCGGCGGCCGAGACGGCTCTGCTGGACCGCGTCGGGGCCGCGCAGGCCGCGCTGGCCGACCCGCGCGCCCTGGCCCTGGGACGCGCGGCCGAGCTGACGAGGGGGCTCGAGCTGGGCGCCGACCCGACCGCCGCCATCGAGGGGATGCGGCAGGAGCTCGAGCGGATCGAGAGCGAGTCGGCGGCCGGCGCCGTCCGCATCGACGCCGCGTGCGCCGAGCAGCTCCAGGCGCAGGCGGGAGCGGCCTCGCTCCTCGCCGAGCAGTCCGAGGCGCTGAAGGGCCTCCAGAAGAGCCTGGAAGAAGAGATCCAGCGCATCACGAAGCTGGCGCGCTGATCCGGTTGCGCGCCGTACTTTCCGCTCAGCCGCGCGCCTCCCAGGCGGCCCGGTTGCGCTCGATCTGGCGCGCGTGCTGCTCGAGGTGCTCGGCGTAGATGCGCAGCCAGTCCTCGGCGGTGTAGTGGCCGGACTCGGTGTGGTGGCCCTCGCGGGACCAGGCGGAGTCCGGAAAGCGGCGCAGGAGGTCGGCGGTCCAGGCGCGCACGGTCTCGATCTGGCGCAGGGCGAGGTCGAGCGGCAGGGCGTGGTAGTCGAAGCGCTGCGTCCAGCGGTCCTGGTCGTAGCCGAGGATCGTCGGGCGCTCCTCGCCGACCAGGAAGCGGATGCGCGTCGAGGAGATCGTCTCGCTGTCGGCGCAGTGGCACACGACCTCGTGCACGGACCACTTGCCCGCCGCGGGGCGCCACTGCATGGCCGCGGAGGGCACGCGCGCGAGCGCGGCGCGCAGGATCTCGGGGCCGGCGGCGTAGCGATCGACGAGGGCGCGACGTTCGGCGGGCGTCATGACGGTCGAGGGTATGCCGGCCGTGGGCTGCCGCGGGGCACGGCTTGTACGCTCACTGGCGGGACGTGGCCGTCAGCGGCCGTCCTTCGCCGCGCCGGCCGGCTCCGGGGCCGGCAGCTCCTCGGCCCGGGCCGCGAAGAAGCGCGCCAGCTCGGGCCCGAAGGCCTTCAGGTCCGGGTAGGTGGCGCGCTCGGCCTCGTAGCGCGCGAGCAGCGCGGAGAGCCCGGCCGTGTAGCCGAAGCCGCGCGAGGCCTCGTAGTCGACCTGCTTGCGCAGCGCCTCCTCGCCGCCGTGGCGCAGCGCGTGGCGCGTGACGCAGGCGCGCACGAGCGACTCGTAGGCATAGATCCGCGGCGTGGAGTAGGCCTGGCTCGCCATCTGGTTCTTCACCGGGACGTACAGGCGCTCGAGGGCGGGCTCGAAGGCGGGCCAGTGCGCGTCCACCACCGGGTTCGCGAAGGCGTGCGTGAACTCGTGCACGACGGTCGGAACGATGGCGCTGTCGTAGGCCGGGTTGCCGGCGGCGTCCCACCTGGCGCAGCCGAGCACGGGCCACAGCTCGAGCGTCCCGTCCGCGAGGCGCACGCTCACGCCGTAGTTGGCCGGCCCGCACAGGAGCCCGGGGATGGCGACGTAGCTCGTGCCCGCCTCCAGGCCGAAGAACTCCTGCATCCACTCGAGCACGCGCGACTCCTCGACCTGCTTGCCCAGGCTCGCCTCGGCGGCGCGGTAGAGCTCGGCGTGCTCGGCGACGAACTCGAGGAAGCCGGTCTCGGCGGCGAAGCTGCGCAGGGCCACGAGGAAGGCCTCGACGTTCGGCCCCTGCCAGCGCTTGTCGAGCCGCTCGGGCCACGGCTCGAGCGGCACGCGCAGGGCCAGCTCCGGCAGCGGCGTCAAGTGCAGCGCCAGGTCCGGCACGGCGTTGTAGCCGATCCCGCGCGTCGCGCGCAGGACCTTGGCCAGGGTGCAGACCTCGTGCTCGCGTGCCGGCCCGAACCACTCCTCCATCGCGCGCGCGTAGGGCGAGTTCGACTGCTGCTGATTGAACTCGCCGGCCCCGATCAGGCGCCAGACGAGGGTCAGGAGCTCCACGCGCAGGTCGACGCGCACGGGCACGGGGTCGCCGGGGGGGAGCGCCAGGGCGAGCGTCAGGAGGGCGGAGAGCATGACCGGTGGAGGATACTCCAGGCCTGCTCCCTTGGAGTCGCGCTCCGCTTCAAGTCCGCCGGGAGCGCGCTCCGATCGGGGAGGGCGGAGGAAGGAACGAAATGCGCAAGCGTCTCTACGCCCTCGTGCTGCTCGGCGCCCTCGTGAGCGGCTGCGTGTACCCGCGCGACGTCCACCACGTCCACGGCGTCCCGCCGGGCCACGCCAAGCGGCAGGTGCACATCCACGGCCACTCCTGCGGTCACGTCCACGTCGGCGGGTCGTGGGTCGTGCGCTAGCCCGCTCGCAGATCGGGCTACTTCAGACCATCGGAGTGGATCGCCGGGCGGGCGCCAGCCCGCACTGCGATCCACGACGCCTCTTCTCCCCCCGCTCGCAGATCGGGCCACCACCGAGCGGGCGCCCCCACGCTCGACGATTCACTCCGCGTCCTCGCCCCGCTCACCACCGGAACACCACCCCCACCGACGCCCCCTCGCTCTCGTTCGTGCCGTCGTCGCTGTGGCGCACGGAGAGCGACAGTCCGAAGCGCTCGCTGACGCGCACGTAGGCCCCGAGCCCCACCCGCACGTAGCCGTCGCGCTCGTCCGAGAGGCGCGGGTTCGAGACCTCGTCCCCCAGCGCGTAGAGGCTCGTCAGGAAGGCCTGGTACGTCACGCGCCCGGCGGTCGCGCCCAGCGACAGGTGCAGCGGGATCTCGTCGTCGAGCGGCCCGTTGCGACGGTCGTAGCCGGTCTCGAGGGCCGCGTAGCAGCTGCGCCAGTCGTAGTGCAGGATCGTGCGTCCGAGCAGCACGGTGTCGCCCTCGCCCAGGCCGTTCAGCGGGTTGCTCGAGAAGTCCGCGTAGTCGCCCATGGGGAGGCGCACTCCGGGCGCGAGCAGCCAGCGCAGCCGCCCCGTCCCGAGCGGACGATCGTGCACGCGCCACTTGGCCTGCAGGCTGGCGTCCTGGAGGTCGGACTCGTCCTCGAAGGCCGGCTCGCCGTCGGCCTCGGCGCTGGTGAAGGCGGCGTTCAGCACCAGGTCGAGGTCGTCGCGCAGCCCGTAGGCCGCGTACAGGTTCAGCAGGGCGCGCCGGCCGTCGTCGAAGTCCTCGGTCGGGTTCACCAGGCGCACCTCGTCGAAGCGATCGACGCTGTAGCTGGGCGAGACGTCGAGCCGGCCCCGGCCCCGCAGGAAGCCGGTCTCGCCCTGGGCGGTCAGGGTTCCGGCCAGGAGGGCGGCCAGGGCCGCGGCGGGAAGGCAGGGGGGACACCGCAGGGTGGGCATGGAGAGCTGGGATGCGCGGGAGACGGAGGCGTGTCGCGCCGGTATTCGCGTCCCGCGCCCCGGCGTGACCCTCGCGTCCCGCGGAAGTGGCGTCCGGAGCAGGGAGGCCTAGGATGGGCCGCGCTCGTGGCCTCGCCCGACCGCCCGACGCCGGAGCGCCTCTACGCGACGCTCACCGGCTACCAGACCAGCGCGGCGCTGGCGGCCGCGATCCGGCTGGAGCTCTTCACGCACGTCGCGGCGGGCGCGGACACGCCGGCGGCCCTGGTGCCCCTGGCCGGAGCCTCCGAGCGCGGGCTGCGAGCGCTGCTGAATCACCTGGTGGCCCACGGGTTCCTGGTGAAGCGCGGCGAGCGCTACGCCTGCGCCGAGATCTCGGCGCTCTTCCTCGACCGCCGCTCGCCCGCCTACCAGGGCTCGATCGCGACCTTCCTGACCGATCCCGGCCTCGTGCGCTGCTTCGACGACCTGGAGGGCGCCATACGGCGCGGCGGCACGGTCGAGCGCGCGGGCGGCACGGTCGCGGCCGAGAACCCGGTGTGGGTCGAGTTCGCGCGCGCGATGGCCCCGGTCGCGCGCAGCTTCGCGCCCGCCTTCGCGGACGTGGTCTGCCGCGCAGGCGCGCCGCGGCGCGTGCTGGACGTGGCCGCGGGCCACGGCCTGTACGGGATCGAGGTCGCGCGGCGCTCCGACGCCGGCCAGGTCACCTTCCAGGACTGGCCGGGCGTCCTGGCGGTGGCGCGCGCGAACGTCGAGCAGGCCGGCCTCGCCGCGCGCGCACGCTACCTCGCCGGCAGCGCCTTCGAGGTCGAGCTGGGGAGCGGCCACGACGCGATCCTGGTGACGAACTTCCTGCACCACTTCCCGCGCGAATCGTGCGCGGCCTTCCTCGCGCGCTGCCGCGCGGCCCTGGCGCCGGGCGGGCGCGTGGCGGTACTCGAGTTCGTGCTGGAGGAGGACCGCGTGACGCCGTCGCGCTCGGCCGCCTTCGACCTCGTCATGGTGGCGACCACGCCGGGCGGCGTCGCCTACACGGTCGGCGAGTACGGCCAGATCTTCCGGGAGGCCGGCCTGGCCCATCCGGAGCGCCACGACCTGCCGGAGGGCACGCACACGGTGCTCGTCGCGGGCCCGGGGCCCTGAGGGTCGAGTCGGAGCCGGGGTCCCCCCCTCCATCGCGGCCTGGATACACTGAGGCCTCGTTTGCGCAGGCGCACGCCGGCGTGCCTCATCCCTTCGGCCTCGCACTCCCGCGGCACGATTTGGAGGTCCCATGCAGCTTCTTGCTCGCGACGATCGGTTTCCCGCGCCGTCGCCGAGGTCCCGCAGAGGGTCCGCGCTCGTCGTGCTCTCCCCCGCGGGGCTGGCGCTGCTCGCGAGCGGCGCCATCGCGCTCTCCACGGCTCCGTCGGAGAGCGCGAAGAGCGAGGAGTCCCGACAGGAGGTCACCGTCGTCGCGGAGAGTCCGCTGGTGCTGGAGGGCTGCGTGCTCGCACCTGACGGCGCTCCCGCGCAAGGAGCGGTGGTCGTGAGCAGCGCGGGGGGCCAGGCGGTCACCGACGTGCGCGGTCGCTATCGCCTCGCGGTCGCGCTCGCGCCCGAGGTCGCCGGCCTCCAGGTCACGGCGGTGGGCGCCGGCAGCGGCGGCCTGGTCGCGAGCGCTCGCGTCGCGCGGGCCGGGGCTGCCGTCGACCTGCGCGTGCCGCCCCTCCACCTGGCGCGCGGCAGCGGCTGCGTGCCGAGCTGGCTGCCGACCTTCGGGGGGATGCTGGGCGTGCAGGCGACGGTGCGGGCCATGGTCGTGCACGACGACGGTGGCGGACCCGCGCTCCACGTCGGCGGCGACTTCACGAGCGCCGGAGGTGTCCAGGCGAGCCACATCGCGCGCTGGAACGGCACGAGCTGGGCCGCCCTGGGCTCCGGCACGAGCGGCCCGGTCCACGCCCTCCTCAGCTTCGACGACGGGAGCGGACCGGCGCTGTTCGCGGGCGGTGCCTTCACGAGCGCGGGAGGAGAGCCCGCGAATCGCGTCGCCCGCTGGAACGGAATGGACTGGAGCGCTCTCGGCGCCGGTCGGAACGGCCCGGTCCACGCGCTGGCGGTGCACGACGACGGGAGCGGACCGGCCCTGCACGTCGCCGGCAACTTCACGGACGGGGTCGCCCGCTGGAACGGGGCGAGCTGGACTGCCCTCGGGCTCGGGTTCGGCCTCCAGGGACAGGACGTGCTGGCCCTGGCCGCGTTCGACGACGGCACGGGCGAGGCCCTGTACGTCGGCGGCAGCTTCACGCTCCCCACCAGCCGCATCGCGCGCTGGGATGGAGCGAGCTGGACCGCACTCGGGAGCGGCACGAACGGCACCGTGCGAGCCCTGCTCGTGCACGACGACGGCACCGGCCCCGCGCTCGTCGTGGGCGGTGACTTCGGCCTCGCCGGGGGCACGCCGGCGTTGGGCCTCGCGAGATGGGACGGAGCGAGCTGGACCAGCATCGGCAACGGAGCCGGACTCGTGCGATCGCTCGCCGTCCACGACGACGGCAGCGGGCCGGCGCTCTACGCGGGAGGTTTCTTCGCGGGCTTCGTGAACGGCGTGGCGCGCTGGGATGGGGCGAACCTCACCGTCCTCGGTTCCTTCAGCCACAACACGGTGCACGCGCTCGCCTCCTTCGATGCCGGTCCTGGAGCGGAGCTCTTCGCGGGAGGCTTCATCGCGACCGTCGACGACGAGATCATGAACCACGTCACGCGCTGGAACGGTGTGCGCTGGAGCACGCTGGGGTCCGGCCTCGACGCCGGCATCGAGGCCCTGGCGGTCCACGACGACGGCACCGGGCCAGCCCTGTTCGCGGCAGGGTTCGTGCTCGCCGCAGGCGGGCAGCCGGTGGGACGCATCGCCCGCTGGGACGGGGTCGACTGGAGCCCCCTCGGCAGCGGTACCAACGGTCTCGTCCAGGCCCTGGTGGTGCACGACGACGGCAGCGGGCCGGCGCTCTATGCCGGTGGCCAGTTCTCCAGCGCGGGCGGCGTGGGGACGAGCCGCATCGCGCGCTGGGATGGCACGAGCTGGGGAGCCCTGGGCAGCGGGACGAACGCCGCCGTCTTCGCCCTCGCCTCGCACGACGACGGCAGCGGGCCGGCGCTCTTCGCGGCCGGCGGGTTCACCAGCGCAGGAGGCGTGACCGTCAACCGCGTCGCCCGCTGGAACGGCGCGGGCTGGGCGGCCCTCGGCGGGGGGATGGACGGAACGGTCCGCTGCCTGACCACGCACGACGACGGCAGCGGGCCGGCGCTCTATGCGGGCGGCAACTTCACCATCGCGGGCGGCATGAGCGCGAGCCGCATCGCGCGCTGGAACGGCACGAGCTGGGCACCCGTCGGCGGCGGGATCCTCGACCTCAGCGTGAACGCCCTGGCAGAGTTCGACGAGGGCAGCGGGCCACGGCTCTTCGCCGCGGGCGGCTTCTCGTCCGCGGGCGGGCAGCCGATCGGCAAGATCGCGCGCTGGGACGGCGTGACCTGGTCGGCCCTCGGCAGCGGTCTCGATGCGGGTGCTTCGATCCAGGCGTTGCTCGTGCACGACGACGGCGGCGGGCCGGCGCTGTACGTGGGCGGCGGCCTCTCGAGCGCGGGCGGGCTCGCGGTGAGCGGCCTCGCCCGCTGGGACGGCTCCGCCTGGGCGCCGGTCGGGAGTGGGGTGCTCGGCGGCTCGATCGAGGCCTTGGCCTCCTTCGACGACGGCGGCGGACCGGCGCTCTACGCGGGCGGCAGCTTCACGAGCGCGCCCGACTCGGAGGACAGCTTCCTCGCGAAGTGGGGCTGCCCGGACTCGGTGCCGCCCGTGCTCGACTGCCCGAGCGAGGTGCGCGTCCACGATCGCGGCTTCGACGGCGAGGAGGTCGTGAGCTTCACCGTCGGCGTCTTCGACGGCGTCGACCCGGCCCCCGTGCTCGTGTGCGTACCGCCCTCGGGAAGCGTCTTCCCGCTCGGCTCGACCCTGGTGACCTGCACCGCCACCGACGCCCTGGGCAACCAGTCCACCTGCGAGTTCCCGGTCACGGTCGAGCCCAAGGCCCGCCGGCGCTAGGCGCTCGGGCCCCCGGCACCCCCGCGGGAACGCGGCGAGAATCGCGCTTCGCCTCCAGCGTCCTGCCGTACCAGGACGATGGTACGGCCCATGGACTGGTCGGTGGATCCCGACTCGGATGTGCCGCCCTCGCGGCAGCTGGTCGAGGCCGTGCTGGACGCGATCGCCAGCGGGGGTCTGGAGCCCGGGACACAGCTTCCCAGCGTGCGCGCGATGGCCGCGCAGGCGCTGGTGAACCACAACACGGTCGCGCGCGCCTACCAGGAGCTGGAGCGGCTGGGCGCGACCGAGGCGATCAACGGGGTCGGTGTCTTCGTCACGCTGCGCGGCCCCGACGTGGCGGCCGAGGAGCGCCGCGCGAAGACGCTGATGGTGCTGCGCCGCGCGCTGGGCGAGGCCCTGCGCGCCGGGCACACCTTCGAGGACGTGCAACGCCTCCTGAAGGAGGAGGCCTGGACGAGGAGGAGCGCATGAACGAGATCATGAGGGTCGAGGGGGTGAGCAAGCGTTTCGGCAAGACGCGAGTGCTCGCGGACGTGGGCTTCGTGCTGCAGCCCGGGGTGACCGTGCTGCTGGGCGAGAACGGGCAGGGGAAGAGCACGCTGCTGCGGCTGCTGCTCGGCCTGCTGCGCGCGGACGGCGGCACGCTGCGCGTGCTCGGGCTCGATCCGCTGCGCGACGGGCGCGAGCTGCGCACGCGCGTCGGCTACGTGCCGGACCAGTACGACAACCCGGGCTGGATGACGCCGCGCGAGCTCTTCGGGTTCCTCGCGCCGCAGTACCCGCGCTGGGACGCGGCGCGGGCCGAGCGCCTGTCGCAGGCCTGGGAGATCCCGCTCACGCGGCCCTTCAAGCATCTCTCGCGCGGCCAGGCGGCGCGCGCGCAGCTCGTCGCGGCCCTGGCGCAGTCGCCGGAGCTCCTGCTGCTCGATGAGTGCTTCGCCGGGCTCGATCCGCTGGCGCGGCGCGACCTCCTGGCGGGCTTCCTGGCCGAGCTGGCCGAGCACGAGATCCCGACCCTGGCCGTCGCGCACGACCTGGACGTCGCTGCGCGCCTGGCCGAGCGCGTGATGGTGCTCTCCGAGGGCCGCATCCGGCGCCACGGGACGCTGGAGGAGGTCCTGGAGCTCGACGGCGAGTCCGCGCGCGTCGCGCGCGGCCTGCTGCGCACGCTCGAGGAGTGCTCCGCGCCGGTGCCGGCGGCGGCTTCGAGCGCGAAGGAGGTGGCCGCGTGAGCACCTTCCGCCTGCACCTGTGGCGCGAGTGGCGCGAGCACCGCGCGACGCTGCTCTTCCTGATCCTGGCCCTGCCGCTGCTCGCGGGCCTGGCGGCCCTGCGG
>DASVAP010000168.1:0-2002 GCA_036376275.1 Planctomycetota bacterium | reverse complement strand
ATGTTCTATCCGCTCGACTGGTCACCGACCTGCGAGAAGGAGAACTGCCGCATCTCGACCGAGCCGACGATCACGGCGCCGAACACGATCACGGTCGGCATCAGCCGCGACTCGACCTGGTCGCACAAGGCCTGGAAGGCGGCCAAGGGCATCAAGCACGACCTGCTGGCCGACCCGCTGCTCGAGGTGACGAAGAAGTTCGGCCTCCAGCACCCGGCCGTGCCCTTCATCTCGCACCGCGCCACGGTCATCGTGGACAAGAACGGCAAGGTCGCCTTCTGCCAGGTTCAGGAGAACACCAAGGAAGAGCGCAACTGGAGCGAGGTCCAGAACGCGCTGAAGAAGCTGAGCTGAGCGGCGCGGGGCCCCCGGCGCCTTCCCGGGCGCCGGGGGACCGTCCGCCGACGAGAAAAAGGGCCTGCGCGAGTCCGATCCGCGCGCGGCGGCTCCAGGAGGGCGAGAATGCCCCCGAGACCTTCCCTGGAGCCCCCATGATGCGCCTCCCCGCCCGCCTCGCCTGCCTGCTCGTCCTGGCCGTGCCGCTGACGCTCGACCTGCGCGTGCGGCCCGACCCGAACCACGTCGTCGCCAGCCGCCTGGCCGGGGCCTGGGAGGCGGATCCGGAGCTCTGCGAGCGCCTCGGCACGAAGCCCTGGATGGAGCGGATCGAGTTCACACCGGACGAGGGCGTGCTCGCGCAGATCCCGGCCGAGCTGGGCGAGTCCATCGCGAAGGAGCGCATCTGGCAGGCCGGCACGGTTCGCTACGTCGAGCGCGGCCAGGAGCGCCGCGCGCCCTACGTCCTGCGCACCCACACCGGCAACACGATCGCGCACATCTTCCGGGTGCGCGAGGGCGGGGCCCTGGACGACGGCGAGGCCTGCATCCTGACCGTGGTCCCCGCGCGCGAGCCTGCGGCCGACCTCCTGTTCCTCGGCGGCGACTTCAACAACGAGCCGTTCCGCGCCTACCGGCGCGTCGCGGCCCGCTGAGAGCACAAGCCATGGGCGGCGCCGCCGATTCCATGGAGCTCGAAGAGCTCCTGACCCACGCTGGCTGGGTGCGCCGCGTGGCGACCGCGCTCGTGCGCGATCCCGGCGCGGCCGACGACCTGGCCCAGGAGGTCTGGCTGCGCGCGCTGGAGAAGCGGCCGGAAGGCCTGGCGAACCCGCGCGCCTGGCTGGCGAGCGTGGCGCGCTCGCTGGCCGCGACCGGCGCGCGCGGCCGCACGCGCCGGCGGCGGCGCGAGGAGGCCGCGGCGCGGCGCGAGGGCCTGCCGGCGGCCGACGAGGTCCTGGCGGAGGCGGAGCGCGAGCGCGAGGTGGCGGCGCTGGTGCTGGCGCTCGAGGAGCCGTACCGGAGTGTCGTCCTGCTGCGCTACTACCGCGACCTCCCGCCGCGCCGCATCGCGGAGGAGCTCGGCCGGCCGGTCGCGACGGTCAAGGTGCAGCTCCAGCGCGGGCTCGCGCAGCTGCGCACGAAGCTCGACCGGCGCCACGGCGGACGCGAGGCCTGGGGCGCGCTGCTCCTGCCGCTGTGCGTGGCGCGCGTGCCGCTCGCGGTGACGGCGACTGCGTCGCTGGCCGCCATCTCGCTGCTGGCGATGCTCGGGCTCTGGTGGCGAGCGAGCGCGACGCCCTCCGTCCCGGCGGAGCGCGCCGTGGCGAGCGCGGCGGAACCCTTGGCCGCGCCGCCGGCGGACGCCACCGGGCTGGCCGCGGCCGAGCGGCCTCCCGAGCGCAGCGCGAGCGAGACCGGCGCGAGCGCGGCCGTCCCTGCGGCCCCCGAGACGGCACCGGTGGCGAGCGAGCGCCGCCTGGAGGCGCTCCACGCCCGCCTGGTCACGCTCACCGGCGAGCCTCTGGCCGGCGTGCGCGTCGCGGCGCCCGACTCGCGGCAGCTACGCTGGGCTTCCGAGGGGCCCGACGCCCTCGTCGCCGACGGCTTCTGGCTGCCGCTCCCGGCCGGGCAGCGCGCCGAGCTCGCGCGCTCGGCCGAGGCC
>DASVAP010000165.1:0-2724 GCA_036376275.1 Planctomycetota bacterium | reverse complement strand
GACCAGCGACGGCGCCAGGCTCTGGACCGTCTGCTCGCGGTCCCAGGGACAGCCGCCCTCCGGCGCCCGCAGCCGATCGACGATCGCCAGCACGCGCGCCAGCGCGTCGAGGCGCGCATCCCCCGTCGACGGCGGCTCCTGTAGGGGCCGCGGACCCGTTGCCTGGCTCATGGCCGCCAGGATGACCTATCGAGGGGCGCCCTGGAAACGGTTCTGTGCTGCGCCCTCGACGCGCGCCGCGGGGAGCGCGGGCTCAGCCCATGGGTCCTTCCGGCAGGCGCAGCGCGTACAGGCGGAAGTCGTCGAGGGTCCCGTCCCCGTCGAGGTCGGCGCCCTGCTCCTCCTCGCTCACGCTGAACAGCACCACGTCGCCCTCGATCTCGAACGGGGTCGGGAAGTCCGTCCCGTGCAGCGCGAGGCGCAGGTTCGTGGTCTCGCCGGTCGCCAGGTCGTAGACCTGGACGACCTCGTCCAGGAGGTCCCCGTCGCCGTTCAGGTCGGATTCCACCAGTTGCTCGGGCGTGGTCAGGACGACGTGCCTGTCGGCGAGGCGGAAGTCGCTCGCCACGGGGTGCTGGCGGAGGATCGCGCCCGAGCGCAGGTCCTGGAGGAGGACCACGGTGGCCGGTGGCAGCTCGGTCGCGGTGGGCAGGCGCGACAGGAAGGCCACCAGGTTGCGGCGGAACTGAGCCGTCGAGAGGGTGAGCCGCCCCGTCGATCTCAGGAGCCCGCTGCGCGCGTCGAAGACGTGCAGGACGTCGTCGGCCAGCACGCCGTCGCCATTCAGGTCCTGCCCCGAGCTGAGCTCGTTGAGCGAGAAGGCCACGCGGCGATCCTCGAAGGTGGGCAGGGGAACGAGCAGGCCGACCTCGCCGAGCGGGAACTCGGCGTCCGTGAAGCGGTCGTAGACGACGAGCCCCGGGCGACCCTGCGGATCGACGCTGCGCAGCAGTGCGAGGTCGCCACCGAGCCCCCAGATCCCCGCCGTGTCCGGCGCGGCGATGCGCACGCGCCGGCTCTCGAGGTCGTACAGCTCGACGAACACGTCGCCGGGCACGCCGTTCCCGTTCAGGTCCGGCGGGCCGGCTGGCGTCAGCTCGTCAAGATTGCACTCGCAGGACTCCAGCGCGAGCATCGAGCCGTCCAGGAGGACGCGTTGCGCGGCGCGGCGGAGCTCGACGATCCGGCCCAGGTCGGCCTCGTACAGCCAGGCCACCTGGTCCTCCTGGTCGAGGTCGCCGTTCAGGTCGCCCTCGGTGAGCTCGTCCGACACCAGTACGGCACGCCGGCCGGAGACGACCGGGGGATGAGCGATGCCCCGACCCAGCCAGGCCGAGCGGCCGCGGTCGGCCTCGTAGACGAAGACCTCGGAGCTGTTGCGGTCGCCATCGCCGTCCAGGTCGGCGTCCTGGGCGAGCTCCGAGACGCCCAGCACGACGAGCGCGCCGCTGTGCGCCATCTGGAAGCCACTGACGCCCGTGCCAATCCCGACGGCCAGCCGGAGGTTCAGCACCTGGCCGTCGCGCACGCGCAGCAGGTGCGCCACGAGGTCTTCCCGGTCCCCATCGGAGTTCAGATCGGCCTGCGCCTCGCGCTCGGGGACCAGGTACGAGACGAAGCCTCCGCCGGTGCCCAGATTGGCCGAGAACGCGAAGGGCACCACGGTGCGTCGGCCGTCGGCCAGCGACAGGACCTCCAGCAGCACGTCGGAGGTGTCGCCATCCCCGTTCCGATCGCCGTCCCACTCGGGGACCCAGGCCACGACCGCTCCCTCCGCGAGGAACGCCACCTCGGTCTCGATCCCGAGGTCGTTCAGCCCCAGCTCCAGGAAGGGCGGAGCCTCGGACGAGCCCTTCGATTCGTGGCAGGCGAGCGCGGGCGTGAGGGCGGCGAGGACGAGGCAGGCGCGGGCAAGGGGCGACATGGGACCTCCGACGAGCGTTTCGCGCCTGCAGGGAACCCTCCCCCGGGCGCGCCCCGCCCGCGCAAACGTCGCACCACCGTCGGGAGGAGCGCTGCGTCGAGCCGGGCAGGAGTCGGGAGCGGATCCGCTCGCCAGGGCGAGCGCTGGCGCTACCCCCAGGGTGCCCTCGCTAGCGACCGGGAGCCCCGGACACCGCGTAGGCGACCGGATCCGTCCGTCCGGCCTCGCGGAACCCCTTGAGCCGCAGCCAGCACGCGTCGCAGCGGCCGCAGGCGAGCCAGCGCCCCGCGCGCTCGAGCGGGTCGTAGCAGGTGTGCGTCAGGCCCAGGTCGACGCCCAGGGCCTCGGCCCGCAGCACGATCTCCTTCTTCGAGAGCGCGAGCAGCGGCGCGTGGACGCGGAAGCGCGCCCCCTGCTCCGTCCCGGCCGCCGTGGCGAGGGCCGCGAGATCCTCGAAGGCTCGCAGGAACTCCGGGCGGCAGTCCGGGTACCCCGAGTAGTCGAGCGCGTTGACGCCGAGGAAGAGGTCGCGCGCCCCCAGGCTCTCGGCCCAGGCCAGCGCCAGCGCGAGCAGCACCGTGTTGCGCGCCGGCACGTACGTGGACGGCACGCCGCTCCCGATCGCGCCCTCGTCGCGGTCCTTCGGCACCGTTCCGGAGCCGGTCAGGGCCGAGGCGGCCAGCGCGTCGAGCTCCACCGCCGCGACGCGGTGCTCGACGGCCCCGCCGGCGCGCGCCACGCGCTCCGCCGCCAGGAGCTCGCAGGCGTGCCGCTGCCCGTAGCGCACCGTCAGCGCGTGC
>DASVAP010000125.1:0-5569 GCA_036376275.1 Planctomycetota bacterium | reverse complement strand
CCCGCACCTGGCGGCGTTCGCGCGCCTCGCCCTCGCGGCCCGCCCGGTACGAGCGCCCGCCGACCTCGACGGGCTCACGCACCTCGTGCTCCCCGGCGGCGAGTCGACCACGCTCCACCACCTGCTCACGCTCTTCGGCCTATGGGAGCCGCTGCGCGCGCGCCACCGCGCCGGCACCCTCGCCCTGTTCGGCACCTGTGCCGGCGCGATCCTGCTCGCGCGCGACTGCGGCGGTTCTCCCCCGACGCTCGGGCTTCTCGACGCCGCGATCGAGCGCAATGCCTACGGGCGTCAGGTGGACTCGTTCGTGGGCGAGCTGGAGCTGGAGGGCGCGCCCTTTCCAGCGGTCTTCATCCGTGCCCCGCGCTTCACCGACATCGGGTCCGACGTGCGCGTGCTGGCGCGCCTTGCGGACATCCCTGTGGCGCTGGAAGCCACGGGCATCCTGGCCACGACGTTCCACCCTGAGCTGACCGACGATCCGCGCTGGCACGCGCGCTTCCTCGGGCTCGCGGCTCGCCCCGCCCGCTGATCCCCCTCTCCGTTCTCCCCTTCTTCCTCCGCGCCCTCCGCGTCTTCGCTCCGCGTCTCCGCGCTCCTCATCTGGATCAGAAGGAGCGCGGAGACGCGGAGGTGAAGACGCGGAGGACGCGGAGCAGAGGAACAAGGGGAGGAGCGTCAGGCGCGATCCTCGTCGCTCGGAGAACGATCCGGGCACGGGCCTGCGCTCAGTTCCCGACCTTCGCCCGCAGCCTTTCGACGTCCTTCGTCTGGTGCGGATCGCCCGGCTTGAGGGCCAGGGCCCGCTCGAAGTGCTCGAGCGCCTTGGCGGGCTCGCCGAGGTGTTCCTGGCAGTGCCCGAGCAGGTCCTGGACCGAGGTGCGGTCCTGGGCCCCGGCCGGGATCGAGCGCAGCACCTCCAGCGCGCGCGTGTACTCCTTCTGCTCGTACAGGTAGGCCGCCAGCACGTTCAGCGCCTCGGCGTTGCGCGGGTTCTGGGCCACCAGGGCCTCCAGCTCAGCGATCGCCTCCGCGACCTTGCCGTTGTTGTAGCGCAGCACCGCGCGGTAGAAGAGCTCGAGCTCGACGATGCGCGCGCGCGGCGCCGGCAGGCCGGTGTCCTCGAGCGGCTCGGGATAGTCGCTGTCGGCTCCGGCCGCGCCGGCGTAGCCGAGGGCCTGCACGCTGGCGGCCAGGTCCTCGTCGACCGAGCTCGCGCCGGCCTCGAGCCGCGGCAGGGCCGCCAGGGCCTCGATCCGCGCGCGGGCCGCGGCCACGGCCTCGTCGCGCTGGCCGTGGAGGTTGACGCTCTCGGCCGGATCGCGCGTCAGGTCGTAGAGCTCCGGATCGGTGCCGTGCAGGAACTTGGTCGTGCCGTCGAACCAGCCGGCCAGCGGGCTCCAGCCGTAGTTGAGGAAGCCGTGGTAGGACTCGAAGTAGGTCCCGCCGCGCTCCGCCAGGGCCGGATCGAGCAGCGAGAGCCCGTCGATCCCCGGCAGCGGCGCGAGGCCCAGCGCGTCGAGCACCGTCGGGGCCACGTCCACCAGCGAGGCCGGGGCCGTGACGCGCTCGCCGGCCCGCGCGCCGTCCGGCAGGCGCACGAGCAGCGGGATGCGCATCATGCGCTCGTAGCACAGCACCGCGTGGGTGCGCTCGCCGTGGTCGCCCAGGCCCTCGCCGTGGTCGGCGGCCACGACCAGCACCAGGCGCTCGAGCCCGTGCTCCGCCTGCAGCGCCGCCAGCAGCTCGCCCACCGCGTGGTCGAGGGCCGCGACCTCGCCCAGGTACGGATCGCCGCCGGCCCGCGCCAGGAACTCGGCCGGCGGATCGTAGGGCCCGTGCGGGTCGTAGCCGTGCACCCACAGGAAGAAGGGCCGTGCGCGGTCGCGCCCGCGCAGCCAGTCGATCGCGGCGCGCACGCTCTCGGCCGCCGGGCGCTCGAGGATGTGTGCCGTCGGCCCGCGGTTCTGGCGCACCTGGGGCGCGTCGTAGACGTCGAAGCCCTGGTCGAGCCCGTAGGGCGCCGCCAGCACCACGGCCGAGAGGAAGGCCGCCGTCTGGTAGCCGGCGCGCGCGAGCCGCTCCGCCAGGGTCTCGGCCGAGCCGGCCACCGGCAAGAGCGCGTTGTCGCGCACGCTGTGGCGCAGCGGCACCAGCCCGGTCAGCATCGAGATGTGCGCCGGGAGCGTGAGCGGCGCGACCGAGCGCGCCTGCTCGAACACCAGCCCCTCGGCCGCGATGCGATCGAGGTGCGGGGTCAGCGGCAGGGCCTGCCCGTAGCAGCCGAGCGCGTCGCGATTGGTCGTGTCGAGCGTGATCAGCACGGCCGAGAGCGGCGCCTGGTCGGCCCCGCCGCAGGCCGCCAGCGACGAGAAGAGCAGCGCGCCTTGCAGCGCGCGAGCGCAGCGGGTGGCCCTCACGCCTCGCGCGCCCCCATCGGCAGGTCGAGCCCGCGTGCGCGGGCGCAGGCCAGCGCCTCGGCGTAGCCCGCGTCGGCGTGGCGCATCACGCCGGTGCCGGGATCGTTGGTCAGCACGCGCTCGAGCGCCTGGGCCGCCTCGCGCGTCCCGTCGGCCACCACGACCTGGCCCGCGTGCAGGCTGTAGCCCATGCCGACGCCGCCGCCGTGGTGGAAGGAGACCCACGAGGCGCCGCTGGCCACGTTGAGCATGCAGTTGAGCAGCGGCCAGTCGGCGACCGCGTCCGTGCCGTCGCGCATGCCCTCGGTCTCGCGGTTGGGCGAGGCCACCGAGCCGCAGTCGAGGTGGTCGCGTCCGATCGCGATCGGGGCCGAGAGCCGTCCGTCGGCCACGGCCTGGTTGAAGGCCAGGCCCGCGCGCTGGCGCTCGCCGTAGCCGAGCCAGCAGATGCGCGCCGGCAGGCCCTGGAAGGCGATGCGCTCCCTCGCCATCGCCAGCCAGCGCAGGAGCGCGGCGTCGCGCGGGAACAGCTCGGCCACGAGGCGGTCGGTCACGGCGATGTCGGCCGGGTCGCCGGACAGCGCCACCCAGCGGAACGGGCCCTTGCCCTCGCAGAAGAGCGGGCGCACGTACTTCGGGACGAAGCCCTCGAAGCCGAAGGCCTGCGCGCGCGGCATGCCGGCCTGGTGCGCGTGCCCGCGCAGGTTGTTGCCGTAGTCGAAGGTGTCGGCCCCGCGCTCCTGCAGCGCCAGCATCAGCTCGACGTGGGCCTTCATCGTGCGGAACGACTCGCGCTGGTAGCGCTCCGGATCGCGCGCGCGCAGCTCGAGCGCGGCCGCGTAGGCCATGCCATCGGGGACGTAGCCGCCCAGCGGGTCGTGGGCGCTGGTCTGGTCGGTGAGCACGTCGGGCGTGACCTTGCGCGCCACGAGCCGCCGCAGGAGGTCGGTGACGTTGGCCACCACCCCGATCGAGCGCGCCACCCCCTGCGCCTTCCACTCCAGGGCCTGGTCGATGGCCCGCTCGAGGTCCTCGACGAGCACGTCGCAGTAGCGCGTCGCCAGGCGCTTCTCGATGCGCGCGCGGTCGACGTCGGCGCCGAGGAAGGTGCCCTCGTTCATCGTCGCCGCCAGCGGCTGCGCCCCGCCCATGCCGCCCAGCCCCCCGGTCACGACCAGCCGGCCCTTCAGCGTGCCCCCGAAGTGCCGCTGCGCCGCCGCCGCGAAGGTCTCGTAGGTCCCCTGCAGGATCCCCTGGGTCCCGATGTAGATCCACGAGCCGGCCGTCATCTGGCCGAACATCATCTTGCCCTCGGCCTCGAGGTGCCGGAAGTGCTCCCAGTTCGCCCACTTCCCGACCAGGTTCGAGTTGGCGAGCAGGACGCGCGGCGCGGCCGCGTGCGTGCGGAAGACCCCCACGGGCTTGCCGCTCTGCACCAGCAGCGTCTCGTCCGGCGCGAGGCGCCGCAGGGTGCTCACGATCGCGCGGAAGCAATCCCAGTCGCGCGCCGCCTTGCCGCTCCCGCCGTAGACGATCAGGTTGGCCGGGTCCTCGGCCACCTCCGGGTCCAGGTTGTTCATCAGGAGGCGCAGGGCCGCCTCGGCCTGCCACGTGCGGCAGCTCAGCTCCCGCCCGCGCGGCGCGCGCTGCGGCCCGATCGGGATGGAGTCCTGCGGCGAGGCGGGCTTCGACGACGTGCGCGGGGGCATGGCGACAGTGGAACCGGCGCCAGGCGGCCGCGCAACCGCCCTCCGGGGGCTGAAGGTGGCACTCCGCGGTCCCGCCCGCGAACCCCGCCCCGGGCTGGCTTCCGCGCCCGCCGACCCGAAGATCTGGGCGCGATGACGCACGTCGTGATCCTCGGCGGAGGCTTCGGCGGCCTGCAGGCCGCGCGCGCCCTGGCACGCGCGCCGCTGCGCGTCACGCTGATCGACCAGCACAACCACCACCTGTTCCAGCCGCTGCTCTACCAGGTGGCCACGGCCGGGCTGGCGGTCACCGACATCGCCGTCCCGCTGCGGCACGTGGTGCGCAAGCAGGCCAACACCACCGTGCTGCTGGCGCGCGCCCGCGCGATCGACGCCGCGCGGCGCACGGTCGTGCTGGAGGACGGCGAGCTCGCCTACGACCACCTGATCGTCGCCACGGGCGCGGTCGGCCACTGGTTCGGCCACGACGAGTGGGCGGAGCACGCGCTGGGCCTCAAGGACTGCCGCGACGCGCTCGCGATCCGCAGCCGGATCCTGCTGGCCTTCGAGGCGGCCGAGCGCAGCGCGGACGAGGCCGAGCGCGCGCGCCTCTTGACCTTCGCCGTCATCGGCGGCGGCCCGACGGGCGTGGAGCTGGCCGGAGCCCTGGCCGAGATCGCGCGCGTGACCCTGGCACGCGACTTCCGCCGCTTCGACCCGGGCTCGGCCAGGGTGTTCCTGGTCGAGGCCGGCCCGCGCCTGCTGCCGGCCTTCTCCGAGCCGCTGGCGCGCGCGGCCGCGGCCGAGCTCGCGCGCCTCGGCGTCGAGCTGCGCACGGGCGCGCCCGTCACGGCGATCGACGCGCACGGGATCGAGCTCGGCTCCCCCAGCGCGCCGGCCCGCGAGCGCATCCCCGCCGCGACCGTCCTGTGGGCCGCCGGCGTGCGCGCCTCGCCGCTCGCGGGCACGCTGGGTGCGCCCCTGGACCGCGCCGGGCGCGTCCGGGTCGCGCCGGACCTCTCGGTCCCCGGCCGGCCCGAGATCCAGGTTATCGGCGACGCCGCCGCCGTGCCCTGGCCCGGTGGAGCGCCGGAGCGCACGGTGCCCGGCATGTGCCCGGGCGCGATGCAGATGGGGCGGCACGCCGCGCGCAACGTGCTGCGCGCGACGCGCGGAGAGCCGTCGCTCGCCTTCGTCTTCCGCGACAAGGGCTCGCTGGCGACGATCGGCCGCTCCTCGGCCGTGGCCCAGCTCGGGCGCTTCTCCTCCAGCGGCCTCGTCGCCTGGCTGCTGTGGGTCTTCGTGCACGTCTTCTACCTGATCGGCTACCGCAACCGCTTCGCGGTGCTGTTCGAGTGGGCCTGGCTGTACCTCACCCGTCAGCGCGGGGCGCGCGTGATCCTGGAACGGGAGCGCTGACGTCCGCGCGGCCCCCGGGAGCGCCTCAGCGCAGCTCGAAGG
>DASVAP010000124.1:0-5611 GCA_036376275.1 Planctomycetota bacterium | reverse complement strand
GCAGGAACGTCAGGTGGATCCGCACCGGGATCCCGAAGGCGCTGCCGATCTTGATGGAGCCCATCGCGGGGGAGCCGCGGGCCCGGGTACGGCGTGGGGTGCGCGCGCCGGAGGTCGCGGGGCAGAGACGCTAGGCCGACCGGCGCCGTGGCGCAAGGTCGGCGGCCGCGGGAACGGGCCTCAGCGCGGACGATGGTGGCCTTCGCGCAGCTCCAGCGGGGGCGTCAGGTAGAGCTCGGGGAGGCCCGGCTCGTCCTGCGGGGCGAGGTAGACGACCGACGTCGTGTCCGGGCGGAACTCGCCCTTCACGAGCACGGCTCCGCCTCCGGGGAGGGGCGTGTTGATCGCGATCGGCGCCTCGCGTCCGTGCAGCGGGGCGGCGAACAGCTCGCGCACGTCCGTCCCGCCGGGCGCGGCGTGGAACAGGATCCAGCGTCCGCTCCGGTCGAAGAGGGCGAGCGGATCGGGCGTGAACGGGTTCGGCTGCGGCTGGACCACCGCCAGCGAGCCGTTCAGGTGCACGGACCCGCCGCCGTGGATCGGCACCGCGAGGAGGTCCGAGGCGCCCACGCCCGAGCGCAGGTAGAGCACGCGCGCGGAGTCCGGCGCGATGCCGACGAGCTGCACGGTCGCGCCGGCGGCGGCGTCGAAGGTCAGGCGCACCGGCGCCGCGCCGCCCGCCAGCGGCACGCCGTAGAGCTCGAAGGCCCCGGCCACGTCCTGGTCGGCGCGGTACACGACCCAGCGCGAGTCCGGGCTCACGCGGTAGGGCGCGGAGGCGAGCTCCGCGCCGAGGAAGGTGAACGGGCTCGTGTCGACGTCCCGGTCCGGTCCGGGCAGCGCGCTGAGCTCGAGCGGGGCCCCGCCGCCGGCGAGCGGCGTGCGGTACAGCGCGTGGACGTCGTCCGCGTCCTGGTCGGCGACGTAGACCACCCAGGCCGAATCCGGGCTGAGGGTGAAGCTGACCACGCTGCGCTCGACCCCGGAGAGCGCACTCAGCTCCACGGGCGGCGCGCCGCCGGCGAGCGGCGCGCTGAAGAGCTCGAAGGACCCGTCCACGAGGGCGTCGGCGCGGTACACGACGCGGCTCGAGTCCGGGCTGATCTCCGGGCGGTCGAAGTCGGCGACCACGTTGCCGCCGGCGACGAGCGCGCCGCTCAGCTTGACCGCCCCGCCGCCGGCGAGCGGCGCGCTGAAGAGCTCGACCCTGGAGGCGGTCTCCTGGGCCGACGCGTAGACCACGCGGGTCGAGTCGGGGCTGATCGCGAAGGCCTCGATCTCGGCCTGCAGCGTGCGCGGGAGGTTGAGCTCGGTGCTGCCTCCGCCGGTGACGGGCGTGCTGAAGATCCTCTCCGGCCCCACCGAGTACTGGTCCTGCGCGTGCAGGTGCACGACGCGGCTCGAGTCGGGCGCGATGCGCCAGGTCGTCGTCGCGAGGTGCGAGAGCGTGACGATCGGGATCGGCGCGGCGCTGGCGTCGAGCGGGACGCTGTAGAGCTGCGTGGAGGAGACGGTGTAGACCGCGCGCTGCGAGTCCGGCGTGATCCGGAACAGGGTCGACGGCACCTCGGCCAGGTGCACGGGCGCCGGGTTCCCCGTCAGACGGGCGGCGTAGAGCCCCCGTCCGGCGGTCTGGTTGGCGTGGTACACGACGGCCGTCCCGTCCGGAGTCGGCGCGAAGCCGCTCACCGAGCCGACGACCGTGTTGCTGTCGCGCACCGTGCTGCGCAGCGCGGGCGGCGCGCTGCCGTCGGCGGGCACCCTGAAGAGCTCGACCAGGCCGGCGATGTCCTGCTCCGCGCGGTAGAGGGCCTGCGTGCCGGACGAATCGAGCTGGAACGAGAGCACGGCGCCCCCCTGGACGAGGGGCGGGTGGAGTGCGCTCGCCGGGCTCGATCCGTCGAGCGTGGCGCCGTACAGGGTCGGCCCCTGGCTCCCCGCCGGATCGGCCACGAACAGCGCGCGCGCGCCGGCCGCGAGCGTGCGCGCCGTCTCGTCGATGGGCACGACGCTGCCGGGCGGCGACAGCAGGACGGGCAGCTCGGAGCCGTCGCCGGCGACGCCGTAGAGCGCGTAGCTGCTGACCGTGTGCAGCCCGAAGAGGACGCGCCCCGAGGCGGGCTCGGTGAGGAAGAACCGGACCGTCTGTCCGGGCACGCCCGCGGTGAGGTCGAGCGGCGGCTGGCTGCCGTCGACCGGCACGCTGTAGAGGCGCTGGCGCCCCGCCTGCGCGCCGTGGTTCGCGCGGTACACGAGGTGCGTGCCGTCCGGCGAGAGCTCCGCCTCGAGCACGTCGCGGCCCGCCATCCCGGTGACGAGGCGCGTGGCCGTGCCGCCGCCGATGGGGACGACGTACAGCGCGTTCGTCCCGTCCGTCTCCTGGTCGGCCACGTAGGTGACGAGCGCCGAGGCGGGGTCGATCCGGAAGCGGACGACGTCGCCGCCGGCGACGAGCGGGCCGCTGAGCTCGACCTGCGGGCCGGAGAGGTCCAGCGGGCGCGAGTAGAGCTCGTACGTGCCCGCCTCGTCGAAGTCCATGCGGTAGACCACGCGTCCGCCGTCGGCCGCCAGGGCGAACTCCGCGACGTCCGCGAAGGCCGGGGCCGGGGGATGGACGGAGACGGCGGGCGTGCTGCCTTCGAGCGGGCTCGCCAGGAGCTGCCCGTTCGCGAGGAAGAGCACCTGCGCGGAGTCCGGCGTGATGCGCTGCGTGTCCGCCTGGAAGGGGCCGTGCAGGAGGACCGCGGGGGTGCTGCCGTCCGTGCGCACGGCGTAGAGGCCGGCCGTCGCGCCGCCGCCGTCGACCGTGCGGTACACGGCGAAGGCGCCGTCGGGTGAGAGGTCCAGCGCGACCACGTCCGCCTCGCCCGGCGCGAGCGGGGCGCTGAGCCGGACGGGCGCGCCGCTGCCGTCCGCCGGCAGCGTGTAGAGCTCGATCACGCCCGGCAGGTCGAGCGCGGCGCGCAGCACCACGCGCGAGCCGTCCGCCACGAGCGCGAACTCGGCCACGCTCGCGGCGCTGGCGTGGATCTCGCTCGCGGGGGCGCTGCCGTCCGCGGGGACCCTGTACAGGACCGTGCCGCCGTCCTGGACCGCGTACACGATGCGGCCGGCGGCCTGCGCGTAGGCCCCGACCTCGCCGAAGTAGGAGCGGGCCAGGGGCCCGTTGAGCTTGCGGCGCTGGGCCTCCACGGGACCGGCGAGGAGCGCGGCGAGGGCGAGCGCGGGGACGACGAGCCGGGACACGGGCGAGCGGTCAGACCTCATGGGGAAACGCTCCGCGAGAGACCAAGGAACGTAAGCGAGAACAGCTGCTTGCCGCCGCGCCTCGGGCGCGGAGGCCAACGACCTGAGGCTACGCCTGCCGGTCCGGGCCGACAAGGTGCGCCGGCCCGGTATTCCACGCCTGGGAAGGCCCACGTGGCCAGGGCGGTGGCCGGGGCACCTCATGGGGAGAGCTGCGCTGCGCTTCGAACCCTTCCGGCGAGCCCTCGGCGCTAGGATCCAGCCATGGGACCGCGTGTGCTCCGGATCGATCTCGGAGCGCTCGCGGGCAGCGGCGTCGCGCGCGACCTGCCGCCCTTCACGCGGGCCGAGGCCTTCCTCGCGGGCCTCGGCGGGAGCGCGCTCGGGCTCGCGCTGCTCTCGGAGCACGCGCGCCGCTCGCAGGACGAGGCGCTGGTCGTCGCGGTGGGGGAGGCGGTGCGCGACGGCCTGCCGACCGCCGCGCGCGCGGCGGTGCTGGCGCGCGCGCCGCTCTCGGGGCTCTACGCCGAGGGGCACGTGGGCGGCACGCTCGGGGCACGCCTCGCGCGCCTGGCGGACGCGCTCTTCCTGACGGGCGTCGCGCCGGGCGCGGGCGCCGTGCTCGTCGTCGAGGAGGGCGGCACGGCGAGCGACGTGGCGGACGGCGCCGCGGGTGGCGTGCGGCTCCTCGCGCGCCCGGCGCTGGCCGGCGCCGCGCCGGCCGAGACGGCGCGCACGCTGGAGGAGGAGCTCGGCCCCTGCGCCGTGCTCGCCATCGGCCCGGCCGGCGAGCGCGGCCTTCCCTTCGCGAGCCTGGCGGTCGGCCACGCGCCGCCCAGCTTCGTCGGACGCGGCGGCCTCGGCCTCGTGCTCGCGCGCCTCGGCCTGAAGGCGCTGGTCGTGCGCGCCGAGCTGCCTCGCTCCGCGCCCGCGCCGCGCGCGGGCGCCGGCGCGCTGGTCGCGCGCCTCGGCGCCTCGCCGCGCCTCGCCGCGCGCGCCGCGGGCGGCACCCTGGAGCTCTTCGAGGCCGCCGCGGGCCGCGGCGAGCCCGGCGCCGCCGCGGCGCTCTCGGCCGAGGCCCGCGCGCGCGCCGGCGAGCGCCACGGCTGCCGCGGCTGTCCGACGCCCTGCGGCTGGGTCTTCGAGCGCAGCGACGGCGCCCGCCAGGGCGCGCGCTTCGGCGCCAGCCAGGCCCTCGGGCCGGGGCTCGGCCTCGCCACCCTGGACGACGCGCTCGCGCTCCTCGCGCGCTGCGACGCGCTCGGCCTCGACGCCAAGGAGGCCGGCGCGGTGCTGGCCCTCGAGTGCACGGCGCGCGAGCGCGGGCTCCTGCCCGGTCCGAGTGCGCGCGGCGACCGCGCTGCGCTGGCCGCGCGCCTCGACGCGCTGGTCGCCGATCCCGCCGCGCCCGGCCGCCACGGCGCCGCGCGCCTCGCCCTGGAGCTCGGCCTCGCCGCCGAGGTCCCGACCAGCCGCGGCCAGGCCCTGCGCCCCGAGAAGAACCTGGCCGCGCTGCTCGGCCAGTGCGTCGCCTCCGGCGGCACCGACCCGATGCGCAGCTTCCCGTTCCTGCTCGAGGCCGGCTCGCGCGCGCGTCTCGCGGCGCTGCTCGCTCCGCTGCCGGTCCCGCCCGAGGTCCTCGACCCGCACGACCCGCGCGCCAAGGGGCGCCTCGTCTTCTGGCACGAGAACCTGGTGGCCGCGGTGGACGTCGCCGGCTTCTGCGCCTTCTCGGCGGCCGGGCTGCTGCTCGACGATCTCTGCGACCTCGACGAGCTGGCCGCCTGGATCCTGCCCGCCTCGCTGCGCGATCCCGAGGAGCCCGCCTGGCGCGCGCTCGCGCCCGCGCAGCGCCTGCTCGCCGCCGGTGCGAACGTCGTCCTCGCACGGCACGCGCTGAACGAGCGCTACGCGGCGGGAGCGCCGTCGCAAGTCGATCTCGGCTCGCCCGCCTTCGCGCGCGAGTCCCTGGCCGCACCGGGGATGCTCGACGAGTACCGCGCTCTGCGCGGCCTCGACGCGGACGGGCGCCTTTCTCCGGCGTCCCACCCTGCCCTCGGCACGCCGCGCGCGCTCACGCTCGGACCCACGCTCTCGGCCGCACCATGCGACGCGCCTCCGCCGACCGGCGGCCCCTCACCCGCGACCCGCGGCCGCATCACCGTGCGCACGAGCGGCGCTCTCGCCGACGCCCTCGGCCCGACCCTCGCGCTCGACGTGCGCTTCCCCGCCACCGTCGCCGCCGTCCTCGCCGACGCCGCCACGAGCGCCCCCGCGCGCGCCCTGCTCTTCCACCACGCGACCCTCGTCCCCGCCGTCTGGCGCGCCGGCCGCCGCCTCGCCGCCGAGGACGAGGTGCAGCCCG
>DASVAP010000003.1:0-17845 GCA_036376275.1 Planctomycetota bacterium | reverse complement strand
GGGTGTTCGTCAGGCTCAGGGTGTAGCCGGTGCGCCCGTGGAAGGCCTGCTGGAAGTGCAGCACGACCAGGTCGTCCACGCTCTCCTCCAGCTGCGTGCGCCCGAGCTTGCGCGCCTTCCAGTCGAAGGCCACCTTGAGCGTGTTCTCGACCGCCAGGGCTCCGCCCGAGATCCAGAAGTGGTGCGGGAAACCGGGCGGCGTGACCTTCGTCGCGAAGGTCTCGACGAAGGCCGCCATCTCGCGCGTGTAGAGGTCCGCGTTCGAGGGGTTCATGCGCGCGGCGCGCAGCAGCTCCTCCTCGAAGCCCTTCTCGCGCAGGCCGGGGTGGTTGTAGCCCACCGGCCAGGAGGCGAAGCAGGTGAAGGCGTCCAGGTACTCCGAGTCGGTCCTCGCGTCGTAGAGCCACGATCCGTGCGAGCGCTCCAGGTCGAAGACCATCGGGTAGCCGTCGGCCAGCTGGTGGCGCGCCAGGGTCGCGTGGACGTTCTTCGCGTCGATCATGGTTCGAGGTTCGGTCGGGGAGCCGCGGATCCACCAGTCTATCTCGGCCTCGCACGGGCTCCACCCCGAGCGCCGCAGTGCGCATACAGGCCCACGGCACGCAACGGTCGCCCGCTCCCCGGCCCCGCCCTTTCCTTCGATCTCGGCGGCGCGCCCTCCGCACCCTCCGCGGTCGGCTCTCTCACCCCCGCAGCAGACACAGGACCGGCAGCGGATCCTGACGGCGCGCACTCTCCATGTAGGGCTCGACGTTGGTGAACACGGTCGGCGCGAGCCCGCACCCGCGTCCGTCGAACTCGCCCCCCGCGATGCAGGTGGCGCCCTCGTCGAGCCCGAGCTCCCAGGCGCCGCGCGCGCGCGCGGCGGCCTCCTCGTCGACCTGGGGCGGGAAGCCGGTGGCCGCGCGGCGCTCCAGCTCGGCCAGCAGGTGCTCGGTGAAGCGCGAGAAGACGCGCGCGGGGCAGAAGACGCGCCCGAGCGCGCCGGGGAGCTGCCCGCACAGGGTCGTGCCGCGCCCGAAGGCGCGCTCGACCGCATCCGCCGCGCAGGCCTCGAGCGCGCCTCCGGGCTCGACCTCGAGCACACCGCAGCGCAGGGCCCGCAGGCGCGCCTCGTGCGCGCCGGACAGGCGCCGCAGCTCGGGCATGCCCTCGGCCAGGGCGCTGGCGACCAGCACCGTCTCGCCCGGCGCGCTCGCGGCCAGCGCCTGGGCCAGCAGCTCGCGCCGCGCGCCGTGCAGCAGCGCGACCGTCCCGGGCGGCAGCGCGGCCGCGGCGCGCATCAGGGCCTCGCCCAGCTCCGGCACGCGCGCATCGGCCAGGAGCACCGCGGCGCGGCCGGCCAGGCTCTCACGCGCCAGGTCGAGCAGTGGCGCGCGCACGAGCTCGCGCCAGTCGGGCGCGAGCCACGCGACTCCGCGGCCATCCGGGAGCGGGCGCGCGCCGAGCGCGGCCACCTCCTGCTCCAGGCCGCGCGCGTGTCCGGCCAGCTCCTCCGGCGCGAGCGCGAAGCGCTCGGCCAGCCGCGCCCACAGGCTCGCGTCGCGCTCCAGCGCGCGCGCCGCCGCGCACCAGGCCTCCAGGCGCCGCGCCGGATCGCTGCGGGCCCACGCCGCGTGCGCCGCCGCGGCGGCGCGGCGCGCCAGGGCCAGGTCCTCGGCGTCCGACTGCGGCCACTGGTCCTCCGGCGTCCCGTGCGGCCCCGGCGCGCGCGCCCCTCGCTGCGCGGGACGCCATTCCCCCGCGAGGAAGTTGGCGCGCTGCCAGGGCGCGGTCGTTGCCATGGCACAGACCATCGCAGCCCGCGCCCGCCGGCCGCAAGGGTCGGCCGGCCCCTCTCCGCGGCGCGGCGCGCCTGGAGCGCCCCGGCCCATCCGGTAGATTGGGGTGGATGCTCGCCCGTGCCCGCCTGGCCCAGTTGCTGGCCCTGCTGCTGGCCCTGCTGGCCTGCGCGGCCTGCGGGCCGGCCGCGCCCGGCGGCCTGCCGCGCATCGCCGATCCGGCCGGTCTGGACCCGCTGGTGCTCGCGCGCATCGAGACGGCCCTGGCGGCGGCCGAGCGCGACGAGCCCGGCGCGCACTTCGAGCTGGCCAAGGTCTACGACGCGAACGGCCTGAACGAGCTGGCCCTGGCGACCTACGAGCTGTGCCTGGCGCGCGGCGACGAGCCGCGCGCGACGCTCGTGTTCCTGCGCGGCACCGTGCTCGAGGCCCTGGAGCGCACCGACGAGGCCCTGGCGGCCTACCAGGAGGCGCTGCGCCTGGGCGACACCTACGCCCCGACGCGCTGGCGCGCCGGCCAGCTCCTGCTCGAGCGCGGGCGCCTGGAGGAGGCGCGCGCCGAGTTCGAGGCGGCCCTGGCGCTCGAGCCGCGCTCGATCCCGGCCCTGCTGGGCCTGGCGCGCGTCGAGCTGCTCGCGGGCGCTCCGGCCGCGGCCCTGGCGCGCCTCGCGCCGCTGGCCGAGGCCGAGCCGGACGAGCGCTTCGTGCACGGGCTGCTGGCGCGCGCGCTGCGCGCCCTGGGCCAGGAGGAGGAGGCGCGCCGCGCCCTGGCGCGCGAGGAGCGCGCCCAGCGCATCTCGCTGGCCGACCCGCGCTCGGCCGAGGTGCGCACGCGCGCCACCGGCGTCCTGCACGGCCTGCGCGCGGCCGACGAGGCCCTGGCGCGCGGCGATGCGCGCGGGGCGGTGGCCACCATGGAGGCGCTGTACGCGCGCGCCCCGCGCGACCTGGCGGTGCAGCAGATGCTCGCCAAGGCCCTGATCAGCGCGGGCGAGCACGCCCACGCGCTCGAGATCCTGGCGGCCAGCGCCGCGGCCCATCCGGACGAGTTCAAGACCGAGCTGTTCCTCGGCCTGGCGCAGCAGGGCCAGAAGAACCTGAAGAAGGCCCACGAGCACCTGTCGCGCGCCGCACGCCTCAACCCGAACTACGGACCGACCCACGCGGCCCTGGGGGAGGTCGAGGCGCGCTTCGCGCGCTTCGCCTCGGCCGAGACGGCCCTGCAGCGCGCGCTCGAGTGCGGCGCGGACGAGCTGCGCACGCGCATCCTCCTGGCGCAGGTGCAGCTCGAGCAGAAGGCCTACGCGCGCGCCGCGGCCACGGCCGACGAGACGCGCGCGCTCTACCCCAACGCCGTGGCGGCCTGGGCCTACCTGGCCGAGGCGCGCGCGCGGCTGGGCGAGACCGCGGCCGCGCGCCTGGCCCTGGCCGAGGCCGAGCGGCGCAACCCGGACTACGAGCGCCTGCCGCAGGTGCGCGCGCTCCTCGCCACGGCGGAGGCCACGCCACGCTGATGGTACTCGCGGCGCGCGCGTGGTCCGGCGGCGGGCGGAGCGGCTCGCGGGCGGCGCCCTGGGCGCTCCTGCTCCTCGCCGGCTGCGGCGCCGAGGCGCCGGGCGGCGCCTGGTTCGCCGAGGAGGCGCGCGCGCGCGGGCTCCGGTTCGAGCACCGCTCGGGCCACGGCGACGAGTTCTGGATGCCCGAGATCATGGGCGGCGGCGCGGCCCTGTTCGACATGGACGGTGACGGCGACCTGGACGCCTACCTGGTGCAGAGCGGCGACCTGCGCCCCGCGGCGCCGCCCTCGGCGCGCGCCAACGCGCTGCTCGCCAACGACGGCCAGGGCCGCTTCCGCGACGTCACGGCCGGCAGCGGCGCCGAGGACCCGCAGTACGGCATGGGCGTCGCGTGCGGCGACGCCGACGGCGACGGCGACACCGACCTCCTGGTGACCAACGTGGGCCAGGACACGCTGCTACGGAACGACGGCGGCGGCCGCTTCCTCGACACGAGCCGCGCGGCCGGGCTCGCGCACCGCGGCTGGAGCACGAGCGCCGGCTTCGCCGACCTCGACCGCGACGGCGTGCTGGACGTCTTCGTCGCGCGTTACCTGGAGTGGACGCCGACCGGCGAGCTCATCTGCATGGATCCGCTCGGCCGCCCGGACTACTGCAGCCCGAAGAACTACAAGACGCCCGCGCGCGACGTGCTCCTGCGCGGCACCGGCGGCGGGCGCTTCGAGGACGTCTCGCGTGCGAGCGGCGTGTGGGCCGAGCCGGGCACCGGGCTGGGGGTCGCGATCGGCGACCTCGACGCCGACGGCTGGCCCGACGTGTTCGTGGCCAACGACGGGATGCCGAATCACCTGTGGAAGAACCGCGGCGACGGCAGCTTCGAGAACGTCGCCATGCTCTCCGGCTGCGGCGTGGACGCGAACGGCCTGCCCAAGGCCGGGATGGGCATCCTGCTCTTCGACCACGACGAGGACCTCGACCTCGACGTGCTCGTGTGCAACCTGAAGGGCGAGAGCGACAGCTTCTACCGCAACGAGGGCGGCTACTTCTCCGACCGCACCGCGGCCGTGGCCCTGGCGGCGGTGAGCAAGCCCTTCACGCGCTTCGGCCTGGGCCTCGGCGACTACGACCAGGACGGCTGGGTCGACCTCTACCAGGCCAACGGGCGCGTCGAGCGCCCGACCGCGCCCCCGCCGGGCGATCCCTACGCCGAGCCGAACCTGCTGCTGCGCGGCGGCGCGGACGGGGCGCTGCGCGAGGTCCTGCCGCGCGGCGGCACGTACCCTGAGCTCGTCGCCACCAGCCGCGCCGTGGCCCAGGGCGACGTGGACGGCGACGGCGCGCTCGACCTCCTGGTGGTGAACCGCGACGGGCCGGCGCACCTCCTGATGAACCGCGTCCGCTCGCGCGGGAACTGGCTCGCGCTGCGCGTGCTCGAGCCGAGCGGGGCCGACGCCCTGGGGGCGGAGCTCGTGCTCGAGCTCGGCGCGCGGCGCCTGCGCCGCGACGTGGTCGCGGCCTACGGGTACCTCGCGAGCCACGACCCGCGCGTGCACGTCGGCCTCGGGGCGGCCAGCGAGCTGACCAGCGTGCGCGTGCGCTGGCCGGGCGGGCCGGGGGCCGAGCGCGAGGAGCGCTTCGGGCCGCTGGCCGCCGGACAGGAGCACGTGCTGCGTCGCGGCGAGGGCCGCGCGCCGTGAGCACGCCCGAGGCCCCGCGCCGCACGCGCTTCCGGCTGGCGCGCCACCGCCTGAAGCCGGCCGACTTCACGCGCATCTACCGCCAGGGCCGGCGCGCCCAGGGCGCCGGCTTCACCGTGGTCGTGCTCGAGAACGGCCTCCCCCACGCACGCCTCGGGCTCTCGGTCTCGAAGAAGCACGCGCGCGGCGCGGTGCAGCGCAACCGCTCGCGCCGCATCCTGCGCGAGGCCTTTCGCCTGTCCCTGGCGGAGCTGCCGGGCGGGCTCGACCTCGTGCTGATCGCCGCGCCCGGCGGCCCGCCGCTGGTGCTGGCCGAGGTGCGCCCGGCGCTGCTCGAGCTCGTCGCGCGCGCCCTGCGCAAGAAGCCGCGCGGCCCCGCCGCCCCGGTGAGCACCCCATGAGCCTCCTGCGGCGGCTCTTCGTGCTGCCGATCCGCGCCTACCAGCGCTGGCTGTCGCCGCTCAAGCCGCCCTCGTGCCGCTTCCACCCCACCTGCTCGGAGTACGCGCTGCAGGCGGTGCTGGCCCACGGGATCGTCAAGGGGACCTTGCTCGGGATCTGGCGCATCCTGCGCTGCCACCCGTTCTGCGAGGGCGGTCTCGACCCGGTGCCCGAGCGCGGGCGCTGGAAGCCGTAGCCCCTCACTCCAGCGGGAAGAGCGCCGCGAGCAGCTCGTCCGTGCGCGCGCGGAAGGAGCCCCAGCCGTGGGCATCGAGGCGCTCGCCGCCGGCGACGGCGTAGCCGCAGGTGCGCAGCGCGTCGGCCAGGCGCCGGCTCTCGGCGCGGTAGTCGTAGCCGCGGTCGCGGTTGCGGGCCTCGTAGCGGTTCCAGCCGACGAAGAAGAGGAGCTCGCCGCGCTTCTCTTCTTCCAGCAGCGCGAACAGCGTGTGGCGTGCGCGGTCGCCCAGGGCGACGCTCAGCACGCCGGCCTTGCCGAAGGTCTCGGGCCGCGCGAGGACGCCGAGCACGGCCGTCAGCCCGAAGGACTCCTTGCCCAGGAGCGCGCGCTCGGCGGGATCGTGCGCCAGGCGATAGCGCCCCTCGAGCAGCGGCACGAGCTCGTCCGCCAGCGCATCCAGGTAGGCCTCGGTGCCCGTTCCGCCGCCCTCGAACCACCACTCGTCCAGGGCCGGGATGAACACCGCGACGAGCGGCGCGGCGCGCTGGCCGAGCACGTGGTCGAGCGTGTTCACCAGGCCGCCCGCCTCGATCCACTCGGCGCCCTGGTGCACGAGCAGCAGCGGGTAGGGCTCGCTCCCCGCGTCGTAGCCGGCCGGCAGGTAGACCTGCAGCGTGCGCGTGGCGCCGAGCGCGGTGCTGGCCCACTCGAAGGGCTCCAGGCGCCCGCGCGGGCCGTCGACGCGCGGCAGGAAGTGCGTGCGCACGTCGTGGCCGGGCGTGACGAGCTCGGAGAGCGGCGGACCGGAGCTCGGCACCGTGCGCGGGTTGCGCGGGTCGGCCTTCCAGTCGCCGTAGTCGACCTGGAAGCGGTACTCCCAGCGCGCGCCGGGCTCGATCGGGAAGCTGGCGTGCCACAGGTCGGTCCCGGCCACGCGCGCGAGCGGCGCCGGGCGGCTGCCGTCGAGCATGCTGCCGGCCACGGCCACGTCCTCGGCCTCGCCCTGGTAGAGGAAGTGGACCCAGCCGGGCTCGACCAGCGGCAGCTCGGTGTGCTCGGCCAGGAAGGCGGCCACGCGCGCGGGGCGGTCCGCGGCGCCCTCCAGCTCGCGCAGGAAGCGGCCGAGCTCTCCGGGGGCCTCCGCCGGCGCGCTCGCCTCCGCCTCGACGCTGGCCGGCCCCCCCGCCGCGAGCGTCTCGCCGCGCGCGGGCGCGAGCTCGACGCACACGAGCTCGGCCGCGTTGCGCAGGTAGGCACGCCCGCCGGCGAAGGAGGGCCACACGTAGCCGCTCGACTCGAGCACCGGCAGCGTGGCCAGCTCGCGGTAGTCCCCGTCGTCCATGCCCACCACGGCCAGGACGCCCTGGGCCCCGTAGACCACCAGGCGCTGGCCGACGCGGATCAGCCCGCGCCCGCCGGGCGGACGCGACTTCCAGCGCCGCGCGCCGCTCTCGGCGTCGCAGCAGGTGAGGAAGTCGCTCTTGAAGCCCCACAGGCGCCCGGCGCCGAAGACCGGCGCCGCGTAGGTGCGGCCCAGCTCGCGCACGCGCGCGCGCTCGCTCACCGCGAAGCCCGCGCCCGCGCGCGTCACGCCGTAGACCACGATCTCGCCGCGCACGTTGACGCAGAAGCGCTCGCCATCGAGCGCGGTGGCGACACCGTTCTCGGCCGTCGCGCGCTCGCCCAGGGCGTGCTCCCAGAGGAGCGCGCCGCTCTCGGGAGCCACGGCGTAGAGGCGCGGCCCGGCCAGCACCACCACCTGGCGGCGTCCGGCGAGGTCCATCGCGATCGGCGAGCCGTAGGCGAGCGGGCCCTCGCCCTGCGCCCAGCGCAGAGCCCCGCTGGCCGGGTCGAAGGCGCACAGGTAGCGCCCCTCGATACCGCCGGCCTGCACGATCAGGAGCCCGCCCTCGAGCAGCGGCGTCGAGCCGAAGCCGTACTCCGGCACGACGGTGCCGAGCTCCGCCGGCAGGTCCTTCGACCACTGGAGCTTGCCGTCGGCCAGCGCCAGCGCCACCAGCCGCCCGCGGGCCGAGATCGCGAAGGCGCGCCCGGCGCCGAGGGTCGGCGTCGCGATCGGCCCGTCCTCCGAGCCGTCGTGGCCGAGGTACGTCTGCTCGAGCGCGAAGCGCCAGCGCTCGGCGCCGCCCTCCGCCTCCAGCGCGATCACCTGGTCCTGCGTCCCGTCGGAGAAGGTCGTCACGACCAGCCCATCCGCCACGACCACGCCCGAGTAGGCCGGCCCGAGCGCCTTGCGCCAGGCCAGACGCGGCGCGAGCGAGCCCCCGTCGAGCTCCGGCGCCTCGACCGAGCCATCGAGGTTCGGCCCGCGCAGGTGCGGCCAGTCGGTCTGCGCGACCGGGAGCAGGGCGAGGGTGGCGAGGAGCTGGAGCGGTGCGAGCATGGGGTCCTCCGGGGAACGCGTGGCCGGCCATCGTAGGAACTCCCTCGACGCCGGGGCGCGCACTCCAGGTGCGAGGTCTGTATCTCCGCTCCCCTCTTCTTCCTCCGCGTCCTCCGCGTCTTCCCTCCGCGTCTCCGCGCCCCTCCGATTCCACTCCGAAGGGAAGAGGGGCGCGGAGACGCGGAGGGAAGACGCGGAGGACGCGGAGACGGAGAAGTGGAGAGGAGGAGGAGAAGCCCGTCAGCGCAGGCTGGCGACCACGCTCTCCACGAAGCGCTGCGGCGGGATGAAGTCGAACTTCCCCCAGCGCCCGTCGAAGTCGCGCGTGACGCCGGCCGCCATCATCGCGGCCACGTCGCGCCCCTCCGCCAGGTGCGTGCGCACGCGCGCGGTGATCGTCTCGAGCATGGTCACGTACTCGGCCAGCTCGGCCTTGCCCGTGACCGTGCCGTGGCCGGGGATCACGCGCACGTCCTCCGGCAGCTTCGCGAGCAGCGCGCGCAGGCCCTCCGCCAGGCCGACGACGTTGCCGCCGCTGGCCACGTCGACGAACGGATAGCCCACCTGGAAGTAGAGGTCGCCCAGGTGGATCACGTTCGAACCCGTGAACCACACGGCCGTGTCGCCGTCGGTGTGGCCCCCGGGCACGTGCAGGAGGCGCAGCTCCTCGCCGTTCCAGTGCAGCGAGAGCCCGTCGGCGTGGGTCACGACCGGCAGCGACTGCGGCGGCGCGCCCTCCTCCAGGAGCCGCGCGCGCACGTTCTCGTGGGCCACGACCACGGCGCGCTTGCCGAAGTGCTTGTTGCCGTCGGTGTGGTCGCCGTGGTGGTGCGTGTTGACGAGGAAGCGCGGAGCGCCCGCCTCCGGCGCGAGCTTCGCGAGGGCCGCCTCGATCTCGCGCGCCAGCCGCTCGAACTGGTCGTCCACCAGCAGGAGCCCGTCGGGGCCGGCGGAGACGCCGATGTTCCCGCCCTGGCCGAAGAGCACGTGGACGGCGCCGGCCACCGGCTCGGCGCGCACGACGGCGGGCTCCTGGCCGACGCCGTAGGCGAGTCCGGCCGCCAGCAGGGCGAGGAACGGGACGATCAGGATGGGGCGGGGCGTGCGCATGGGGAGGGACGGGTCACTCGAGCCGCAGGGCCTCGGTGGGCTTCATGCGGGCCGCGCGCCAGGCGGGCCACGCGCCCCCCAGCAGGCCGAGCACGAGCGAGAAGCCGATGGCCGAGCCGAGCACGCCCGGGGTGACCCGGAAGGCGAAGGCGAACTCGGTGAAGGTCTGCCAGTTCATGGCGCCGGTCTCGACGCCGTTGAGGCTCAGCGCCGCCAGGCCCCCCACCACGCCGCCCGCCAGCCCGAGCACCAGGGCCTCGAGCTGGAAGGCGACGAAGACCGGCAGCGGGCGGAAGCCCATCGCCAGGAGGATGCCGATCTCGCTCGTGCGCGCCACGACCGAGGCCAGCATCGTGTTCGTGGCCGCGAAGATCGCGCCGATGCCCATGATGAGCCCCAGGACCCGGCCCAGGGTCAGGAGCGCCGTGCTGAAGACGCGCGTCTGCGACTCGAGGAACTCGCGCTCGCTCAGCACCTTGGCGGGGACCTCCTTGTCGCCCTCCAGGCGTGCGCTCAGCGCCTCGAAGTCGGTGCCCGGCTGGACCTCGGCGATCACGCGGTTCGGGCCGTAGCGCCCGAGGGTGGGCATGAAGCGCTCCAGGTCGCCCCAGATCTCGCTGGCGAAGGCGCCCGGGTGGCGGAACACGCCGACGACCCGGAAGGGCGTGGTGTTGAGCACGATCACGTCGTCCAGGCCGCAGTTCTGCAGGCGCCGCACGAGGCTCTCGCCCACGATGACCTCGTCGCTCCCCGGCGTGAAGCGCCGTCCGGCCACGATCTCGAGCTCGCCCGCGCGCAGGTCGAAGGTGCGCGGCTGCACGCCGCGCAGGGGCACGTTGGTCTCGCCCCCGTCGAGCTTCCGCGCCAGGACCGCGAGGTAGCACTCCATCGAGGCCCGCGGCCCGCCCGCGTCGGACACGATCTCGCCCACCGTGTTCACCAGGCGCGCGCCCAGGTCGCGGCGGAAGATGCTGTCGCCCTCGTTGGTCGCGCCGGGCCGCAGGAAGACCGCCAGGTCCTCGCGCCCGCCGGCGGTGAACATGCTCTGGAAGCCGTGCTGCAGCGCGAGCACGGCCGAGACGATCGTCACGGTCGCCCCCAGGCCGAGCACGGTCAGGAGCGTCGAGCTGCGCCGCACCCACAGGCTGCGCAGGTTGTAGCCGAGGGGGATCAGCATGGCGTGCTCACGTGCCGCGCAGGGCGCGCACCACGTCCAGGCGCGCCGAGGTCCAGGCCGGCACGATCCCGGCGACGAGCCCGAGGGCCAGCGCCGTGCCGAGGCCCAGCGCGACCGTCTGGTCCGTCACGACGTAGCCGGGGAAGAAGGTGCCGAGCACGGTCACGAAGGCCGCCTCGGTGCCCTTGCCGAGCCCGACGCCCAGCAGCCCGCCCAGCAGGCACAGCACCAGCGACTGCGCCAGCATCAGGCGGAAGGCGGCCCCGTCGGTGAAGCCCAGGGCCTTGAGGATGCCGACGTCGTGGCGCTGCTGGCGCGCGGCCATCAGCATCGTGTTCACGCAGGCCAGCAGGATCGCGAACAGGGCACCGCCGCCGATCCAGGTCACGAACAGCGGCACGGCGCCGAGCATGGTCACGAACTGGCGCTGGAACTCCTTCTCGGTCGTCGTGCGCACCTTCTGGGGACCGTTGGCGTAGAGCCCGTCGATCTCGGCCATGATGCGCGAGACGTCCGCGCCGGGCGCCACGCGCAGCACGAACACGCCGGCCTCCTCGAGGTCCGTGGTCTCCTCGAAGTAGTCCCAGCGGAAGAACAGGGTGCGGTTGTCGAGCGCGCCACTGGTCGAGCGGTAGGTGCCCGCCAGCTCGAACTGCCAGGCCACCTCGGGGCCGTCGGGGTGCGGGAAGAGCGCGCCGATGAGCGGGATCGTGCCGCCCACCTTCCACTCGTCCGCGAACTGGGCCAGGAGCTGCTCCCCCACGATGCAGGCGTTGCGGCGCGCGAGGAAGCGCTGCTTCACGTCGGGCGCGACCTCGAGCTCGGGATAGACCTCGAGCTGCTGCTCGGGATCCACCGCGAACTGCGCGAAGAAGTTGGACTGGTCCTGGTAGTAGCCGCCGAACCACTGCCACTTCACGACCGACTCGACCCCGGGGACCTGCGCGATGCGTTGCTGGTAGGAGATCGGCAGCGCCACGAAGAGGCTCACCGAGGACTGCACCATCAGGCGCACCGAGCTGGCCGCGTCCACGCCCGCGTTCAGGGCCGTGACCACGCTCAGCAGCAGGCACAGCAGGAACACGCCGATGAACACGGCCCCGACCGTCAGCAGCGAGCGGAGCGGGTGGCGCAGCAGGTTCTGGAGGACGAGACGGGCCACCTCTCAGCTGGCCCCCGCCGCGAGCGGCTGGTTGTGCTCGATGCGCCCGAGCTGGCCCTTGTCGAGGTGCACCACCGAACCGGCGTGCTCGGCGGCGTGCGGGTCGTGGGTGACCATCAGGATCGTCTTGTGGAACTCGCGGTTCAGGCGTCCGAGCAGCTCCAGCACGGCGTCGGCCGACTTGCGGTCGAGGTCGCCGGTCGGCTCGTCCGCCAGCAGGACGCGCGGGTCGGTGGCGATGGCGCGCGCGATGGCGACGCGCTGCTCCTGACCGCCGGAGAGCTGCCGGGGCCGGTGGTGCATGCGGTCCTTCAGGCCGACCAGCTCGAGCGCGTACTCGGCGTGCTTGCGGCGCTCGGCGCGCGAGAGCGGCGTCAGCTTGAGCGGCAGCTCGACGTTCTCGTAGGCCGAGAGCACGGGGATCAGGTTGAAGCCCTGGAACACGAAGCCGATGTTGCGCGCGCGCCAGTGGGCCAGCTCGGCCCCGTCCAGCCCGGAGAGCTCCTCGCCCGCCACGACCAGCGAGCCCTCGTCCGGTCGGTCGAGCCCGCCGATCAGGTTCAGCAGCGTGGTCTTGCCCGAACCCGAGGGCCCCATCAGGGCGTAGAAGCGGCCCTCCGACATCTCGAGGTCGAGCCCGTCGAGCACGACCAGGGTCTCGCCGCCGCGCTGGTAGCGCTTGGTGAGCCCGCGGGCCTGGATCATCGCCTGCGACATGAGCGCTCCTTGCCTGGGCCGCTTCCGGCGGCCACGAGGCGCGAGAGCTTAGCGCGGGGTCCGGCGAGCGTCACGGCACCCGGCCGCGGCGCGGGCTGGTCGGGGCTGGTCCGACCCGTTCACCAGGCCGCGAGCGATGCCGCGCGAAGGGCAGCAGATGCCGGCCGAGCCCGCGCAGCGCGGGCTCCTCGCGACGGCCGGTGAACGGGTCGGGCTAGCCCTCGACCCGCACGCGGTCGCCGTCGCGCAGGTCGTCGGGCGGCGCGTCGACGAGGCGCTCGCCCGGGACGAGCCCGCCGGCCACGACGACGCGGCCCGAGCGCTCCTCGCCCAGCTGCACGGCCCGCAGGCGCGCCACGTCGCGCTCGAGCACGAACGCGTGCGGGCGGCCTTCGAGCATCACGAAGGCACTGCGCGGGAGCAGGATCACGGGCGTGGCCGAGCCCTCCTCGCGCGGCGGCGCGTCGGCACCGAAGACGACGCGCGCGCCCATCTCGGGTCGCAGGCGCGCGTCGGGCTCGTCGATCCCGACCCGCACCTCGACGGTGGCCTTCTGGCGGTTGGCCGTGGGCCAGATGCGCAGCACGCGACCGGCGTACCCCTGCTGCGGGAAGGCGTCGAGGAAGATCTGCGCGCTCGCGCCCACCTCGACCGCCGCCAGGCTCGCCTCGGGCAGCTCGACCTGCACCTCGTAGGTGCGCGGATCGACCATGGTCGCGACCGAGCCGCGGCTCTGGGCGCCGACGGCGTTGGGCGAGACGACCTCGCCCACCTCGGCATCCTTGAGCACGACGATGCCGTCGAAGGGCGCGCGCACCTCGGTCTTGTCGAGCGTGGCGCGGGCCTGGTCGCGCTCGGAGGACTTGACCGCCACCAGGGCCGCCGCCTCGCCCTCGCGCGCGACGGCCAGGGCGAGCTCGCGCTCGGCCGCGACCGCGTTCTCCTGGGCCACCGTCCGGCTGGCCTCGACCGCCGCCAGGCGGGCGCGCGCCCGGTCGCGCTCGGCGCGCGCCCGGTCCAGCTCGGCCTGGCTGGTGATGCGCTCGGCCACCAGGGTCTCGGCCCGTCCGAGCTCGACCTCCGCCAGGGCCAGGGCCGCTTGCGCGTCGGCCACCTCGGCCTCGGCCGCCCCCACGCGCGCGCGTGCCGCCGCGAGCTGGCCGACGCTGACCTCGCGCGCCGCCGCGGCGCTGGTGGCCCCGGCGCGGGCCAGGGCCAGGTCGGCCTCGGCACGCTCGAACAGGGCCCGGTACTCGTCGGCGTAGAGGCGCGCCACGACGAAGCCGGCCGGCACGACCTGGCCCTCGGTCACGTTCATCTCGACGATCCGCCCCGGGGTGTCGGCCGAGAGCGCCGCGCGCACCCGGGCCACGACGTAGCCGTTGGCAGCCGTGCCCTGGACCGCCCCGGCCGCCAGGGGGCTGGAGGCCGAGACCACCAGCACGCGCACCTCCGGCAGGCGCAGGCGGTCGATCGCGCCCAGGATCGGCCTCCGGAAGAGGAGCAGCAGCAGGACCAGGCCCAGCAGGAGGGCCAGGCGCACGATCCAGGCCCCCGTGGACCGCGCGCGACGGACCGGCGAGCGCTCCGCGGAGCGGTCGATCTTCAGCGGGTTGAGGTCCAAGGCGGCCCTCGCGGGCGCGGTAGGGTAGCGGTGCCCGCGAGGGCGCGGAAGGCGCGGCCCGAAAGGGGCCGCTCGCCCCCCACGGATCGCGCGCGCGGGTTAGGATCCGGGCAGCGGAGCACCCCCAGCTCCGGCCGCTCCCCCGCGCCGGCGTCCGCACCATGAACCTCGACCTTCCTCCCAGTGGAGGAGCCTCAGCCGGTACATCCGAATCGAGCGCAGCGCGCGCGCTCCACTCCCAGGGCCTGGGATCGCTGCCGGCGCCCCGGCACCTGTTCGAGTTCCTGACGCGCTCGCGACACCTGCACATGGGCTTCTTCGAGGGGCCCGCGGACACCCTGGCGATGGCCCAGGACCGCCTGGTGACGCGCGCCGCGCGACGCCTCGGGCGCGGCTCGCTGGTGGCCGACGTGGGCTGTGGCCTGGGCGGCTCGGTGCAGCTCCTCGCGAGCCAGGGGCACCGCGTCTACGGCCTCGACCCGTGCGCGGCGTCGATCGGCTACGCGCGCACCCACGCGGCCGCGCCGCGGGCGCAGTTCCTGGTGGCCGACCTGGCCCAGTTCGCCACGCGCGCGCGCGGGGCACGCTTCGACGCCCTGTTCCTGACCGAGGTCCTGCCGCACTTCCGCGACCTCGGCGCGGTCTTCGCCCACTGCCGCTCGGTCCTGCGCCCCGGGGGCCTGGTGCTGGTGCACGACGTGGCGCGCCTGGACGCCCCGGCCGAGGCCTACCCCGGCCTGCACGCGCGCGGCGCCGTGATGGTGGCGGCCGACGCGGCCGGCTTCGACCAGGTCGAGGGCCGTGACGTGACGGCGCGCGTCTCCCCCACCCTGCCGCGCCTCCTGCGCGCCCTGGCCGAGCAGCGCGCGGAGATCCAGGCGACCTTCGGGGCCACGCGTCCGGCGATCGCGCGCGAGCTGGAGGAGTTCGAGCAGCGCCTGCGCGCGCTGGAGCTCGGCTTCGCGCGCCAGGACCTGGCCTACGAGGCGAGCCTCCTGCGCTGCAGCACGCGCCTCGGCACCGACTCGGTCGTGCTGCGCCGGAGCACGACGGGCGTGCCCGAGCCGGCTCCGGTGCAGCGGCCAATCGCGCCGCGGCCGATCTGAAGCGGAGGCAGAGGAACGCGGAGACGCGGAGGAAAGACGCGGAGGGCGCGGAGAGGAGGAGGGGCGGAAGGGAAGAGGGGGTGCGCGATGGCGCACGGAGGCGTGTCGGACCGTGGAGGCCTTTCGAGCGTGGAAGGCGCCAGTCCGCCCCAACCGTTCCCCCGGCTCTCTTCCTCCTCCTCCCCCTCTTCTCCGCGTCCTCCGCGTCTTCCCTCCGCGTCTCCGCGTTCCTCTGCCTCACCCCCCCATCGCGCCGCGCACGCCGCCCGCGCTCGGCCCGAGCATCTGCCGCGGGTCCACCAGGCGGCGGAAGTCCGCCGCCGAGAGCAGCCCGAGCGCCACGACCGCCTCCTCCAGCGTCAACCCTTCCGCGTGGGCCTTCTTGGCCGCCTTGGCGGCGTTGTCGTAGCCGATGTGCGGGTTCAGCGCGGTCACGAGCATCAGCGAGCGGCGCATCAGGTCCTCGACGCGCTCGCGGTCGAGCTCCAGCCCCAGCACGCACTTCTCGCGGAAGGAGTCGCAGGCGTCCGCCAGGAGGCGCGCGCTCTCCAGCAGGTTGTGGATCAGGACGGGCTTGTAGACGTTCAGCTCGAAGTTGCCCTGCGAGCCCGCCAGCCCGACGGCCACGTCGTTGCCCATGACCTGCACGCAGACCATGCTCAGCGCCTCGCACTGCGTCGGGTTGACCTTGCCCGGCATGATCGAGCTGCCGGGCTCGTTGGCCGGCAGGCGCAGCTCGCCCAGGCCGCAGCGCGGGCCGGAACCCAGCCAGCGCACGTCGTTGGCGATCTTCATCAGGGCCACGGCCGCCGTCTTGTAGGCGCCGTGCAGGAAGACCAGCGCGTCGTGCCCCGCCAGGCCGGAGAACTTGTTGGGCGCGCTGACGAAGGGCAGGTCCGTCTCCTCGGCCACGTGGCGCGCGCCGAGCTCGGCGTAGCGCGGGTGGGTGTTGAGCCCCGTGCCGACGGCCGTGCCGCCCAGGGCCAGCTCGTACACGCCCTCGAGCGCGTGCCGGATCGCGCGGCGCGCGTCGTGGAGCTGCTGCGCGTAGCCCGAGAACTCCTGCCCCACCGTCAGCGGCGTGGCGTCCATCAGGTGCGTGCGCCCGATCTTGACCACGTCGTGCCAGGCCTCGGCCTTGGCCGCCAGGGCCTGCTCGAGGGCCTCCAGCGCCGGCAGGAGCCGGCGCATGCTGGCCTCGCCGGCCGCCACGTGCATGGCGGCCGGGAAGACGTCGTTCGAGGACTGCGAGCGGTTGACGTGGTCGTTCGGGTGGATCGGCTTCTTCGAGCCCAGCGTCCCGCCCAGGATCTGGATGGCGCGATTCGAGATGACCTCGTTCGCGTTCATGTTCGTCTGCGTGCCGGAGCCGGTCTGCCACACGACCAGCGGGAAGTGCTCGTCGTGGCGCCCGGCGATGACCTCGTCGCAGGCCTGGAGCAGGGCGTCGCGCTCCTTCGTGCCCAGGGCCTCGAGCTCGCCCAGCGCGAGGTTCGCGCGCGCGGCCGCCTTCTTGACGATCCCCAGGGCCCGGATCAGCTCGCGCGAGAAGCGCTGGCCGCCGATGCGGAAGTTCTCCTGCGAACGCTGGGTCTGGGCGCCCCACAGGGCCTCGCTCGGGACCTGGACCGGCCCCATCGTGTCGGATTCGGTGCGGGTGGACATGGCGCGCGAGACTGTAGCCGATCCGCGCCCCGACGCGGACCTACAGCAGGCCCAGGTCGCGCAGGGACGCCAGGTCCTTCTGGATCGCCCCGACCGTCTTCTGCATGGCGATGCGCGCCTCGGTGTCGAGCGGCAGCTCGAGGATGCGCTCGACCCCGTTCCGGCCGAGCACGGCCGGCACGCCCACGTAGACGCCCTCGAAGCCGAACTCGCCGTTCAGGAGACAGGTCGAGGGCAGGACGCGCCGCTCGTCGCGCAGGATCGCGCGCGCCATGGCCACGGCCCCGCTGGCCGGAGCGAAGAAGGCGCTGCCGCTCTTCAGCAGGTTGACGATCTCGCCGCCGCCGTTCTTCGTGCGCTCGGCCAGGGCCTGGATCTTCGCCCCGTCCAGCCACTCGCCGATCGGCACGCCGTTGACCGTCGAGGCGCGCGGCAGGGGCACCATCGAGTCGCCGTGGGCGCCCAGCACCATCGCGTCCACGTCGGCCACCCCCGCGTCCAGGGCCTCGGCGATGAAGTACGAGAAGCGCGCGGCGTCCAGCACGCCGGCCATGCCGACCACGCGCCGGGCCGGGAAGCCGAGCTTCGCGCGCATCAGGGCCGTCATCGGGTCGAGAGGGTTCGTGACCACGATCACGACCGCGTCCGGCGAGCGCTCGCGCACGTAGCGCGCCACCTGCTCGACGATCTTGCCGTTGACCGACAGGAGGTCCGAGCGGCTCATGCCCGGCGTGCGCGGCTTGCCGGCCGTGACGATGACCAGGTCCGAGCCGGCCGTGGCCGCCGGGTCGTTCGTGCCCACCACGCGGCTGCCCCAGCCCTCGACCGCCGCCGACTGGGCCAGGTCGAGCGCGATCCCCTGCGGCCGCCCCTCGAGCACGTCGATCAGCACGACCTCGGGCGCGAGCTCCTTCTCGGCGCACTTCTGGGCCGTGATCATGCCCACGTGGCCGGCCCCGACGACGGTGATCTTGCTGGCCATGGGGAGACGAGGGCGCAGAGGGTAGCGGGGGGCGCGGGGGAGGCTCAACCATCGGCGGAAGGCGTTGGCGCGGAGGGCCAGCGCGCAGCGGAGATCGGGGCAGGCCGGAGGGCGCATTCCGGGGTGGGTCCGGTGACGACGGATCCCGCCGCGGATCGCTCCCGACTTGCCGGTCGCGGGGGGGTTCGGGCTCGCGTGTGGGGCGGGTGCTGCTTGGAGGGGGGCGGCTCGCCCCCTGGGGCCCCGCCCTCGGCCGTGACCCGCTTGTCCGGCCCGCTGGCGCC
>DASVAP010000118.1:0-6041 GCA_036376275.1 Planctomycetota bacterium | reverse complement strand
AGCCGAGCAGGTGCAGCAGCGTCGCGTGCAGGTCGTGCACCGAGACGGGGTCCTGGACCACGCGGTAGCCGAGCTCGTCGGTCGCGCCCAGGGTCAGGCCCGCCCGGATCCCGCCGCCGGCGAGGGCGAGCGTGAAGGCGTGCGGGTGGTGGTCGCGCCCGAGGAAGGTCGAGCCGTCGCGCTCCTCGTTCATCGGGGTGCGCCCGAACTCGCCGCCCCAGACGACGAGCGTGTCCTCCAGCAGGCCGCGCTCGGCCAGGTCCTCGATCAGGGCGGCGCTGGCGGGCACGCACTCGCGGCAGCGCGCCGGGAGCGAGGTCACGATGTCGTCCTCCGGGCTCGTGCCGTGGCTGTCCCAGCCCCAGTGGTAGAGCTGCACGAAGCGCACGCCGCGCTCGAGCAGGCGCCGCGCGAGCAGGGCGTTGCGCGCGAAGCCCGGGGCGTCGCCGTCGAGGCCGTAGCGCGCGCGCACGGACGCGGGCTCGCGCGACAGGTCCGCCAGCTCGGGCACGCTGGCCTGCATGCGGAAGGAGAGCTCGTACTGGGCGATGCGCGTGGCGATCTCCGGGTCGCCCTGGAGACGCAGGGCGCGTCCGTTCAGGGCCGCCAGCGCGTCGAGCACGTTGCGCCGCCCGGACGCGTCGACCCCCGGCGGGTTCGAGAGGAACGGCACCGGATCGCCGGAGCCCTGCAGGCGCACGCCCTGGTGCACGCTCGGCAGGAAGCCGCTCGACCACAGCGAGGCGCCCCCGTCGGGCCCGTACTTTCCGCTCGTCAGCACCACGAAGGCCGGCAGGTCCTCGCTCGCGCTGCCGAGACCGTAGGCGGCCCACGCGCCGAAGCTGGGCCGGCCCAGGCGCTCGTGTCCGCTCGTCATCAGGATCTGCGCCGGCGCGTGGTTGAACTGCGTCGTGTGCATCGAGCGCACGAGGCAGAGGCGATCGGCGATGCGCGCGAAGTCCGGCAGCAGCTCGGAGAGCTCGGCGCCCGAGTCCCCGTGGCGCGCGAAGCGGTAGGGCGAGGCCAGGAGCTTCGGGGTGCCCTTGATGAAGGCGAAGCGCTCGCCGCGCGTGAAGGACTCCGGGATCGGCTGGCGGTCGAGCGACGCCAGCTCGGGCTTGGGATCGAACAGGTCGATCTGCGACGGTGCCCCGGCCATGTGCAGCCACAGGACGCGCTTCGCGCGCGGCGCGTGGTGGGGGGGCACGTGGCCCGTGGACACACGCGGTGCCGCGCGGCCCTCGCGCGCGAGCAGCGTGCCCAGCGCGAGCCCCGAGAGCGCCAGGCCCGAGCCCGACAGGAACGCGCGGCGCGCGGGATCGATGGAGGGCTCGGCCATCAGTTCCTCGTGACGACCTCGTCGAGGTTCAGGAGCGCCGTGGCGACGCTGGACCAGGCCGCGAGCTCGTGCGGCGCCTCCGGCACGGCGTGGCGCACGTGGGTCGCGAAGGCCGCGGCCGCGCCGGGATCGGCCGCGTAGCGCGCGCGCTCGGCCGCCAGCAGCCGGGCCAGGGCCGCGTGCTCCTCGGGCGCCGGCGCGCGCAGCGTGGCCAAACGGAAGGCACGCTCCAGCCGGGCGGGGTCGCCCTCGCGCTCGCGCAGGACGCGCGCCGCCAGCCCGGCCGCGGCCTCGACGAAGGCCGGGTCGGAGAGCAGCGCCAGGGCCTGCAGCGGCGAGCTGGTGCGCGCGCGGCGCGGGCAGACGAGCTCGCGGCTGGGCGCGTCGAACAGCGCGAAGGTGAGGTAGTGCGCGCCGCGGCGCCAGAAGGTGTAGAGCCCGCGGCGGAAGCGCGCCCCGTCCGTGGCCGTGCTCCAGCGGTCGCCGCTGTAGACCGGGGCCCACACGCCCTCGGGCTGGGGCGGCATGACGCTCGGGCCACCCACGCTCGGATCGAGCAGCCCGCCCAGGGCCAGGGCCTGGTCGCGCAGCGTCTCGGCCTCGAGTCGCGGTCGCGCCTGGCGCGCGAGCTGCCGGTTGGCGGGGTCGCGCTCGAGCAGCTCCGGCGTCACGCGCGAGCTGCGCCGGTAGGTCGCGCTGGTCACGATCGCGCGGTAGAGCGCGCGCACGTCCCAGCCGCCGGCGACGAGCTCGGCCGCCAGCCAGTCGAGCAGCTCCGGGTGCGTCGGGCGCTCGCCGCGCGTGCCGAAGTCGTCGACGCTGGCGACGAGCGGCGTCCCGAGCAGCTCGCCCCACACGCGGTTGACGAGCACGCGCGGCGTGAGCGGGTTCTCGGCGCTCACCAGCCAGCGCGCCAGACCGAGGCGGTCGCGCGGCGCGTCCGCCGGCAGCGGCGGCAGCACGGCCGGCACGTCGGGCGTCACGGCCGCGCCCGGCTGCAGGAACGAGCCCTTCGCGAGCACGCGCGTCGTGCGCGGCTCGGCGCGCGCGCGCATCACCAGCGCCGTCGGCAGCCCGGCACGGAAGGCCTGGAGCTCGGCCTCGGCCGCGGCCAGCGCGCGCGCCGCCGCGCGCCCGGGCTCGCCAGCGGACGCGCGGAACAGGCGCCGGAGGAGGAGCGCCTCCGCCGGCGAGGGCTCGGCGGCGGCGAGGGCCGCGCGCTCGGCCGGCGTCAGGCCCACGAGCCGCGCGCGCTCCGCGTCGGCCGCGAAGGCCAGGCGGAAGCGTCCGAGCGCGTGGCCCGCGTGCGGGCTCTCGCAGGCGAGGCGCACGCGCACGCGGCCCGCGGCCAGCCGCTCGGCCAGCGCCACGTGCAGCGTCTCCGGCGCGCAGGTGCCGTCGGCGCGCCAGATGGCCCAGCCCGAGGCCGGGTCGGCGTCGATCGCGTGCCGTGCCAGGTACTCGCCGTTGCGCGTCTGCTCGTGCGTGGCCTCGGCTCCGGCGAGGTCGACGCGCCGCCAGGCCCCGTCCACGAGGTGCTCGACGGTGACGTCCGTCAGCACGAAGTTGCCGTGCCCGGCGCGCCCCGGCCCGTCCTCGGGCAGGCTCGCGTCGGCCAGGAGCTCGAGGCGCAGGAGGTCGGCGGCGTGCGCGAGCTCGCCCTCCAGCTCGAACACCTCGACCGGCGGCGCTGCGCCCGTGGCCAGGAACGAGCCGTCCTCGCGCCGCTCCAGCGTCGTGCCGTGGCGTGCCGCGGCCGAGGCGGGCGCGAGGAGCTCCCAGGCCGGCTCGCGCGCGCGCGCCCGGCGTGCGCCGGCGATCCAGGCGGGCTCGCGCGCGTCGAGCTCGGGCTCGGGCGCGAGCAGCGCGGCGTCCAGCTCGGCCACGCGCGCCTCCAGCTCCGCCAGGCGCCGCGCGTCCTCCACCGTGGGGGCCGGGATGCGCGGCTCGAGCGCGTTGCCCACGTCCTCGGTCTGGTCGAAGAACGCGAACAGGCGGTAGTAGTCCTCGTGCGAGAAGGGGTCGTACTTGTGCGCGTGGCACTGCGCGCAGGCCAGGGTCGTGCCGAGCCAGACGGAGGCCGTGGTGTTCACGCGGTCGACCACGGCGGCCACGCGGAACTCCTCGGGGTCCGTGCCGCCCTCCTGGTTGACGAGCGTGTTGCGGTGGAAGCCGCTCGCGACGAGGTCCTCGAGCGTCGCCTCCGGCAGGAGGTCGCCGGCGAGCTGCTTCACCGTGAACTCGTCGAAGGGCAGGTTGCGCGCGTAGGCGGCGATGACCCAGTCGCGCCAGCGCCAGGCCTCGCGCCGGTCGTCCTTCTCGTAGCCGTTCGTGTCGGCATAGCGCGCCAGATCGAGCCAGGTCTGCGCGCGGCGCTCGGCGCAGGCCGTGGAGGCGAGCAGGCCGTCGACGAAGCGCTCGTAGGCGTCGGCGCGTGGATCGCCGCACAGGGCATCGACCTGCTCGGGCGTGGGCGGCAACCCGGTCAGGTCGAGCGCGACGCGCCGCGCCAGCGTGGCCAGCTCGGCCTCGGGCTCCGGCGTGAGCCCCGCGCGCTCCAGCTCGGCCTGCACGAAGCGATCGAGGGGGGCGCGCACGGCGCGCTCGTCGGCCACCGCGGGGGGCGTGGGACGGCGCACCGGCTGGTAGGCCCAGTGCTCGGAGCGCGGCCGCTCGAGGGCCGCGTCGGGCCACTCGGCCCCGGCCTCGATCCAGGCCCGCAGGGTCGCCAGCTCCTCGGCGGTGAGCGCCTCGGCGCCGAGGGGCATGCGCTCCTCCTCGTCCGCGCTGGTGACGCGGCGCAGGAGCTCGCTGTCGCCGGCCGCGCCGAGCACCTGGCGCGCTCCGGCCCCGTGGTCGAGGCGCAGGCCGCCCTTCTGCTTCTCCGGACCGTGGCAGCGCACGCAGTGGGCCGCGAGGATCGGGCGCACGTCGCGCTCGAACTCCGGGCGATCGAGCTCGGCGAGCGCGACGAGCAGCGCGAAGGACATGGGGAGGTTCTAACCGGACCGGAGCGGGTCCGGAAGCGGCCCAGCCAGGGGAGTCCAGCCCGCCGCGCGCGGGCCGGAGGCTGGGAAGAAGCGGAAGGGGTGCGCGAGGATCGCGCGCCAAGGACGATCCAGAGAGGCGCGCGGAACATCGCGGCCTTCGGCCGCGGGGGCTGCCCGCCTCTCAGTGCTCGAGGTGTTCGACCATCCGCCCGGTGGTCTGGCGCAGGAGCTGCGCGATCGCCGTGCTCACCTGGCGCAGGAGCAGCAGGGCGAGGCGCGGGCGCTGCTCGCACAGGCGCTCGAAATCGGCGCGCGACAGCACCAGCAGCTCGGCCTGCGTGAGCGCGCGGGCCGTGGCCGAGCGCGGAGCGCCGTCGATCAGCGACATCTCGCCCACCAGCTTGCCGCGCCCGAGGCGCGCCACGACGTGGTCGTGCTCGGCCGAGTCCGCCTTGCGGATCTCGAGCGTCCCGGCCACCACCAGCGCCAGGAACGCGTCGCGATCGCCCTCGGCGAAGAGCGTCGTGCCCGGCTCGAGCCGGTAGGTCCGCAGGTGCTCGCCCAGGCCCTCGGCCTCGCTGCCCGAGAGGTGCAGCCCGAAGGCGGTGTCCTCCAGCGCCTCGGCCCGCTGGCGCGGCGTGGTGTGGACGAAGCGCGCGCCGCGCGCGAGCAGGCTCGTGGCGACGTCCGGTCCCGGAGCGGAGGCCGGCGGGAGGCTCATCCCGTGCTTATCGACCGCCGCCCGGGGGCACTTCAGGCGTCGGCCGCCGCGGCACGAGCGCGAGGCAGGCCGCGGCCGCCAGGAGGTGCTTGAGCGTGTGGCCGCTGACGACCTGGCCCAGGGCGAAGATCGGCGCGTCCAGCAGCTCGCACAGCTTGGCCAGCCCGTAGAGGAGCAGCGCCAGGGCCAGCGGGCGATCGTCCAGCTCGCCCGCGAAGAAGGCGATCAGGATCGGCAGCGCGACGAGCGGCAGGGCCTGCACGAGCGCGTAGGGCCGCAGGTCGCCGTCCAGGGCCCCGCTCCCGTACCAGATGCGCAGAGTCAGGAGCGACAGGACGAGCAGCGGCCAGAGCGCGACCGCCGTGACGCGCGGCCCCAGGCGGTCGCCGAGGACCCAGGCGAAGATCGCCGCGAAGGCGAGCGAGATCGGCAGGCGGTCGACCAGCAGCCGTGCGGGCCCCGGCTCCAGGTGGTAGTAGCCCGACCCGAGCGCCACCAGGGCGATCGCGGCGAAGGCGACGCGCGCCGCCGTGCGCTGCGGTCCGCGCAGCGCCGCGCTGCGGCGGAACCCGAGCCACCCGGCCAGCAGGAAGGGCAGGTTCGAGAGCACGTCGAGCGCGTTCGGCACCCCGAGGAGCGCGCGCTGGTCCGCGTGATCGAGGTAGCCCTGGTCCTGGAACACGGGCGGGCGCGCCGCCACGAGCAGCACCACCGTCACGACGACGACGAGGAGCAGGAGGGCGCGCAGCACGAGCGGCGTGCCGCGCAGGCGGGCCAGGACGACCTGCATCGCGGGCCATCATGCCACGGCCTCGGCGGAGCGCGGAGGCGCGGAGGGGGACGCGGAGGTCGCGGAGGAAGAAGGGGAATGGGTGACGAGAAGAAGGGGGCTTCGGGCTTTCGTGTGGGCTGGTGGGTTTCTTCGTGCGGGGGGCTCGCCCCCTGGGGCCCCGCCCTCGTCCGTGACCCGCTTGTCCGGCCCGCTGGCGCC
>DASVAP010000116.1:0-17903 GCA_036376275.1 Planctomycetota bacterium | reverse complement strand
GGCGCCAGCGGGCCGGACGAGCGGGTCACGGCCGAGGGCGGGGCCCCAGGGGGCGAGCGCAATGCAACGAGGATCTCGAGCCCCACCCGAAAGCCGAAGCCCCAGAGCCGAAGGGAGTCGGGCAAGAAAGCAGACGAAGAGAACAGTGCCACCTGTTCTCTTCCCTATCCCCGCTCGATCCCCGCGTCCGAGCTCCGCACCTCCGCGGTACCCCGAGTCACCGCCCGGCCGCGGTCGCTCCTCAGCCGAACAGATCGCGCTCGCGCGGCGCCGCGGGACTCGCGCCGAGCGCGCGCTTGCCGGCCGGGGTCAGCCGCCGGCCGCGCGCGGTCTTCTGCACGAAGCCCGTGCGCAGGAGGTGCGGCTCGAAGACGTCCTCGATCGTGTCCTCGCTCTCGCCGACCGCGGCTGCGATCGTCTTGAGCCCGAGCGGCTCGGTGCTGCGCCCGAGGCAGGCCAGGATGCGCCGGTCGAGCTCCTCCAGGCCGTGCTGGTCGACGCCCAGGCGCGTGAGCGCGTCGGCCACCAGGGCCGCGTCGATCGAGCGCGCGCCGGTGACCTGGGCCAGGTCGCGCACGCGGCGCAGGAAGCGGTTCGCGACGCGCGGCGTCCCGCGGCTGCGGGCGGCCAGCACGCGCGCCGCCTCGCGCTCCAGCGTGACCTCCAGGATGCGCGCCGAGCGCAGCAGGATCTCGACCAGGTCCTCGTCCGGATAGGGGCTCAGGCGCTCCAGGTGCCCGAAGCGTCCGCGGAAGGGCGCCGAGAGCAGTCCCTCGCGCGTCGTGGCGCCCACCAGCGTGAAGCGGTTGAGCGTCAGGGGCAGCACGCGCGCGTGGGCGCCCTGGTCGAGCGTCAGGTCGATCTGGAAGTCCTCCATCGCCGTGTAGAGGTACTCCTCGACCGAGGCCGGGATGCGGTGCACCTCGTCGACGAACAGGACGTCGCGCGGCTGGAGCTGGGTCAGGATCCCGACCAGGTCGCGCGGGCGGTCGAGGGCCGGTCCGGCGGTGGCGTGCAGGCGCACGCCCAGCTCGCTGGCCAGGATGCGGGCCAGGCTCGTCTTGCCCAGGCCCGGCGGACCCGCCAGCAGCACGTGCTCGAGGGCCTCGCCGCGCTCCCGCGCCGCCTGCAGGGCCACGCGCAGGTTCTCGACCACCTGGTGCTGGCCGACGAACTCGCCCAGGAGCCTGGGGCGCAGGCTGTTCTCGAACTCCCCCTCGCGCGGCTCGGCCGCCGGGGCGGTCCAGCCGCGAGCATGGTCCTCGAAGGCCTTCGGGTTGACCAGCGGGTCCGGCTGCGCCATCGCGTGCGCAAGATAGCCTGCGCCGGATGGCCATCCCATCGCCGCGCCGGGCGCGAGTGGGGTGCCGCGCCCGCTCCTCGGCCGCCCGGGGGGATCGGTGGCCGGGATTTGACAGGCCCCCGGCCACGCCTAGACTGGGCGCCGCTTCGACGCCCGACCCCTGCGCTGGGCGTCTCGGGGCTCCGGTCCAGGCTGCGCGGCTCCCGCACGGTGCCCGCGTCGGCAAGTGTTCGGAGCGCGGCTCCCGGGGCGCGCGCGTCGGGGCCTGGCACGCTCTGTAACTCGCGTTCTCTCACGGGATAAGGCGCGCGCAGCCGGACCCGTCGGCGAGGAATGGCACACGGGTTGTTGAAACTCGTTCGCCGCTGCCCCTGCCAGTGACCCCCTGCGTTCGCGTGCCGGACGCTTCGGCCCGACAACCCTGAGCTCCGCTCCGCATTGTTCCCTGCCCCCCCTCGGCGCTCCCGTAAGGACCACCCGATGAAGGCGACCCGCCCGCAGCTCTCTTTCTCCTGCCTCGTCCTGCTCGCCGGTCTGCAGGCCTGCGGTGGGGGCGGTGGAGGCGGCGGCAGCTCGTCGTCGCAGTTCGTGATCCAGGAGGTCTCGAACGGCTTCGGGCGCCTGCTGCCCTATCAGATCGCGCAGCGCGACTCGGCCGGCAACCCGACGGCGCGCATCCTGGACATCACCAGCCTGGCGGTGCTGCAGGCCAACCTGACGGCCGCCAACCCGATCCGGCCGCCGACGCAGTGGCCGACGGCGGCGATCCTGCCCGGGACGAACAACCAGCCCGGGAACCACTTCCTGTACGTGCGCTTCAGCCAGCCGATCGCGGTCGACTCGGTGCTCGATCGCTCGGTGAACTCGACCGACACCTCGAACCTGAAGGGCTCGATCCAGGTCCAGGAGTACGACCCGCTCACGCGCGCGACGCGCCTGCTGACCGGGCGTGCCTTCATCGGCGGGCAGACCTACGGGCCCCTGGACGACGGCTTCGGGAGCTTCCTGCTCACCACCTGGGTGGCGCTGGACGGCAACGGCAACATCGTGCCCCAGGTCCCGGAGGCCGTGGGCTTCCCCGGCACCCAGGCCGGTTTCGCGGGCGACGACGTCCTGACGGATCCGCGCACGTTCGTGTTCGTGCTCGACGCGGACAGGAACCTGAGCACCCACGAGACCTTCGCGACTGACAAGCAGATCCAGATGCGCATCAACGAGGACGTGCTCTCCACCACGGGGCGCAACATCCTCGAGATCGGCCTGGCCTCGTCGACCGTGGGGCCGGACACGAGCCCGCCCGAGGTCGCCAACGGGGACTCGGGGTTGCCGGAGATCATCCCCTCGGACGGCGAGATCGACGTGGATCCCGAGACGAACATCGAGCTCGAGTTCACCGAGCCGGTGCAGCTGCTCTCGATCGCCCCGATCGACACGGGCAAGCCGCCGGCCCTGTCCTCCGCGATCCAGCTCGAGTTCGGGCCCGACACGAACCGGGTGCAGGTTCCCTACACGATCCGGCCGTTCTCGATCTACGACCTCTCGCGGCTCGAGCTGGTCCCGGCCTACAACTTCCCCGGCACGGGCGCCGAGTTCGCCGGGCTCTCCTGCGGCGCCTTCGGGCGCGTGACGGTGACGGTCAACCCGAACCAGTTCCGCGACCTGACCAGCGTCACGAACACGCGCCTGATCACCTCCTCGTTCACGACCGCGGACGGCCAGGGCCTGGTCAACGCGCCGGTCGTCCCGGACGTGGTCTACATCGGGCGCGGCGGGGCCACGCCCGGGATCTCCGTGGTCGACCTGAACGGCTTCGGCGGCGGGACCGGCAACCCGACCTACGACCAGCTCCGGCCGATCCAGGAGGGCAACAGCAACTTCCCGAACAACCCCAACGTGTCCGTCAGCGGGACCGCGCTGATCCCGCCGCTCCTGCCGGGCGACTGCACGATCAACGGTGGCTCCGAGGGCGTCTTCACGCTGACCAAGGACAGCGCCCTGAACGACCTCCTGGCGCGCACGCCGATCCTCGAGTCGGTCGGCGACATGGCCATCGGGCACGCGCTCGACACGACCTTCAACAACGGGGCGCCCTTCGGGTGCCAGGCGGGCGGCGGCAACCTGTGCGCCTCCACCGGCCTGAAGCGCGTGATCCTCGGCACCGGCGGCTCGAACTCGCTGGCGCCCTCCACGAACTCCTCGCTGGCCGTCAAGATCGTGACCGGCGGCGAGAACCTGGTCTCCTGGGCGCCCACGCCCAACCCTCCGCCGCTGGCCTTCCCGCCGCTGTGCCTGTCGCCCCTGATCCTGGGACAGGAGCCGACCTTCTCTGGCTCGCCGGCGGTGAATCTACTCGTGCCAGGCGCCAACTCGCGCGGCAACGTGGCCCTCAACCGCCCGCCGACGAACCTGCTGGTGAAGCAGCAGAACGCCTTCTTCCTCGGGCCAAGCCCCTCGCAGCCGCTGGCCAGCCAGTGCGCCCAGTTCGTGGTGCGTCAGCAGATCGGTCACTTCCTCTACGTGATCGACCGCGTGGCGGCCCAGGTGGTCGTGCTGAACTCCAACCGGTTCTTGGTGGTCGACCGCATCGCGCTGCCCGATCCGACCTCCTTCGCCATGGGGCCCAACATGGACCTCCTGGCGGTGACCAACGAGGGCTCGGACCAGGTCTCGTTCATCGACGTGGATCCGTCCTCCTCCACCTTCCATCGCGTTGTGCGCACGGTGCGAGTCGGCGTCGGGCCCACGGGCATCGCCTGGGAGCCCGGCAACGAGGACATCTTCGTCTGCAACCAGGCCGACGGCTCGGTCACGGTGATCTCGGCCTTCTCGCTCACTCCGCGCAAGACGCTGCGCAACCAGATCACGCGCCCGATCGACGTGGCCCTGACGCCGCGCCAGCTCGCCTTCGGCTTCCGGCGCGGCGTGTACTTCGGCTACATCCTGAACCAGAACGGCGAGGTCGCCATGTTCGAGTCCGGCCCCGACGGGGTCAACGGCTGGGGCTTCGACGACACGATCGGCAGTCTGCCGTTCACGTTCTTCCGCCCGAAGGCGATCCAGCCCGACGTGACGCGCCTGAACTCGGCCGTGTGGGTCGCGCACGAGAACCCGCTGGACATCAACGGGGATCCCAGCGGCCAGACGGGCGGGGCGCTCTCGGTCGTCGGCATCGTCTCGGCCAACACGGGCATCCAGGTCTTCCAGGGCGGCCCGATCGTCAACCCGCAGTTCCGCAACATCAACTTCGGGGTCCTGTCCTCGGTGGGCGAGGGCCCCAACCGGCTCTCCGGCGTGCCGACCGACATCGCCTTCGACAACCAGCTCAACCAGTCGGCCCTGACCAACTACAGCACGCAGTTCTCGGCCGGGCAGCCGCTCTCCATCAACGGCAAGGCCTTGATCCGGGGGACCGCGGCCTTCCCCTTCGCCGTTCCGGTCTACACCCCGCAGTTCCTGTTCGCGGCCGTGCCCAACCCGGGCGTGATCGACATCCTCGAGCTGGAGAGCGGCACCCTGCAGAAGGTCGACGCGAGCGTGTTCCAGCCTGGTCTGCAGTCCATCTCCGCCCCCAACGTGACCGTGGTCGCGGACTTCTTCCGCCAGTAGTGCCTCCCATGCGCGCATCCTCCGCTCGTTCCCGCCGCCTCGCCCTCATCCTGGCCTCGGCCGCGCTCGTGCCCGCCTGCGGCGGGGGCGGCGGCGGCTCCGGCTCGGGCAGTGGCTCGTTCTTCATCGTCGAGGTCTCGAACGGCTTCGGGCGCCTGCTGCCGCACCAGATCGCCGAGCTGGACCCGCTCACCCTGCAGCCGACGACGACGATCCTCGAGGTGCGCAACCTCGAGACGATCGTGGCGAACCTGAGCTTCCAGAACCCGATCCGGCCGCCGACCGAGTGGCCCCAGGGGCGCGTGCTGCCCAACGGGCGGCCGGGAAACCACTTCTTCGTCGCGCGCTTCAGCCGGGAGCTCGATCCGACCTCGGTGCTCTCGACGACCCAGGTCGGGGGCCTGCAGGGCGGGATCGTCGTGCGCGCCGTCAACCCGCTGACGGGTGAGCGCACGCCCATCCCGGGCCGTGCCTTCGTCGGTGGGATGACCTACGGTCCCGACACCGACGCCAACGGCGCCCTGATGCTCGTGCCGTGGGTCACGACCGATTCGGGCGACCTGGGAGACGAGCTGGACGTGCTGCGCGCGCCCGGCCTGGGATTCCCGGGCACCGAGTCGGGCAGCGCCTTCGTCGGTGCGGCCGACCTGGTCCGTCCCGACACGCTGGTCTTCGTGGTCGACGCCGACGGCGACCTCCTGACGCACGAGACCTTCCCGGCCGGGCTGCCGATCCAGATGCGCATCGGCGAGGCCGTGCGCTCCTCCAGCGGCCGGCGCGTGGCCAGCGTGGGCCTGGCCTCCTCGACGGTGGGGCCCGACACGATCGCGCCGGAGGTGCTGGTCTTCGGCGCCACCCAGAGTCCGGCCATCCTGCCCACCAACGGCGCCGTGGACGTCGACCCCGAGACGAACGTGGTCGTCGAGTTCACCGAGCCGGTGCAGCTCCTGACGGTGGGCGACCTGGACGACGGCACGCCGCCGGCCCTCTCGGGCGCGATCCAGCTCTCCTTCGGCCCCTCGCAGGCACGCACGACCGTGCCCTTCACGATCCGTCCGGTCTCGGTCTACGACCTCTCGCGCGTCGAGCTCGACCCGGTGTACGCCTTCCCCGGGACGGGCCCGACCATCCCCGGCGTGGCCTGCGACAACCTGTTCGGGACGGTCGACCTGCGCGTGAACATCGCCCAGTTCCGTGACCTGTCGACGCGCGGTCCGAACGGCCTGGGCGTGTTCAACACCCAGGGGCTGACCTCCTCCTTCGTCACGCGCGAGGGCGTGGGGGTGGTCAACGCCCCGGTCACGCCGGACGCGGTCTACATCGGGCGAACGGGGAGCAACCAGGGCATCTCGGTGATCGACCTGAACGGCTTCGGGGCCGGCAGCGGCAACCCGGTGTACGACATCACCGAGCCCATCAAGGAGGGCAACTCCAACTACCCGAACAACCCCAACGTCGCGCTGCAGGGCGCGCTCCTGATCCCGCCGCTCACGCCCGGGAGCTGCACCTTCAACGGTGGCTCGGAGGGCGTCTTCACGCTCACCAAGGACAGCTCGCTGCGCGACCTCGTGGCGGCCTCGCCGCTGCTCGAATCGGTCGGCGACATGGCCCTCGGCCACGCCCTGGACAACACCTTCAACAACGAGCAGCCCTTCGGGTGCCAGTCCGGCGGCGGCAACATCTGCGTGCAGGGCGGCCTCAAGCAGATCCGCCTGATCCCGGGCGGGCCGAACACGGTCGCCTCGGTGCACATCGCGCCGCAGATCGCGACCATCAAGGTCGACGACGGCGTCGAGAACCTGGCCTCCTGGGCCCCGCACCCGAACCCGCCGCCGCTGATCTTCCCGCCCCTGTGCCTCTCGCCGCTGATCGGTGGGCAGGAGCCGACCTCGATCGTCACGACCTGCGCTCCGGCGACGGCGATTCCCCCCTTCTGCTTGGGCACCTACGGGCCTCCGTTCACGAGCGTGGCGGGCCCGCAGCTGCTGAACCTGCTCGTGCCCGGCCCGAACCCCTTCGGCAATCCTGGGCTCGGCCTGCCGCCGCAGAGCGCGCTGTCCGCCGAGCTCAACACCTTCTTCGAAGGACCCTCGCCGCCCCAGCCGCTGCCGGGCCTGTGCCAGCCCTACATGATGCGCCAGCAGATCGGGCAGTTCCTGTACGTGATCGACCGGGTGGCGAGCGAGATCGTGGTCTTCAACTCGAACCGCTTCACGGTCCTCGACCGCATCCGGCTGCTCGATCCGACCTCGCTGGCGATCTCGCCGAACCTCGACTTCATCGCCGTCACGAACGAGGGCGCCGACCAGGTCTCGTTCCTCGACATCGATCCGGGCTCCGCCACCTTCCACCAGGTCGTCAAGACCACCACGGTCGGCGTCGGGCCCACCGGGATCTGCTGGGAGAACTCGAACGAGGACATCTTCGTCTGCAACCAGGCCGAGGGCACCGTCTCGATCATCTCGGGCTTCACGCTCGAGGTGCGCAAGATCTTGCGCAACCAGATCTCGCGTCCGATCGACCTGGCCCTGACCCCGCGCCAGACGACCTTCGGCTTCGCGCGCGGCGTGTACTTCGGCTACATCCTCAACCAGAACGGCACGGTGGCCTTCTTCGAGTCGGGCCCGGACGGCGTCAACGGCATCGGCTTCGACGACGTCGTCGGCAGCATGCCGTTCCGCTTCCTGCGCCCGAAGACGATCCAGGCCGACCCGAGCAACCTGAACTCGGCCGCCTGGGTCGTGCACGAATCGCCGCTCGACCTCCAGGGCAACCCGACCGGCCAGCTCGGCGGGGCGATCACGAACTTCGGCATCACCGGCGGCCTGCCGCTGCCGATCCCGCTCGATCCGGGGCCCTTCGCCTCGCCCCAGATCCGCCAGCTCGAGTTCGGCATCCTGGCCTCGCTGGCCGAGGGTCAGATCGGGCTCTCCGGCATCCCGGTCGACATCGCCTTCGACAACATGCGCAACCTGTCGGCGCTGACCAGCTTCGGGACGACCTTCTCGCCCGGCAACCCGGTCTCCTACAACGGCAAGAGCCTCGTGCGCCTGCAGGGCGGTGCCGCGCTCCAGGCCACCGCGCCGGCCTTCATGTTCGTGGCCGTGCCGAACCCGGGCGTGATCGACGTCTTCAACATGACCAGCGGGGCCTTCTCGCGCGTCGACACGAACGTGTTCCTCGAGGGCACGAACTCGATCACCGCGCCGAACGCGACCGTGCTGATGGACTACTTCCGGCAGTAGCGCTCCCCGAACGGCGCTCGCTACGCTGGGCTCGCCCGCACTCGCGCGGCGAGCCCGGCTCGTTTCCGGGGCGCGCGCCGCGGTTCCCGCCCCATGTCCGATCCCGCCGCCGTGCAGGCGATGTTCGCGCGCATCGCGCGGCGCTACGACCTCCTGAACCGCTGCCTCTCGCTCGGGATCGACCAGCGCTGGCGGCGCGCGCTCGTGCGGCGCCTGGGGGACGTGCGCGGGCGCTTCCTGGTGGACGTGTGCTGCGGCACGGGCGACCTGGCCTTCGCCCTGGAGCGCGGGGGCGCGCGCGTCCTGGGCGTGGACTTCACCCTGCCCATGCTGACCCGTGCGCGTGCCAAGGGCGCCGGCGGGCGCGCGCGCTTCGTGGCCGGCGATGCGCTGCGGCTCCCGCTGGCGGACCGTCGCGCAGACGGGGCGACGATCGCCTTCGGCCTGCGCAACCTGGCGGATCGGCGCGCCGGGCTGGCCGAGCTCGCGCGCGTGGTGCGACCGGGCGGGGCGGTGATGGTGCTGGAGTTCAGCTTTCCGCGCGGGCGGGTGCTGGGGGCGCTCTATCGCTTCTACTTCACGCGGGTGCTGCCGCGCGTCGGGGGCTGGATCTCCGGCGATCCGTCGGCCTACCGCTACTTGCCGGACACGGTGCTGGCCTGGCCGCCGCCGGAGGAGCTGCAGCGCGAGATGGAAGCGCTCGGGCTCCAGCGCTGCGGCTTCCGGCGGCTCTCCGGAGGCATCGCCTGCCTGTCCTACGGCCAAGTGCCGGGATGAGCCGCCCGGGACGGCGCGCAGGCGGGCCCCCGTCCGCGGACCTGCCGAGCCTGGCGCGCGGCTACCTGGCGGCCCTGCCGCTCTTCCTGGCCTACGAGCTCGCGCTGGTGGGCGGAGCCGGCACTCTCGCGCGCTCGCCGGCCGAATCCTTCGTCGCCTTCGGCTTCCTGCCCCTGGGGGAGCGCGTGCTCGTCGTGCGCTTCGCGCTGCTCGTCGTCCTGGCCGGGCTCGCCCTGGTCCACGAGGGGCGCGCGGCCTCGCGGCCGGCGCGACCGCTCGCGGGCGCGCTGGGTGCCGACGTGGCCCTGGGCGCGCTGGCCGGCTTCCTGCTCGCTCCGCTGCTGCACGGGCTGGCGACCTGGCTCGGCTCGCCGCCACTCGCCGCCGCGCCCGAGCCGGCGCGCGGGCTCTCCCTCGCCCTGAGACTGGCGGGCGCCGCGGCCTGGGAGGAGCTCCTCTTCCGCGTGGCCCTCTACGGGGGGCTCTACCTGCTGGTGCGCCGCACGGGCGCCTTCCTCGGGCTGGCCTCGCCCCTCGCGCAGGGCGCGGCCGAGCTGGCCGCGCTGCTCGCCTCGGCGGCGCTCTTCGCCCTGTTCCACCTGGACGCGCTCCAGCGCGCGCTGGGCGGCGCGGGCGAGCCCTTCCACGCGGGCCTCTTCCTGTGGCGGCTCTCGGCCGGGATCCTGCTCGGCGGCCTCTTCCGCTGGCGCGGCCTGGGGGTGGCGGCCTGGGCCCACGCGGTCTTCAACCTGGGGATCGCGCTCGGCCTCGGACGGTAGCCGTCGCGGGCGCGGATCGACTATCTTCGCCGCGTGCAGCGCACCTTCGTGGGCATCACCGGGGCCAGCGGGCACGCCTACGCCGAGGCCCTGGTGCGCGCCCTGCTCGAGGCCGGCCAGGGGGTCGACCTGTGCGTGACGAGTGGCGGGGCCAAGGTCCTGCGCCACGAGCTCGGCCTGGACGGCTCGAGCGTCGAGAGCCTGCGGCGTGCGCTCCCGGGCTGGCTCGGCGAGCGCGCGGAGGCCGTGCGCGTCTTCCCGCCCGAGGCGGTCGAGGCGCCTGCCTCCTCCGGCACCGCCCTCGTGCGGGCCGTGATCCTGTGCCCGTGCAGCATGGGGACGCTGGCGCGCGTGGCCGCGGGCTTCAGCTCGAACCTGGTGGAGCGCGCCGCCGACGTGGCCCTCAAGGAGGGGCGCACGCTCGTGCTCGTGCCGCGCGAGACGCCGCTCTCGGCCCTGCACCTCGAGAACCTGCTCAAGCTCGCGCGCCTGGGCGCGGTGGTCCTGCCGGCGGCGCCCGGCTTCTACCACCACCCGCGCAGCGTGGACGACCTGGTCCAGCACGTCGTCGGGAAGGTCCTCGACCGCCTGGGGATCGCGCACGCGCGCGGGGCGCGCTGGCGCGGCGAGCTCGAGCCGCCGGGCGAGCCGGGGATCGAGCCGCAAGCTCGCGGGGGAGGCGAGGCGTGAGCGTGGCCCTGCGTCCCTGGCTCGCGCTGGTCAAGTTCGAGCACTCGCTGTTCGCGCTGCCCTTCGCGCTGGTCAGCGCCTGGCTCGCCGCGCGCGGGCTGCCGGAACCGCGCGTGCTGGCGCTGGTGTGCCTGTGCGCCGTCGCGGCGCGCACCTCGGCCATGGCCTTCAACCGCTGGCTCGACCGCGAGCTCGACGCCGCCAACCCGCGCACGCGCGCGCGCGAGCTGCCGCGCGGCGTGATCGCCCCGCGCGCGGCCCTGGCCCTGGCGGCGGGCGCGGGGCTGGTCTTCGTCGCCGGCGCCTGGGCCCTCAACCCCCTGTGCGGCTGGCTCGCCCTGCCGGTGCTTGCGGTCCTGCTCGGCTACAGCGCGACGAAGCGCTTCACGGCCGCGGCGCACTTCGTGCTCGGCCTCGCGCTGGCGCTGGCGCCGCTCGGAGCCTGGGTCGCGGTGCGCGGGAGCCTGGCGGGCGACCTCGGACCGCCCCTGGCCCTGGCCCTGGCCGTCCTGACCTGGGTGGCCGGCTTCGACCTGATCTATGCCTGCCAGGACGAGGGCTTCGATCGCGCGCGCGGCCTCCGCTCGATCCCGGCGCGCTTCGGCATCGCGCGCGCGCTGCGACTCTCGGCGGTGCTGCACGCGCTCACCCTGGTGGCGCTGGTCGCCTTCGCGCGCCTGGCGGGGCTGGGCTGGATCTTCGGGGTCACGCTGGCCGGCGTGGCCGTGCTGCTCGCCTGGCAGCACGCGCTGGTCTCGCCGCGCGACCTCTCGCGCGTGGACGTGGCCTTCTTCACGCTGAACGGCTGGGTCTCGGTGGGGGTCTTCGGCGGCGTGGTGCTCGACCTGGCCCTCCTGGGAGGTGGTTAGTGGCCCGCGCCAAGGAGAGCGAGCCCTGGAGCGAGCTGGCGACGCTCGAGGCCAGCACCGCGCGCGCGCTGGCGCGCGGCTACGCCCTGCGCGGCGAGGAGCGCTACTTCCGCGAGCGCGCCCTGGCCGCGCTGCGCGCGCGCGCCGAGGCCCAGGGTTACGAGCCGTGCCTGCACGACGTCGAGCGCGAGACCGAGGCCTCGGACTTCCGCCTGGCGCAGCTGATCGACGACCTCTCGGGCGGCGGGCTGTTCGCGGCGCGGCGCCTGGTGGTCGTGCGCAACCCGGGTGAGCTGCTCAAGAAGGTCGGCGGCGAGGACAGCCCGCTGACGCGCGCGCTCCTGGCCTTCCTGGCGAGCCCCGAGGATCCGGGCACGGTGGTGCTCTCCGATCCCTCGCTGCGCGCCGACCACGCGGTGGTCAAGGCGCTCGTCGCGCGCGGCGGGCTCGCCCCGGCCTTCCGCAAGCTCTACGACAGCCCGCCGCCCTGGAAGCCCGATCCGTTGCAGTCGGAGCTCGTGCAGTGGACCCTGCGCCGCGCGCACGAGCTCGGCTGCACGCTCTCCCCAGAGCAGGCGCTGTTCGTCAGCGCCGCCACGGGCAACGACCTGGCGACCCTGGACGACCAGCTCGGGACGCTCAAGGCCAGCGGCGCGCGCGATCCGCGCGCGAGCGTGCGCTGGGTCGCCGGGGGCACGCCCTGGAACGTGGCCGAGCACCTCCTGGCGGGCGACCTCGCGCGCAGCCTGAGCGGGATCGAGGCCCTGTTCCGCGGCGGCTTCCAGGAGAAGTCGGGCAAGCGCCTGCTCGAGCCGGCCGCGCTGGCCCTGATGCTGATCGGGGCGCTGCAGCGCGGCGCGAGCCAGAGCCTGGCGCTGCTCGGCGGCGAGGCCGAGCCCGGCGGCGCGCCGGGGCAGCGCGAGCGCGCCGTGGCCGTCGCCAAGGGGCGCAGCGTCGCCGCCTGGCGCGCCTTCCAGCAGGAGGTGGCCGAGCTGGAGCGCGCCCTGAAGACCGGCAGCGAGGTCGACGCCAGCGCCTTCGCGCGCCTGGCCCTGCGCTGGAAGCGCGGCAACGCGCGGGCGGCGGCGGGAGGGCGCCGGTGACCCGCGCCACCGAGGGTGCCGCGATCCGCGTGCTGTCGGAGCGCGTGCGCAACCAGATCGCGGCCGGCGAGGTGGTCGAGCGGCCCGCCTCCGTGGTCAAGGAGCTGGTCGAGAACGCGCTCGACGCCGGCGCCAGCGAGATCACGGTCGAGCTCGAGGCCGGCGGCGTGGACCTCGTGCGCGTGGTCGACGACGGGCGCGGCATGGGGCCCGAGGACCTGGCCCTGGCCTTCGTCTCGCACGCCACCAGCAAGCTGGCCGAGGTCGACGACCTCTTGCACATCGGCACGCTGGGCTTTCGCGGCGAGGCCCTGGCCTCGATCGGCTCGGTCGCGCGCGCGCGCCTCCTCGCGCGCCGCGCCACCGACGAGCACGCCTGGTCGATCGAGGACGAGGGCGGCCGCATCGGGCCGGTGGTGGCCGCCGGGGCGCCGCGCGGTACGACGGTCGAGGTGCGCGACCTCTTCTTCAACGTGCCGGCGCGGCGCGCCTTCCTGAAGCGCACGGCGACCGAGCTGGCGCGCTGCCTCGACGTGCTACAGCGTCTGGCCCTGGCGCACCTGGGGACCGGCTTCGTCGTGAAGCACGACCGCGGGCGCGTGTTCGACGTCGAGCGCGAGATGGACCTCGTCGCGCGCGTGCGGCGCCTGTTCGGCGCCGAGCTGGCCGCGGCCCTGGTGCCGGTCGCGGCGCGCGACGGCTCGGTCGCGCTCGAGGGCCTGCTGGCGCCGCCGCGCTTCAGCCGCGGCGACACGGCGCGCCAGATGTGGTTCCTGAACGGCCGCCCGCTGCGGGACCGCGTGCTGAGCCGCTGCCTGGTCGAGGCCTACCGGGGCTTCAACGACGAGAAGCGCCAGCCGGTCGCGTTCCTGTCGCTCTCCGTCCCGCCCGAGGCCGTGGACGTCAACGTGCACCCGACCAAGTCCGAGGTGCGCTTCCGCGACGAGCGGCGCCTGTTCCCGTTCCTGCTCGGGGCCCTGCGCGCGGCCGTGGCGCGCACGGACATGGCCACGCCCGGCAGCGCGGTGCTCGTGCCCTTCCCGCGCCTCGTCGGCCGGGACGGACCGCGCGGGGCCACGCCCTGGAGCGCCGCGCGCCCGCGGCCGGAGGAGCTGGAGGTGCGCGAGGGGCCCGCGACGGCGCCGCCGCGCGCGGCGCCGCTGCCGGGAGTCGAGGCGGATGCGCCGGCCGCGCCCGGCCCGGTCCTGCAGGTGGCGGCGACCTACCTCGTGCGCGAGGTCGAGGGCGGGCTCGAGATCGTCGACCAGCACGCCCTGCACGAGCGCGTGACCTACGAGCGCCTCAAGGCCGGCCTGCGCGCGGGCGGGATCGAGGTGCAGCGCGAGCTGGTGCCCGAGCTGGTGGAGCTGGCGCGCAGCGAGGTGCACGCGCTCGAGGAGCACCTGGCGAGCCTCGCGCGCCTCGGGATCGAGATCGCGCTGTTCGGGCCGACCACCGTGGCCGTGCACGCCCTGCCGGCCCTGCTCCCGCGCCGCGCCGCGCCGCGCCTGGTGCGCGAGCTGGTCGCGGCCCTGGCGGACGGCGGCGCCCTGCCCGGGCCCGAGGAGCTGCTCGAGCACGTGGTGCACTCGATGGCCTGCCGCCGCTCGGTCATGGCCGGCGACGTGCTGGCTCCGGAGGAGGCCGAGGCCCTGCTGGCGGCCGCCGCGCGCCTCGACCACGACCAGACCTGCCCGCACGGACGGCCGACGCGCGTGCGGCTCTCGCTGGCGGACCTCGAGCGGGCCTTCCACCGCCGGTAGGCGATCGAAGATCGCCTATTGATTTCGCCGTCAGCGTGACCGCACCGGTTCTCCGGGCGGGCGCAGCCCGCCCGGTGATCCGGTGCGTGATCCCCGGACATGCGCCTGGCAGCGGCACGACCCGCGCCGCTCAGGGCGACTTCTCCGGCTTGAAGTCCTCGACCGTGAAGCCCGGGCGCAGCGCGGCCGCGGTCACGTACACCTCCTGCGAGGCGGTGGCCGCGAAGCGCACGGGCATCTCCTTGCGGTCGAGCACGTGCACGAGCAGCACCATCGGGATGCGGTACCCGTCGCGCTCCTCGTAGCGCGAGAACTCGACCAGCAGCGGGTCGACGCCGGGCTTGTCCTTGGCGCGCACGATGGCGATCACCGGCAGGTCGTCGCGCAGGCCGAGCTCGACGCGGTAGACCTCGGGACGCGCGGCCCCCGGCTCGCCGCGCACGAGCGCGAAGTCCGGGCTCTCCAGGGCCAGCCAGGTGAGCTTGCCGGCCTCGCGCGCCAGGCCCGTCCACAGGTCGGTCGGCACCGGCACGAGCTCCAGCGCGAGCAGCGTCAGGCGCGCGGGGTTCGCCAGGGCGGCATAGTTGCGCGCCAGGGCCAGCATGTCGTCCACCGACTGACGGCTCTCCTTCCACTCGCGCCCGGAGAGGACCGTGACCTTCTTGCCCTCCTTGACCCAGTACTGCTCCTGGGCCGGCCCGAAGCGGCCCGTCTCGTTCTTGCTCGGCAGCGCGAAGCGGATGCAGTCCGGCGCCAGGTAGCGGTAGTCGATGTCCGCGTCGTTGGATTGCACGCCGCTGCGGTTGCGCACCTCGGCCCGCAGGTGGAAGGCCGTCAGCGGCTCGCGCCCGGCAACGCCCGAGGCGGCACACAGGCGCTCCCAAGCGGCGCGCGCATCGGGGCTCGCCGCGGCGGGCGCGGCGGCTGGCGCTGCGGCTGGTGCAGCCTCCTGGGCCGGCGTCGGGAATCCCAGGAGCAGGAGCGCGAGGAGGGCGGCGGCGCGGCGCATGCCCGCGAGGGTACGCAGCGCGGCGCGGGCCTGCCAGTCGCCCGGCGTACACTGCCCCGCGTTGACCGAACCCGAATCCCCGCTCGGGCCCGAGCCGCTGCGCTTCCTCGTGGGCGCGACCGCCGCGGGCAAGTCGGCCCTGGCCCTGGAGCTGGCCGAGGCGCTCGCGGCCGAGGTGCTGGCGCTCGACTCCATGCAGGTCTACCGCGGCATGGACGTCGGCACCGCCAAGCCCAGCGCGGCCGAGCGCGCGCGCGTGCCGCACGCGCTGCTCGACCTGGTCGAGCCGAGCGAGCGCTACGACGTCTCGCGCTACCTGGCCGACGCGCAAGCGGCCCTGGCGGCCGCGGCGGCGCGCCGGCGGCGCGCCCTCTTCGTGGGGGGGACGGGGCTCTACCTGAAGGCCCTGGCCGAGGGCCTCTTCGGCGGTCCAGCCCCCGACCCGGTCCTGCGCGGCGCGCTGGAGGAGCGCGCCCGGCGCGAGGGCAGCCCGGCCCTGCACGCCGAGCTCGCGACACGCGACCCGGCCTCGGCCGCGCGCCTGCACCCCAACGACCGCAAGCGCGTCGTGCGCGCCCTCGAGGTGCTGGAGCAGACCGGGCGCCCGCTCTCCGCCTGGCAGCACCAGTGGGGTGGCCCCGAGTCCGCGCGCCCCGCGCTGCGCCTCGTGGGCCTTCTCCCGCCGGAGGAGGAGCACGCCGCGCGCATCGCCACCCGCGTGCGCGCCATGCTGGACGGAGGCTGGGTCGAGGAGGCGCGCGCGATCCGCGACGGCTGCGGCTTCGGCCCCACGGCGATCCAGGCCCTCGGCTACGCCGACGTGCTGGAGCTCGCCGACGGCCGCCTCACCCGCGCCGAGTGCGAGGCGCGCGTGATCCAGAAGACGCGCCGCTTCGTGCGCCGCCAGCGCACCTGGTTCCGCTCCTTCCCCGCCATCCTCTGGCTCGACCCGCACGCCCCGGACACCCTCGCCCGGGCCCGCACCGAGCTCCTGCGCTGACCCACCCCCCTCCCTCCTTCTTCCCTCCGCCTCCGCGTCCTCCGCGTCTTCACCTCCGCGTCTCCGCGCCCCTCTTCCCCCAACGAGAAGGGGCGCGCCAACCCGCGCGCCCCTTCTCCTCCGCGACGGCGCCGTGCCGTCGCCCAGCCCATCACTTGTTCTTCACTTCGAACTTGCTGACGCCCGGAGGCTGGATCGCGTTGCCCGAGGCGCCCTGCGTGAAGCCGCGCCCGAACTCGCTCCAGCCGCCGAACACGGTGGCCAGGATCGACTCGATCGGGATCGGCACGAAGGAGCCGCTGATGCCGAGGATGCCGAGGCCGATGAACACGCTCTCCGCGTGCATGTAGTAGAGCGGGTCCGGCGCCAGGCTGTGGGGCGGGCGGCGGCGCGTCTGCGAGGCGTCGTTGGCCTCGAAGGGGTTGGTCGCGGAGTTGTTCGCGAAGTGGCGCCGCAGGGTGACGTTGATGTCCTTCTTCTTGCGGTACTGGAAGTCGATGAAGGTGCCGTTCTTGTCGGCCCGGTAGCCGGTGAGGTGCTTCATCACCCGGTTCGGGACCGACTCGCAGGTCCAGTGCTGGCCCGACTCGAGCGGCTGGCCGGTCTGGCAGGCGCCGAGCAGGGGCAGGGCCGCGAGGAGCGCCAGGAGGCGCGGGGAAGGACGGAGCGTTCCGTTCATGGTGGCAGGGGAGGAAGGCGGAGCGCGGCGGGGCCGGGTCCGGAGATTGCGCCAGAGTCTACGAGCGGGTACCAAGGGGGTCAACGCGCGTGGAAAAGCGGCAGTTTCGTGCGCCCCGAGGCATCCGGGACGTGCTCCCCGAGGAGATCCCGGCCTGGCGGCTCCTGGAGGAGACCGCGCGGCGCCTGGCGTCCCTGCGGGGCTACCGGGAGATCCGGCCGGCCCTGCTCGAGGAGGTCGAGCTGTTTACCCGCTCGGTCGGCGAGGTAACCGACATCGTCCAGAAGGAGATGTTCACGCTCCAGAAGGGCGAGGGCACGCTGGCGCTGCGCCCGGAGGGCACGGCCGGGATCGTGCGCGCCTACCTGGAGGCGGGCTACGCGAGCTCGGCCCCGCTCCAGCGCCTGTTCCACGTCGGCCCGATGTTCCGCTACGAGCGCCCGCAGAAGGGCCGCGAGCGGATGTTCACGCAGTTCGACGTGGAGGTGCTGGGGAGCCTCGATCCGCGCTTGGATGTGGAGGTGATCCATCTGGCGCGGATGTTCTTCCTCGAGCTGGGTTTCCAGGACGTATGGGTTCACGTGAACTCGATGGGGGACGGGGCGGACCGGGAAGCCTGGCGGGAGGCTGTGCGTGCGTTTCTCGCTCCAACGATCGCCGAGCACTGCGATCTGTGCCGCGAGCGGTTCGAGCGCAACGTGCTACGGGTGCTCGACTGCAAGAACCCGCGGTGCATCGAGCTCAATCAGGAAGCTCCGACGATCTGGCACCACCTATCCAAGGAGAACCGTGAGCACCATGAGACGGTCCTTGAACTGTCTCTTGCTCTCGATCACCGGGTTCAAGACGACCGGAAGATCGTGCGCGGGCTCGACTACTACACCCGTACCGTCTTCGAGATCCACGCCCGTGAGCTCGGCGCGCGTAGCGCCGTTTGCGGCGGTGGTCGCTACGATCACCTGATGCGCGACCTCGGCGGACCTGATCTCGGGGCCGTGGGATTTGCCGTCGGGTTCACCCCCACGCTCATCGTGATGCGCGAGCTGGGGATCCTCCAGGAGGTCCGCGAGGAGCCGGCCG
>DASVAP010000113.1:0-7797 GCA_036376275.1 Planctomycetota bacterium | reverse complement strand
CCCCCCGACTCCGCCCCTACTCGTCGTCCCCGTCGTCCCCGCCGTAGCCGAGCTTCTGCAGCAGCTCCAGCTCCGCGGGGCTCGTCTCCACCACCCCGCCCACCCCGAAGCGCTCGCCCCGGGCCTCCGCCTCGCGCACCTTGGCGCGCAGGGCGCGCTCCAGCTCGGCCACGAGCTCGGGCTCGCGCGCGACGAGGTCGACGCGCTCCTCGGGATCGGACTCGAGGTCGTAGAGCGAGAGGCGCCCGACCGAGGCCTGCTCGATCAGCTTGTGGCGTCCGCGCACGAGCGCGTTCGTGTGGTAGCCGGTCTTGAGGCGGATCTCGGCCAGGTGCTCGCGGGGCGCGAGCGCGCCGCCCTCGAGCAGCGGCACGAGGCTGACGCCCTCGAGCGGCTCCTCCGCCGGCGCCAGCCCGTGCAGCTCGAGCAGCGTGGGCAGGAGGTCGACCGTGCGCACGGAGGGCGCCACGCGCCGGGGGGCCACGCCCGGCACGCGCAGGAAGAGCGGCACGCGCAGCTCGGCCTCGTACAGCGAGTAGGAGTGGCGCTGGATGCCCGGGTGCTCCTGGAACGACTCGCCGTGGTCCGAGAAGAACAGCACGTTCGTCGTGGCGGCCAGACCGCTCTCCTCCAGCGCCGCCAGCAGCGCGCCCACGTGCCGGTCGGTGAAGGCGATCTCGCTGCGGTAGCGCTCGCGCTCGCTGCGCGACTCGTCCGCCAGGCTCGTGCCCTCGTGGTCGAGGTACAGCCAGTGCGGGTCGAAGAAGTGCACGAAGAGCAGCCAGGGCGCGGCGCTCGGCGTCGAAGCGCGCGCCTGCAGCCACTCGATGGCCTTGCGGCTCACGTCGGGCGAGGTGATCGGCTTCCAGCCCTCGTCGCCGCCGCGGTGGCACAGCTCGTCGTCGAAGCTGGCGAAGCCCTGCTGCAGGCCGTAGGCGCCGTCGAAGAAGACGTGGCTGGCGATGCCGTGCGTCGCGTAGCCGCCGGCCCGGAAGCGCTCGGCCAGGGTCGTGAAGGATTCGTCCAGGCGGCTGTCGAAGCTCCACAGCTTGGTGGTCGAGGGATAGGCCGAGGTGAACAGCGCCCCGACCGAGGGCAGCGTCCAGGAGGCGGCCGCGTGGGCGCGCTCGAAGACCACGCTCCCGGCCGCGAGCGCGTCCAGGGCCGGCGTGACGGAGGGCGCGCGTCCGTAGGCCCCGAGCTCGTCGGCCCGCAGCGTGTCCACGCACAGGATCAGGAGGTTCCTGGGCGGCGGGCCTTCCTTTCCGCAGGCGACGAGGAGTAGCGCGGCGAGCAGGGCGGTGCGGGACACGGGGAGTCACCCTAGCAGGGGGCGAGCCGAGCCCGTAGGGTCACGACCCCTACGCCCTCCGTGCCGTCCCGTTGGAACCAAGCCCTCGGCGCGCTCGCGCTGGTCCTGTTCGCGCTGCTCGTGCTGCGCACCGCCGGCGCCCTGGCGCGCGCGCCGGAGACGAACTGGGACATGCTGCCGGCCATGGCCCTGGCGCTCGAGTGGGAGGAGCAGGATCCGCTCGAGCTGCACCGGCGCACCTACGCGGCGGCGCGGGCGGAGCTCCCGCCGCCGGTCTTCGCCGAGCTGACGGCCGCCGGCGTGCGCCAGGCGCGCTTCCGCGACCCGCTCGCCTTCCACGAGCACCTGCCCTTCTACCGTGCGCGCGTCCTGTACTCGCTCTCGGTGTACGCGCTGCACCGCCTGGGAGCTCCGCTCTCGGCCGCGACCTACCAGGTCTCGATCGCGAGCTTCGTCGCCTGCGCGCTGCTCTTCCTGCTGTGGGCGCGGCGGCACCTGCCGCTCCCGGCCGCGGCGCTCTTCGCGCTCGGCCTCGCGCACCTGCCGGCGCTCCTCAACCAGGCCGGCACCTCCAGCGCCGACGCCCTGGCGACGCTGCTCCTGTGCGCGGCCGGCTACCTCCTGCTGGAACGGCGCAGCTGGCGCGGCGCGGCCGTGCTGACGCTCGCGAGCCTCGGCGCGCGCCCCGACGGCGTGATCCTGATCGCCCTCCTCGCCGCCGGTCTCTTCGCCCTGCAGCCGCGCGAGGAGCGCCCGCCGGCGCGCGCGCTGGCGGTCTGGGTCGCGCTCGGGGCGCTCCTCTACCTCGGGCTGACGCGCCACGCGGGCGAGTACGGCTGGTGGCCGCTGATCCAGATCTCCTTCGTCGAGAAGGCCGTGCATCCGGCGCAGCTCCCGACCGCCGTCGACTGGGGCGCCTACGGCGCGATCCTCGCGCGCCAGGTGGCGAGCCTGCCGGGCGAGGGCTACGTGACGACCGGCGGCGGCGAGGTCACGGGCAGCACGCTGGCGTTCCTGTTCGCGGCCGTGGCGGCGCTGCTCGTTGTGGAGGCCTGGCCGCGCGCGCGCGACGCGCGCCGGCACGCCGCGCTGCTGGCGGCGCTGCTCGCGACCTACCTGGTACGCTTCGCGCTGTTCCCGCAGCTATGGGACCGCTTCCTCGCGCCCTTCTACGCGCTGGTGCCGCTGTGCGCGCTGGCGCTGTGGCGCCGGCGGACGAGCGCGGCATGAGGACCGTGGAACGCGCTCGACCGCTGGCCTGGCTCGTGGCCGGGCTCCTGGCCGCCTGCGGCGCACCCGAGCCCCCCGGGCCACGCCTGGTCGTGCTCTACGCGACCTGCTCGCTCGACAAGCACTTCCTCCAGCCCCACGACCCCTCCGTCGGCTTCACGCCGAACCTGGCGGCGCTGGCGCGCGAGTCGGTCGTGTTCGAGCGCCACGTGACCGAGGCCGGCGTCTCCGGCATCGCCTACGCCTCGCTCTTCACCGGAGCCCAGGCCGACGAGCACGGGATCTTCCACCACCCGAGCCGCCTGCCCGGGCGCATGCTGACGATCTTCGAGGCCTTCGGCGCGGCCGGCTGGGAGACGCACTACTTCAATGGCCACAAGATGGCCGCGGCCGAGCTCGACTACGCCCAGGGTGTCGCGCCCGAGCACGTCTACCCGTCCCAGGCGCGCAAGCGCGACGTGCTCACCGCGGCCGATCCCGATTTCGCGCGGCTCCTCGCGCGCCTCGTGGCCGAGCCGGAGCTGCGCGCGCTCGTGGTGGTCAACTTCACGGTCACGCACGCGGCCTACACGGCCCAGCTCGAGCCCGAAGAGCTGGCGGCGTTCCTCGAGCGGCACCCGCAGGCCTCCGAGGGCGTGACGCTGACCGACCTGCGCCGCCTGGGCCGCATCTACGAGGAGAACCGCCTGCCGCTGCAGTGGGACTATCCGGCGACCGTGGCGCGCCTCGGGCTGTCGGAGGCCGACCAGGAGGAGCTCGCGCGGCTGCTGCGCGTCGTCTACCGCGCCGACGTCGAGATCCTCGACGGGATCGTCGGCCGCTGCCGCACGGCCCTGGAGGACAGCGGGTTGCTCGAGCAGACGCTGCTGGCCTTCACTGCCGACCACGGCGAGTACCTGTTCCAGCGCGCGCGTCCGTTCCAGTGGGGCCACGGGTTGCAGCTCGCGCCGGAGGAGCTCTCCGTGCCCTGGATCCTGCGCGCGCCGGCGGGCACGCTCGCCTCGGGCCGCTACCCCGGCGTCACGCGCTCGATCGACGTCTTCCCGACCCTGGCGGGCCTCGCCCGCGTGCCGCTGCCGGCCGGCGCGCCGGTGCAGGGTGTGGACCTCGCGCCGGTCCTGCGCGGCGAGGCGGCGGCACCGGTGCTCCTGGGCCCAGCGCACACCAAGGTGCTGGACGAGCGCCTGATGCGCGAGTTCGCGGACCTGGCCCTCGTGCGCGGGCTCTTCCCGAGCATGGATCCGGGCCTGATGTGGGTCGCGGTGCGCGACGGCGACCGCTTCGCGCGCTGGAGGAACCGCGGCGACGGGACCTTCGTGCACGAGCACTTCGACCTCGCGGCCGATCCCTTCGCGCTCACCAGCGTGTTCGACGAGCGCGACCCGGAGCACGCGCGCCTGGCGCGCTGGCTGGAGGCCTACAAGGAGCGGCTGCTGGCGGCCACCGGCGCGGACCGGGGCGTGGACGAGAGCGCGATCGAGGCCGATCTCAAGGCGCTCGGGTACGTGCGCTAGGAGCTCAAGAGACGTCGAGCGGGCTGGGGTCTGAGGGGACGGCCCGGATCAGGAGCGCGGAGACGCGGAGGGCAGGCGCGGAGGAGGAGTTGGGGTGAGGAGCCGTGGCGCGACGTGAAGCCTCGGCAGGAGGTCCGGTTCGAGCGACCCCCGAGGCCGACCCGCCCGCCGCACACCTCTTCTTCCTCTGCCTTCCACCTCCCTCTTGCTTCTTCCTCCGCGTCCTCCGCGTCTGCCCTCCGCGTCTCCGCGCCCCCTTCCCGTTGCAATCCCCCCGACCACTTCGGATCTTCGAGGAATGAATGCCCGCGCTTGCCTGATCGGACTGCCCCTCCTTGCCGCCTGCGCGGCCGCGCCCGCGCCCGAGGGCGCGGCGTCGACCTCCACGGCGCCCAACGGCCCGCCCTGCCCGCTCTTCCTCGGCGAGCCGGCCGACCACCTGATCGAGCCGGGCGAGGAGCACTTCGCGCACCTGTGGATGCTGACGACGGACGGCGAGAACGCCGAGGCCTACTGGAGCTCCGACGGCACCCAGCTCGTCTTCCAGCGCCGCGCCGAGCACGCCGGGATCGAGTGCGACCGGATCTTCCTGCTGCCGGGCCACGAACCGATGCGGCAGGTCTCGAACGGGCGCGGCGCCACGACCTGCGCCTACTTCATGCCGGGCGACCGCAGCGTGGTCTACGCCTCGACCCACGGCTGGCTGGACGCCTGCCCGCCGCCGATCGACCCGCGCGAGTTCGCCAGCGGCTACTTCTGGCGCGTCTTCCCCGAGTTCGACCTGTGGGTCCAGGAGCTCGGCAGCGACCTGCCGCGGCGCCTCACCGAGACCTGGGGCTACGACGCCGAGGCCACGGTCTCGCCGCGTGGCGACCGGCTCGTGTTCACCTCCTCGCGCTCGGGCGACCTGGAGCTGTGGACCTGCGACCTCGACGGCGGGAACCTGGTGCAGGTCACCGACACGCCCGGCTACGACGGCGGCGCCTTCTTCAGCCACGACGGCACGAAGCTCGTCTTCCGCAGCCAGGCCTTCACGCCCGGCCAGGAGGCCGCCGAGCTGGCCGAGTCGCGCGAGCTCCTGGCGCGCTGGCGCGTGCGCCCCTCGCTGATGGAGATCCAGGTGAGCGCCGTCGACGGCACGCAGCGCCGCACCCTCGGCCCCCTGGGCGGGGCCAACTTCGCGCCGTTCTTCTTCCCCGACGACCGGCGCGTGATCTTCGCCTCGAACCACCACGACCCGGGCACGCCCAAGCGCGAGTTCGACCTGTTCGCGATCGGCCTCGACGGCCAGGGGCTCGAGCGCATCACGCACTTCGTCGGCTTCGACAGCTTCCCGATGTTCAGCCCCGACGGGCGCTACCTGGTATTCGCCAGCAACCGCGGACAGCGCAAGCCTGGGGAGACGAACCTGTTCCTGGCCGAGTGGCGCTAGTGGCCAGGCCCGGCGGCCGCGCCGCGCCGGTCCCTCTGATATCATCCCCGGCGTGACCGAGAAGGACCCGAGCGAGACCTGGATGTGGGAGCGCGCGCGCTCCATGCTCGACCAGGCCGACAAGCTCCAGCGCACCTTCTTCGCCCCGGCACGCCCGGGCACCCGCGCGCCCAGCTGGGCCCCGCCGGCCGACGTGTTCGAGACCGGCACCGAGGTGTGGGTCGTGGTCACGCTGCCCGGCGTCGCGCCCGAGACGGTGCAGGTCGAGGTCTTCCAGAACGACGTCACGATCTGCGGCCTGCGCGCGCAGCCGCCCGCCTTCCGCGCGGCCACCGTGCACCGGCTGGAGATCCCCCACGGCCGCTTCGAGCGGCGCGTGACCCTGCCGCCGGGCCACTACGAGCTCGCGCACCAGGAGCTGGTGCTCGGCTGCCTCTTCCTGGGCCTCACCAAGCGCTCCTGATGGCCGAGAACGAAGAACAGCCGCCCCAGCCGGCGGAGGCGGCGGAGCCGGAGGCGGCGGACGACACCCTGATCCTCCTGGCGGCGCGCGGGATGCTGCTCTTCCCGCGCGTGGTCCTCCCGATCGTGGTCGGTCGCGATCGGTCCGTGCGCGCGGTGCAGGCCGCGGTGCAGGGCGAGCGACCGATCGGGATCCTGCTGCAGAAGAACGAGGAGAAGCAGATCCCCGACCCGGAGGACCTCTACACGGTCGGCACCGTGGCCGCGATCGTGCGCTACATCACCGCGCCCGACGGCTCGCACCACGTGATCGCCCAGGGCGAGTCGCGCTTCCGCGTGCTGGAGTTCCTGCAGTCCGAGCCCTACCTGCTGGCGCGCGTCGAGCGCATCGAGGAGGAGGAGGTCGAGAACGACCCGGCGATCGAGGCGCGCTTCCTCAACCTGAAGGCCCAGGCCCACCAGGCCCTGGCGCTCCTGCCGCAGAAGCCCGAGGACCTCGACCAGGCGATCGAGAACGCCACCTCGCCCTCGGGCCTGACGGACCTCGTCGCGACCTTCATGGACATCCCCGTGAAGGAGAAGCAGGAGATCCTCGAGACGATCGAGCTCGTCCCGCGCATGGACAAGGTCACCGAGAAGCTCCAGCACCTGGTCGAGGTGCTGACGCTCTCGCAGGAGATCCGCCAGAAGACGCAGGGCAAGATGGAGAAGGCCCAGCGCGAGTACTACCTGCGCGAGCAGCTGCGCCAGATCGAGAAGGAGCTGGGCGAGGGCCAGTCGGTCGAGGTGCAGGACCTCGGCGTCGCGATCGAGAAATCGAAGATGCCGGCCGAGACCAAGAAGGAGGCGCGCCGCGAGCTCGGGCGTCTCGGGCGCATGCCCGAGGGCGCGGCCGAGTACGGCATGCTGCGCGGCTACCTCGAGGCCCTGGTCGAGCTGCCCTGGGGCAAGACCACCAAGGACAAGATCGACATCCCGGGCGCGCGCAGGATCCTGGACGAGGACCACTACGGCCTCGAGAAGATCAAGAAGCGCATCCTCGAGTTCCTGGCGGTGCGCAAGCTCGCGCCCGAGGGCAAGTCGCCCAGTCTCTGCTTCGTCGGCCCACCTGGAGTCGGGAAGACCTCGCTCGGGCGCTCCATCGCCCGCGCGATGGGCCGCAAGTTCGTGCGCATGTCGCTGGGCGGCGTGCACGACGAGTCCGAGATCCGCGGGCACCGCCGCACCTACGTCGGGGCGATGCCGGGCAGCGTCATGCAGCACCTGCGCAAGTGCGGCGTGTCGAACCCGGTCTTCATGCTGGACGAGATGGACAAGCTGGGGCGCTCGCTGCACGGCGATCCCTCCTCGGCCCTGCTGGAGGTGCTCGACCCGGAGCAGAACCGGAACTTCGTCGACCACTACCTGAACGTGCCCTTCGACCTCTCGCGGGTCCTGTTCATCGCCACCGCCAACGTGCTCGACGCCATCCCGGGCCCGCTGCGCGACCGCTGCGAGGTGATCGAGCTGGCCGGCTACACGCAGGAGGAGAAGCTAGAGATCGCCAAGCGCTACCTGGTGGCGCGCCAGCGCGAGGCGAACGGCCTGAAGCCCGCGCAGTTCTCGATCACGGACGCCGCGATCCTCGAGATCATCCGCTCCTACACGCGCGAGGCCGGCTGCCGCAACCTCGAGCGCGAGCTCGGCACGGTGGCGCGCGCCGCGGCCACGAAGGTCGCCTCGGACGAGGCCGAGTCCGTGGCCATCGACACCGGCGACCTGCGCGCGATCCTCGGGCCGGTGCGCTTCGAGAACGAGCTGGCCCAGCGCATGGGCCAGCCGGGCGTCGCCACGGGCCTGGCCTGGAC
>DASVAP010000108.1:0-43676 GCA_036376275.1 Planctomycetota bacterium | reverse complement strand
CGGACGCCCTCGAGCGCGCGAAGCGCGCGCTCCGGACCGCCTGGCGCCCTTCGAGAGCTCGACCGCACGGGCGCCAGCGGGCCGGACAAGCGGGTCACGGCCGAGGGCGGGGCCCCAGGGGGCGAGCCCCACGCACCAAGCGAAGAAGCCCGCCCCCCCCTTTCCGGTAGGCTCCTCCGATGCGCCCGCTGCTCGCCCTGACCGCCGGCGATCCCGCCGGGATCGGTCCCGAGATCGTCGCCGCCGCGCTCGCCGACGCGGACCTGCGCCCACGCCTGCGGCTCGTCGCGCTGGGGCCGGCCGCCTGCCGCCCCGCGCACGTTCCCGAGCTCGCTCCGGAGGCCGATCTCGCGCGCGTCGAGTCCGCGGCCTGGATCAGCACCAGCAGCACGCGCGACTGGGAGCTCGGGCGCCCGCAGGCCGCAGCCGGACGTGCGGCGCTGGCGGCCCTGCGCGCGGGGCACGAGCTGGCCCTGGCCGGCCGCGTCGACGCGCTCGTGTGCGCGCCCGTCTCCAAGGAGGCCCTGCACCTCGCCGGCGAGCGCGTCGAGGGCCAGAGCGAGCTCCTCGGCCGCTGGTGCGCGCGCGAGGTGGCCATGCTCGGGATCGCGGGCGAGCTGCGCGTCCTGCTCCTGACGCGCCACCTGCCGCTGCGCGCGGCCCTCGCCGCGATCACGAGCGCGGGCGTCGAGGCGCACCTCGCGATCCTGGCGCGCGGCCTCGCGCAGCTCGGCTTCGCGGCGCCGCGCCTGGCCCTGGCGGGCCTCAACCCGCACGCCGGCGAGCACGGTCTCCTGGGCGACGACGAGGCGCGCCTGCTCGAGCCCGCCGTGCGCGCCGCGCGCGCCGCGGGGCTCGACGTGCAGGGGCCGCTCTCGCCCGACACCGTCTTCCTGCGCGCGGCCCAGGGCGAGTTCGACGGCGTGCTCGCGCTCTACCACGACCAGGCCTTCATCCCGCTCAAGCTGCACGCGCCGGGCGCTGGCCTGACGGTGCTCCTCGGCCTGCCCTACCTGCGCATCTCGCCGGCCCACGGCACGGCCTTCGACCGCGCCGGCACGGGCACGGCCGATCCGGGCAACCTGCGCGTGGCGCTCGAGGCGGCGGCGCGCTTCGCGCCCGGCTACTCGGCGGCCCGCGCGCGCACGTGAGGCCGCAGCTCGGCCGCCTGGGTCGAGCCGAGCGCCGCGGCCCGCTCCACCCACGTGGCGGCCTCCTCGCGCAGCTCGCGCGCGCCGCCGGGACGCAGCTCGGGGTCGACCTCGGCCTTCGAGAGCAGCGCGAGCCCCGCCAGGAGCGCGAGCTCGCCCGGCCGCTCGGCCAGCTCGGCCCCGCGCGTCACCACGGCCAGCCCGGCGGCCACGAAGCTGCGGCGGCGGGCCGGGTCCGGCTCGCGCTCGGGCGAGGCGCGGTCGAAGAGGAGGTGCGCCGCGAGCCGCTCCCAGCCCGCGTTCGCGCGCGGGTCGAGGGCCAGCGCGCTCTCCGCCAGCTCCAGCGCGCGCTCGCCCTCGCCGCGCTCCAGGCTGGCCTGGAAGCGCAGCCACTGGACCTGGGCCACGAGCGGCGCGATGGGGCCGAGCAGGAGCAGCGGCGTCCCGGTCGCCGGGCGCGGCGCGCGCAGGTGTCCGGCCACGAGCGCCAGCACGAGCACGCCGGCCCAGCCCAGCGCGGTCGAGGCGCGCGTCACGCGCGCCCTCCGCCGCGCGCCTGCAGCAGGAGCCCGAGGCCGGCGAGGAGCGCGCTGGTCGCGGCGGCGGCCGCGCCCGGTCCATCGGGCACGAGCCCGCGCCCGAGCTCGCTCCAGGCCGCGGGCCAGGCCGGCAGCGGGAGCGGGGCGCGGGCCACGAGCAGGGCCAGCGCCAGGACCAGGGTGGAGGCCAGCGCCGGGCGCAGCCGGCGCGCGAGGCCGAAGGCCAGCGCGCAGCCGGTCGCCAGGGCGAGGAAGGCGTGCGCGAAGAGGCGCGGCGCGGCGCTCCGCTCGCTCGCGACCGGCGCCAGCACTTCCAGCGCGTCCGGTGGCAGGACGAGCAGGGCGCCGTCGCCGACGCGCTCCAGCTCGAGCGTGTGCGTGCCCGGCGGCACCGGCAGGAGCAGGGGCGTGCGCCCGGCGATGCGGCGGGTGAGGCTGCGCTCGTCCCCGCTCGCGGCGGTGCGCAGGCGCGCCGTGACCGCCGGACCCGAGCCGATCGCGACCGTGGTCCACAGGCGCAGGCTGGCGTCGCGCTCCGTCACGGCGATCGACCAGAGCACGCTCGGCTCCGAGTCGGTGAGCACCGCCGTCGGGCTCGCCGCCATCCGAGCCCGGCGCCAGGCCGGCGCGGTCTCCGGGACGGCGAGCTCGGCCGCGCAGGCCGTGAGCGCCGCGGCCAGGGCACAGGCCAGGGCGCAGCCGGCGGCGAGCGCCGCGGCGCGCGCCAGCGGCGCCGACGGGCTGGGCATGAGCCAGGCGCCGGCCTCCGGCCGCCCGAGGCGCGCGGCCTGGTGGAGGAGCAGCGGCGCGGCCACGAAGAGCCCGCTCCACACGTCCTGGCGCGCCAGCGCGCGCAGCGCGGCCAGGGCCTCGGGCTCGCCGGCCAGCAGCGGCTCGCCGCCGCTCGCGCGCGCGGCCAGGAGCAGCCACAGGCCCAGCCCGAGGAGCAGCCAGGGCGGCAGCGTGCGGCGCGCGGCCAGGAGCGAGAGCCCCCTCATCCGTCGCCCCGGCTGGCCGGCCCCAGCGCGCGGTAGAGCGCCAGCAGCCGCGAACGGTCCGCGAGCAGCTCCTCGGTCGTGCCCTGGGCCACCAGGCGTCCGCCCAGGAGCAGCGCAGCGCGCCGGCAGGACGCGCGCAGCTCGGCCACCTCGTGCGAGGCGTAGACGAGCGTCGCGCCGCGGGCGGCGAGCTCGCGCAGGCACTCGTCGAGCACGACGTAACCCTCGGCGTCGAGGCCGGCCGTGGGCTCGTCGAGCAGCACGAGCTCCGGTCCGAGGAACAGGGCCTGGGCCAGCACGAAGCGGCGGCGCATGCCCGCGCTGAAGCCGCCCAGCGCGTGGCGTGCCTCGTGGGCGAGCCCGACGCGGTCCAGGGCCGCCTCCAGCGCGCGGCGGCGCTCGCTCCGCGCCAGGCCCGCCAGGGCGCCGAGCAGGTCGAGCACGGCGCGCGGCGAGAGCTCGGGCGGGAAGGGGCAGCGGTCGGGGGCATAGCCGATGCGGCGGCGCGCGGCGCGCGTGCCGACCGGGAGACCCAGGACGCGCACCTGGCCCGCGCTTGGACGCTCGACGCCCGCCAGGCAGGCGAGCAGGGTGCTCTTGCCCGAGCCGTTGGGGCCCACCAGGGCCAGGCGCTCGCCCTGCTCGAGCTGGAGCTCGATGCCGTGCAGGGCCGTGCGGGCGCGGGCCGGCCAGGCCCGGTAGCGCTTGACGAGCCCGCGGACCTCGAGCGCGGCGGTGGCACCCATCGCGGCGCAGTATTGCCGGCGGCCGGGCCGCGGTCCACGCTGGGTGGGTGCTCGCGCGTCTCCGTGCCTGGTGGCGGACGCGCCGTGCCCCGGGGCCGGCGCTGACGCTGGTGCTGTACACGAAGCGCGAGTGCCCGCTGTGCACCGAGCTGCGGCAGGAGCTGGCGCGGGCCCGCCTGTGGCCGCCGTGGCGGCTGGAGGAGGTCGACGTCGAGCGTGACCCGCGGCTCCTGGCGCGCTACGGGCTGTCCGTGCCCGTGCTCGAGCTCGAGGGCCGCACGCTGGCGAAGGGTCGGGCGAGCGCGGCCGAGCTCGCGCGGCGCTACGCGCGCCTGGCCGGCGAGATCCGCGCGGGGCGCTTGCCCCGCGGCGCGGGGCGACGAGAATCCCGCCATGGCTGAGGTCGCCGCGCGCCTGTTCGTGCTCACCGGGCCCGATCTCGGGCGCTCGTTCCCCGTCGGTGCGCGCGCGACGCTGGGCCGCTCCGACGAGTGCGACATCGTGCTGCGCGACCGCTCGATCAGCCGCAAGCACGCCGTGCTGTTCCTGGAGGACGGCCGCTGGGCGCTGGAGGACCTGGGCTCGACCAACGGGATCTCCCGGGACGGCCAGCGCGCGCAGCGCATCGCCCTGGCCGATGGCGACGAGTTCAAGCTCGGCGATCTCGGCCTGCGCCTGCGCCTGGGCGCGGCGCCAGCCGGGCAGGAGATCGAGTTCGACCTGTCGAAGCCCGCGCCCGCGCCCGCCCCGGCTCCGCCCGTCGCTTCCCCGCGTCCGCCGCCGGCGGATGCCGAGGTCGAGCTCGAGGAGGGCGAGGTCGAGATCGAGCTCGAGCCGGAGCCGACCGCCGTGCGTGGGCCCGTCACGCGCGCCCCGCTCCTGGCCGAAGCGCCGCGCGCGCCGCGGGCCGAGCGCCGCACGGGCTTCCTCGCCTCGGACCTCGAGCAGCAGCCCTTCTGGCTGCGGACCCTGGTCGTGCTGCTCCTGCTCGTCCTGTGCGCCGCCCTGGCCTACGGCGCCTACCGGGCGATGGGGGTGCTGAGGGCCGGCTGAGCCGGGCGCGCGTGCCCCGCGCGCCCCTGCCTCAGGCGTAGGCCGCGTGCACGGCCGGCAGCGGGTCGCCGGCCGCCTTCCAGCCCTGCTCCGCCAGGGCCGCGCGCAGCGCGCCCAGCACCAGCTCGACGTTGGCGCGCTTCGAGCCCGCGCCCATCAGGCCGATGCGCCAGAGGCGGCCCTTGAGCGTGCCGAGACCGCCGCCGATCTCGAGCGAGTACTGCTCCAGCAGGAAGCGCCGCGCGCGGGCCTCGTCGATGCCGGCGGGGACGCGCACGGCGGTGAGCGGCACGAGCCGCTCGCGCTCGGGCACCAGGCACTCGAGCCCCAGCGCCGCCAGGCCGGCCCACAGGGCGCGGGCGTGGCGCGCGTGACGCGCCCAGCGCGCCTCGAGCCCCTCGTCGAGGAGCAGGCGCAGCGCCTCGTGCAGCGCGTAGACGTTCTGGATCGGTGCCGTGTGGTGGTAGGCGCGGTCCTGGCTCCAGTAGGTCCGCACGAGGCCGAGGTCGAAGTACCAGCTCGACACGGGCTGCGTGCGCGCGGAGAGCGCCTCCAGCGCGCGCGGCGAGAGCGTGACCGGCGCCATCCCCGAGGGCGCCGCCAGGCACTTCTGCGTGCCCGAGTAGGCCGCGTCCACGCCCCAGGCGTCGATCTCGAGCGGCATCCCGCCCAGCGTCGTCACGCAGTCGGCGACCAGCAGCGCGCCGAGCTCGTCCGCCACGGCGCGCATCGCCGCCAGGTCGGCCACGACCCCGGTGGAGGTCTCGCCGTGCACCAGCGCCAGGACCTTGAAGCGCTTCCCGGCCGCCGCGCGGCGGTAGTCGTCGGGCCCGAGCGCGCGGCCCCACTCGCCCTCGACCACCTGCACGCGCGCGCCGACGCGCTTGCCGATCTCCGCCAGGCGCGCGCCGAAATACCCCGCCACGCCGACGAGCAGCGCGTCGCCCGGCTGGAGCAGGTTGACGAGCACCGTCTCCATCCCGGCCGTGCCGGTGCCCGAGACCGGGAAGGCGAGCTCGTTCCTGGTGCGGTAGGCGGCGCGCAGGCCGGTGCGCACCTCGTCCATCAGGGCGACGAAGAGCGGGTCGAGGTGTCCGAGCGTCGGCCGCGCGAGCGCTGCCAGCACCTCGGGAGCGCACTCGGATGGGCCGGGGCCGAGCAGGATGCGGTGGGGCGGAGCGGACGGGCGCAGCGTGGTCATCGCGCGGAGGGTGCGTTCCGTGCTCGGCGAGCGCAAGGTTCGGCCGGGGGGACGGGGGTCCAGGTCGGCATGCAGCGGAGCAGCGGGTGGGCGCCGGCCTGACGGGAGAGGCGGTGCGGTCTCGGGGACGGCGGGATCGGCAGCCGATCTGGCGTTCGGGTGGGAGCCTGTCCGGGGAACGGCGCACCGGATCACCGGGCGGGCGCGCGCCCGCCCGGAGAACCGGTGCGGTCACGCTGACGGCGAAGTCGGTAGCCGATCTGGCGATCGGCTAGGCCGGCTTGCGCAGGACGCGGTCGAACTGCGCCACCTCGGTCGAGCCCTCCATGGCGGTGGTCGAGGACTGGCCGCTGGCCACCGCCTGGGAGACGGCGTCGAAGTAGCTCGTCCCGACCTCGCGCTGGTGGCGCGTGGCGCTGTAGCCCGTGGTCTCGGCCGCGAACTCGGCCTGCTGCAGCTCGGAGTAGGCGGCCATGCCACGGTCGCGGTAGCCGCTGGCGAGCTGGAACATCGAGTGGTTCAGGGCGTGGAAGCCGGCCAGGGTCACGAACTGGAACTTGTAGCCCATGGCGCCGAGCTCGCGCTGGAAGCGCGCGATCGTGGCCGGGTCGAGGTGCTTCTTCCAGTTGAAGGAGGGCGAGCAGTTGTAGGCCAGCAGCTTGCCGGGGAACTGCGCGTGGATGCCCTCGGCGAAGTGGCGCGCCTCGGCCAGGTCCGGCTTGCTCGTCTCGCACCACACGAGGTCGGCGTAGGGCGCGTAGGCCAGGCCGCGCGCGATGGCCTGCTCGATCCCGGCGCGCACGCGGAAGAAGCCCTCGGGCGTGCGCTCGCCGGTCAGGAAGGGCCGGTCGCGCTCGTCCACGTCGCTCGTCAGCAGGTTGGCCGCGTCGGCGTCGGTGCGCGCCACCAGGATCGTCGGCACGCCGCACACGTCGGCCGCCAGGCGTGCGGCGTTGAGCGTGCGCAGGAAGGCCGCGGTGGGCACCAGCACCTTGCCGCCCAGGTGCCCGCACTTCTTCTCGCTGGCGAGCTGGTCCTCGAAGTGCACGCCCGCCGCGCCGGCCTCGATCATGGCCTTCATCAGCTCGAAGGCGTTGAGCGGTCCGCCGAAGCCGGCCTCGGCGTCGGCCACGATCGGCGCGAACCAGTGGGTCGAGTCGTCGCCCTCCATGTGGGCGATCTGGTCGGCGCGCTGCAGGCACTGGTTGATGCGCTTGACGACCATCGGGACGCTGTTGGCCGGGTACAGGCTCTGGTCGGGGTACATCTGGCCCGCCAGGTTGGCGTCGGCCGCCACCTGCCAGCCCGAGAGGTAGATCGCCTTCAGGCCGGCCTTGACCATCTGCATCGCCTGGTTGCCGGTCAGGGCCCCGAGCGCGTGCACGTAGGCCTCGGTGTTCAGCAGCTCCCACAGCCGCTCCGCGCCGAGCTCCGCCAGCGTGTGGCGGATGCGCACCGAGCCGCGCAGGCGCTCGACGTCGGCTGGCGTGTAGTCGCGGCGGATCCCCTCCCAGCGACGGGCGGAAAGGGCGGCGCCGTTCTGGAACTCGGGCAGATACGGGGTGGGCATGGCAGGGGCGAGCAGGTGGTCAGAGGTGCGCGTAGGCGGCGAGCGTCAAGAAATCGGCGAGCTCGGGGCTCGCCACGAGGTCGTCGAAGATCCGGGCGGCCAGCTCGAAGCGGCTCGCCGCCCAGCGTTCGGTTCCGAGCTCGGCGCGGCGTTTCGCGAGCTCGTCGCTCAGCGTGGCGCGCACGAGCTCGAGCGTGACGAGCCGACCGTCGGCGAGAAGCGCGCCGTGGCGCAGCCACTGCCACACCTGCGTGCGCGAGATCTCGGCCGTGGCCGCGTCCTCCATCAGGTGGTGGAGCGGCACGCAGCCGGCGCCGCGCAGCCAGGCCTCGAGGTAGGCCACGCCGACCGACAGGTTCTGGCGCAGGCCGGCCTCGGTGATGGCCCCGCCCGGGACCGCCAGGAGCTCGGCCGCGCCGAAGGTCGCGTCCTCGCGCTTCACGTGGAGCTGGTTCGGTCCGCCGATCCGCGCGAAGACCTCGGCGGCGACCGGCACCAGGGCCGGGTGCGCGACCCATGTGCCGTCGTGGCCGTTCGCGACCTCGCGCTCCTTGTCGGCGCGCACCTTGGCCAGCGCCTGGGCGTTCTTCTCGGGGTCGTCCTTGATCGGGATCTGTGCGGCCATGCCGCCCATCGCGTGCACGCCGCGGCGGTGGCAGGTGCGCACGAGGAGCTGGCTGTAGGCGGCCAGGAACGGCCGGTCCATGCCGACCGCGCCGCGGTCCGGCAGCACGAAGTGCGGATCGGCGCGGAACTTCTTGATGAAGCTGAAGATGTAGTCCCAGCGCCCGCAGTTGAGGCCCGCGGAGTGCTCGCGCAGCTCCCACAGGATCTCGTCCATCTCGAAGGCCGCCAGGACCGTCTCGATCAGGACCGTGGCCTTGAGCGTGCCGTGCGGCAGGCCGAGCGCGTCCTGGGCCAGCTCGAAGGCCTCGTTCCACAGGCGCGCCTCGAGGTGGTTCTCGAGCTTGGGCAGGTAGAAGTAGGGGCCGCTCCCGCGCGCGACGAGCTCCTTCGCGTTGTGGAAGAAGTACAGCCCGAAGTCGAACAGCGCGCCCGACATCACGCGCCCGTCGACGCGCACGTGCTTCTCGTCCAGGTGCCAGCCGCGCGGGCGTGCGAAGAGCACCGCGGTCCGCGGGGCCAGGCGATAGCTCTTGCCGCTGGCCTCGTCGGTGAAGTCGATCTGGCGGCGGATCGCGTCGGCCAGGTTCTTCTGCCCGCGCACCTGGTTCTCCCAGGTGGGGGAGCTGGCGTCCTCGAAGTCCGCCATGAAGACCTGCGCGCCCGAGTTGAGCGCGTTGACGATCATCTTCCGGTCGGTCGGCCCGGTGATCTCGACGCGGCGGTCGAGCAGCTCGGCCGGCACCGGCGCGACCGTCCAGGCCGAATCGCGCACCGCGCGCGTCTCCGGCAGGAAATCCGGGCGCCAGCCATGGTCGAGCTTCTTCTTCCAGGCCTCGCGCCGCGCCAGGAGCTGCGCGCGCCGGAAGCGGAAGCGTCGCTCGAGGTCGCGCACGAAGACGAGCGCATCGTGCGCGAGGACCTCCTCGCATCCCGCCGGCACCGAGGCCAGGAGCTCGACCCCTTCGGGCACGCGAGAGTTCGGCGTCGAACGCCGGGTGAGCGGGAGCTCCGTCATGGATGGCGGCAAGGGTCGGAACCCGGACGGTGCGAGCGAGACAGGGAAAGCTAGTGGCCCCGACGGCACCGTGTCGGATTTCGCCGTTCCTTTTTTGGAGCGCTGGGCCGCGAAAGCGTTTCGCGGCGAAGCGCTTTCCGCGTCCGCGGAGGCCGTGCTCCCGATCCGCAGCCAGGCCGGGTCGGGCGCGGAGCGCGGAGGGGCCTCCGGCGGCTGGGGCGGGCTCACGGGCTCGGATTCCATCGGCTGGAGGTTCCCTGGGCCCTCTCGAGGCCGAACCCCCAGCACGAAGCCACAAACGACGCGCGGAAAGTACGGAGTCAGGCACGTTCCCAGCGCTTCGAGGGGCGGAGGGCGCCGAGGAGGAACCTGGCTCGAAAATCGATCTGGATCGTCCTGTGCGGTCCTCTGCGCCTCTGTGGTCGGTTCGAAGGACCATCGCGCTCCCTCACAGCGCGGCCCGCACGGCCTCGAGCGCGCGCTTGAGCTCGTTGCGCTCGGCCAGGAGCAGCTCGCGCAGGCGCGTGCGGCCCACCAGGCGCAGGAAGGTGCGCACCTCGGCGTGCAGGCTGCGGCGCCAGTCGCGGTAGGCCAGGGCCGCGAGCCCGAGGGGCGCGGCCGCGAGCGCGAGGAGCACGGCGGGCAGGGCCCCACAGCGCCAGCCGACGACGGCGACGACGAGCGCGAGCCACAGCGGGAAGAACAGGAAGGCGGCCAGGATGCGCTGGGTCGCAAGCGTATCGGGCGTCGCGAAGCGCTTCGGCAGCGCGCCCGCGAGGCGGTGGGGGACGAGCCACAGCAGCGTGCCGAGCAGCGCGAGCGGCAGGCCGACGGCGAGCACGAGCAGGCTGCGCGCGACGTAGCGCGCCACGGCGGCGGGGCGGTAGGGCTCCTCGAGCTTCTTCCGGAGGTCGTGGGCGTCGAGGCCGAGGCGCTTGAGGCGCTCGCGGAAGGCGGCGATGCGCTGGGCGAGGTCGTCCACGCGTCCCGGGTCGCGCGCACGCAGCTCGCGCAGCGCGCGCGCGAAGGCCTGCAGGCGCGCCAGGCGCCCCTCGCGCTCGTCGAACAGGATGCGCTCGGCCAGCTCGAGCAGCGGCAGGTCCTCCCAGCGCTCGAGCTCGAGCGTGACGGCGCGCAGGGAGGCGGCGATGCGCTCGGTCAGCGTGCGCACGGCCTCGCGCTCGTCGCGGGCGAAGCGCTCGCGCAGGTCGGCGATCGCGACCGGCGCGCCGGTCCACACCGCCACGCGGCTGCGGAAGCTCGGCTTGGCGCGGTACACGAGCCCGACCGGCACGATCTGCACGCCCAGCGCGAAACCCGCGCGCGCCTCGGCCCCGAGTGCCATGCGCGCGGCGCCGGTCTTGAGCTCGGCCAGGGCCGGCTCGTCGTGGCTCTTGCCCTCCGGGAAGAGGCACACGAGCTCGCCCCGCGCGAGCGCCGCGTGGACCGCCTCGAAGGTGCGCGCGTTCTCCTGGGTGTCGGCCCCGTCCTGCGGGCGGTAGACCGGCAGGGCCTCGAGCCCGCGCATCACGCTGCCGAGGATCGGCATCTCGAACAGCGGCGCCTTGCCGAGGAAGCGCACCGTGCGCCGCGTCGTCCCGGCCACGAGCACCGGATCGACCAGGCCGTTCGGGTGGTTCCCGACCAGGAGCACCGGGCCACGCTCCGGCACGGCTCCGCCCAGCGTCTCGACGCGGTAGTAGAGCCGAACCGCGCGGCGCGCCAGGGCGAGCAGGAAGCGCTGCACCGGGGCGGCGCCCAGGTCCTCAGGCCCTGGGCTCGTCGCGACCCGCTTCCATGAAGGGCTTCCACTTCTCCGGCGGGCTGGGCGGTGTCAGGAGGCTCACGCCGATCAGGCACGTGAGCGAGGCCACGATGGCCGGGTAGATGTCGTAGTCCGACTCGCTCATCCAGTGGAAGTGCTCGGCCAGACGGCCGCGGAAGACGTTCACGAGCACGACCGTCGTCATGCCGGCCACGATCGAGGCCACCGCGCCCTGGCGTGTCACGCGCTTCCACAGGAAGGTCGCCAGCAACGCCGGTGTCAGGCCGGCCCCGACCATGGTGTAGGCCATGTAGGCCATGGCCAGGATCGTCTTGAAGAACAGCGCGACGACGAAGGCCACCGTCCCGAGCACGAAGATCAGGATGCGTTGCACGCGCACGACTTCCTGCTCGCTCGCGTCGGGCCGCAGGAAGCGCTTGTAGATGTCGTGCCCCACGTTGAGCGCCGGCACCATCAGGAAGGTGTTGCCGGTCGAGAAGATGATCGCGAGCGCGGCGGCGAGCAGCAGGCACCCGGCCGCGGCCGGCAGGTCGAAGCGTCCGAGGTGCAGGATGATCTCCTCGGTCTGGGCCGGGATCACCGCGCCGGCGGCGTCGAAGAAGGGCGCCTGGCCCTGGTACTTGGCGGCGCCGGCGATGGCCAGGAAGGCCAGCGCGGACTCGATCAGCACCACCCCGATCACCATGCCGAGGGCGGCCTTGCGCGCGGCCTGGGCGCTCCTCGCCGAGAGGAACTTCTGGTACATGCTGCTCTCGCCGAGCAGCAGGAAGAAGGTCGGGAAGAAGAAGCCGAAGGCCCAGCCCGGGCCCTTGCCGCCGAAGACCTCGAAGTGCGTCGCCGGCAGACGCGCGACGACCTCGTCCCAGCCGCCGACCTGGGCGACGACCAGGAACAGGGCCACGAAGACGCCGACGATCATCAGCGTGCCGTTGAAGACGTCGATCGAGACGACCGAGACCATCCCGGCCAGGGCGGTGAAGCACATGATCGTCACCGCGCTCATCATCGCCGCCCAGGGCAGCTCGAGCCCGGTCCACTCGGTCAGCGTCGCGTCGAGCGGCATGACCAGGTTCAGGAGCCGCCCCGCGCCGCGGAACTGGTAGCCGGCGATCGTCAGGTAGGCCACCACGACCACCAGCGTCCCGAGCAGGCGCGCGGTCGCGTCGTAGCGGCGCTCGAGCAGCTCCGGCACGGAGTAGTCGGCGATGCGTCGCACGCGCGCGGCCAGGAACATCACCGCGAGAATGCCGAACCAGGCCCCGGCGCTCATCCACAGGTCCCCGACCCCCATGCGGAAGGCCAGGCCGGCGCCGCCGAACAGGCTGCCGGAGCCGATCCATGTGCACACCAGGGTCGCGACCAGCAGAAAGGTCGGCACCGAGCGGCCCGCGACCATGAAGTCGGCCTTGGTCTTGACCTGCCGGCTCTTCCTGACCGCGACGCCGATCAGGAGCGCTAGGTAGACGAGGACGACCGCGAGGTAGACGTTCAACGAGAACTCCTTCCGTTCCGGCCGGCCGTCCGGCGCGGGCGCATCCTACGGAGCTGGGCGCGCGCGCCGCAAGGCGCGCGTCAGCGAGCCTGCCGTGCTCGGCGCCGCCGGTGCAGGACGACGATCAGGATGACGAGGAGGCTCGTGCCCGGCACGAGGAAGAACGGTGCGCGCGGTCCGGGCTCCGGCGCGGCGGGATCCGCGCGTGCGGGTGGCTGCGGCGCCGGTGTCTCCGTGGCAGGGCGCACGAGGATCGGGATCGGCTCGCTCGCAACGCGGCGGTAGCCGGCCGGCGGCTCGAGGTCGAAGGTGGCCAGGGTGAGCGGCGGGATCTCGAGCTCGCCGGCGCGCTCGGCGACGAGCTCGTAGCGCGCGACCAGGCGCGCCGGCGCGCGCTCCGTGCTCACGCCGCGCAGGTGGAAGCCCGCGAGGTGCGCCAGGTCCGGCGGCTCGGCGGCGGCCAGGTCGTGGAGCTCGCCCTGGGCCTCGATCGTCAGCGTGAGCACGAGCGCCTCGCCCTGCGCGAGCGCGCGCGGCTCGACCTCGGCCGCGAGCGACACGCGCCCGATCGCGCCGGTGAACTCGGGCGGGCGGCCCTCCTCGGGCGGCGGCAGCACGGTCAGGCGCAGGCCGGCGCCGCGCACGCGCGCGGGGTTGCGGTCGACCGGCTGGCGGCCGTGCAGCAGGTCGTCGGCGAACTCGCGCGCGTAGGCGCAGGTCAGGACCGGCGCCTCCAGCTCGAGCGTCCCGGGGCGCGTGCCCACGGCCGTGCGGCGCAGGGCGAAGACCTCGTAGGTGCGCCCGTCGCGCGTCTCCGCGCCGCGGCGCTCGGCGCGCACGATCGTCTCGCCCAGGGCCAGGGTCGCGCCGCCGGCCGGCTCGGCGGCGGGGCGGAAGCGCAGGCCCTCGCGCGGCTCGAGCGCCGGCGCGAAGAGCTGCACGGGCACGTCCAGCGGGCGCGGGAAGAGCTGCACCAGGCTCCCGCTCGAGAACTCGCGCTCCAGGCCGAGGATCAGCTCGAGCTCGATCGGCTCGCCGACCAGGTACGTGTCGCGCGCACTCGCGAGGCGCACGAAGGCCAGCCCGCTCGCGCCCAGGTCCTCGGCCGGGCGGACGAGTGGCGTCTGGAAGCCGCGCTCCTCCTGGGCCGCCGCTCCGGCGACAACCGCCGTCAACACGATACCCACCATCCATCCTCTCCCCTTCTGCCTCCGCGCCCTCCGCGTCCTTCCTCCGCGTCTCCGCGCTTCCTCCTGAAGAAAGAGCGAGCGCGGAGACGCGGAGGGATGACGCGGAGGGCGCGGAGGCAGAATCAGGGAGGGGAGCGGAGGGACAGAGGCGCGTTCCACGCGCGAGAGAGCATCGAGGCCGGAGGGCCGCGCCGCAAGCGGCAGCGGGCCGACCTGGCGCGCTGGCTCGCGCCGGAGCGCCGCAGCCGTGCACTCGCGTGTTGCATGCGCAACGCCGGCCCGGAGCGATCGTCCCGAGCGCGGCATGAGCCCGGCCCGCCGCCTCGCCAACCCGTCACGGGCGGGGTAGCTTGAACGCTTCCCCCGCAGGCGCCGCCCATGCTCCGAGCCCCGTCCCTCGCGCTCCTCGCTCTCCTCGTCGTGCCCCGCGCCGCCTCGGTCGCGGCCCAGGGCGACCCGCGCGGCGGCACGCCGGGCGGGCCGGCGCAGATGGGCGGCTCGCGCGAGAGCACCTGGCCCGCGCCGACGGCCGCGGACTGGCAGAAGCCCTGCCTCGTGGCGTTCCAGCGCACCTGGACCGACGCGCTCGAGGTCGCGCGCGAGAGCGGCCGGCGCATCCTGGTGTGCGTGAACATGGACGGCGAGATCGCCAGCGAGCACTACGCGGGCCTGGCCTACCGCACGCCCGAGAAGGCGCGCCTGTACGAGCCCTACGTGTGCGTGATCGCCTCGGTCTTCCGGCACACGCCGCGCGACTACGACGAGCAGGGCCGGCGCGTCCCCTGCCCGCGCTTCGGCAGCGTGACCTGCGGCGAGCACATCGCCATCGAGCCGGTGGTCTACGAGCTGTTCCTCGACGGCCGGCGCATCGCGCCGCGCCACATCGGGGTCGACGTGCAGGCCGGCGGGACCGAGCTCTACGACATCTTCTACCGCTTCGACACGGCCTCGGTCTTCACCGACATCGAGAAGAACGCGCTGCACGTGCCCGAGCAGCGCGGCGACCTGCCGCTGGAGGAGCGCGTGGCCAGCCGCGACCGCGCCGACCGCGAGACGGTCGAGCGCGCCTACCTGGAGGGCGACCGCGTCACGCGCCGGCGCCTCCTGCAGGGCGCGCTCGTGCACCAGGAGCTCGACCACGTCGACCTCTTGCGCCTGGCGCTCTTCGGCCTGGACGTGGAGCTCGCGCGCCTGGCGCGCGCGGCCCTGGCCGAGGCGGACTCGGAGAAGGCCATCGACCTGATCGTCGAGGTGCTGCGCGTGCCGATGGAGAAGCCCGAGCGCGACGCGCTGCTCGCCGCGCTGGAGCGACTCGCGGAGAAGTACCCGCGCGCGCGTACCCTGGCCGCGGTCGAGCAGGGCCTGGCGCGGCCCTCGGAGGCGCTCGACGCCGCCGGCTGGAGCCAGGAGCCGGCCGGGGCCGAGTACCCCGCGCCCGCGGAGTGGAGCGCGATCGAGGCGCGCGTCGAGGGCCAGCTGCGCGCCAGCGCCGGGCGGCCCGAGGACCCGGAGGCGCAGCTCGCGCTGGCCGAGGCCGCGCTCGCGCTGGCGGTCGATCCGGAGACGGCGCGCATCCTGGCGGCCGACTACCGCACCGGGGCGGACTTCGCGCGCCTGCACTTCGAGGACGCGCGCCGCGCCGCGCGCGCCGCCGAGCGCCTGGGCAGCGCGAGCTGGCGCGTGCAGGCGGTCCAGGCCGTGGCGAGCTACTACCTCGGCGACCTGGAGGAGGCCTTCGCGCGCGCCGAGCGCGCCGCGCGCGAGCTGCCGAGCGGCGACACGAGCTGGAACGGCATGGCCTGCCTCGCGCTCTTCGCCCAGGCGCGCGAACGCGCCATCTGGCGCGCGGTGCGCGCGAACGAGGGCTGGCCCTCGGCCTGGCTGGCGGACGTCGACGCGGCCTACAGCGTGCTCGGCAACCACCCGCTGGGGGCCGACCACCAGGTCGCCGCGCACCACGACTTCCTGAAGCACCTCGGGGCGCGCCCGCGCGCGGCCCAGGTGCTGGAGGCGGGCCTGGCGCGCTTCCCCGAGTCCTGGGTCCTGCACGAGCGCCTGCGCCAGCAGGCCCTGGAGGAGCGCGGGGTCGAGGGCCTGGAGGCGGCCTACGCGCCGCGCCTCGCGGCCACGCCGCGCCCGCCCTCGGTCGAGTGGTTCGCGGGCTACGCCGCGCTGGTCACGGCCGAGTACTACCGCCGCGCCGGCAACCCGGCCGCGGCCGAGGCGGCCTACGGGCGCGCCCTGGAGCACTACGCCGCGGCCCTGGCCGAGCGCCCCGACAGCGCCGCCAGCACCGACCACTACGTGGCCATGGCCCTGGCGGGGCGCGCGCGCCTGGCCTTCGAGCGCAACGACGACGAGCGCGCGCTGGCCGAGCTCGAGGCCGCCTTCGCGCGCAAGCCCGAGGCCGCCGCCGCGCCGGACGGGCTCAACCTGAGCGCCGTGGACACCGCCAAGGCCCTGCTGGCGCGCCTGCGCGCCGGCGGCGACGCGCCCCGGGTCGCGCGCCTGGAGGCCGCGCTGGGACGCCTCGACCCGGCGGCGCTCGAGCTGCCGGCCTACGAGCGCGAGGTGCCGCCCCCGGAGGGCGACGCGCGCCGCGGGCGGAGGTGAGCGGGCCAGTCCGCCCGACTCAGCGCGCGTAGCCCAGGTCGCGCAGCTCCTCCAGCAGCCCCTCGTCGATCTTCGAGTCGTCGAGCAGCGTGAAGGGGTGCTGGGCGAGCAGGCGCTCGAGCTCGGCCAGCAGACGCGCCTGCGCGGCGGGGTCCTCGACGGCCCGCTCGCGGCCGTCGGGACCGAGGGCGAACAGCTCGGTGGCGCCGGCGCTGCTGCGCAGCAGCTTGTGGCCGCCGGCGATCACGCCCACGCGCTCCTCGCCGGCCACGATCGCGCGCGTCGGCTCGCCGGCCACCGAGCGCATGGCGGCCTGCATGGCCTGGCGGTTCGCCAGCGTCTCGCTGGAGTAGACCGGGTGCTGCACGAGCACCGCGCGCGGCTCCTCCGATGCGAGCAGCGAGCGTCCGGAGGTCCCCGGGAGCGGCGCGAGCTCGAGGGCCTCGAGCAGCGTCGGGGCGAGGTCGACCAGGCTGGCCGGGCGCGCCACGCGCGCCCCGGGCGCGAAGCGCGGCGGGTAGCGGATCAGGAGCGGGACGCGCAGCGCGCCCTCGCCCAGGGACTCGCTGTGCTCGAAGAAGACGCCGTCCTCGAAGCTCTCGCCGTGGTCGGCCACCACGACCGTCAGGGTCTCCTCCGGCGCGCGGCGCGCGTCGATGCCTTCCAGCAGGCGCCCGATCCAGTGGTCGAGGTACTCGACCTCGCCGCGGTAGAGCCCGCGCGCGTGCTCGAAGACCTTGCGCGGCAGGTCGCCGCCGTTGGCCAGCGCGATGCGGTGCAGCGTGGCGAGCTCGAGCGCCGGCAGCTCGCCCAGGAGACGCGCGTCGAGGTCGCGCCGGAAGTCCGGCGGCGGCGCGTAGGGCAAGTGCGGGTCGAACAGGTGCACCCACAGGAACACGGGCTCGTCGGGCGGGCGCGAGGCCAGCCAATCCAGCGCCAGCGGCACCACGTCCTCGGCGCGCCGCTGGCGCTCGCGTGGCGCGTCGAAGCGCTCGAAGCCCTGGGCCGCGCCCGAGTCGGCGTCCAGCAGGCTGACGGCGACGAAGCCGGCCGTGGCGTAGCCCTGCGCGCGCAGTCTCTCGGCCAGCGTCTCGGCGGACTCCGGCAGCGCCAGCGCGTTCGACACGACCCCGTGCTCGCGCGGGTAGCGCCCCGTGAAGAGCGAGAAGTGCGCCGGCAGGGTCATCGGCATGGGCGCGTGGGCCTGCTCGAAGATCGTCGCCGTGGCCGCGAAGCGGTCGAGGTGCGGCGTGCGCGCGCCGTCGCCGTAGGCGCCGACGTGGTCGGCGCGCAGCGTGTCGAGCGTGACCAGCACGAGGCTCGGGCGCCGCGGCTCGGCGCAGCCGGCCGTCGCGGCGAGCAGGGCGGAGAGGGCGAGCCGCGGCAGCAAGGCGAGGATGGGGGGCGGGTTCATCGCGGAGGACGGACCTGGAGGATGGCGAAGTACTCGCCGCTCGGCGCGACGAGGCGCTCGAGGCGCGGCTCCTCGCCCGGCAGGGCCAGCGGGCGCGGAGTGGCGTAGGCCGCGACCTCGGCCGCGCCCAGCAGGCGCCGCAGGGTCGCGTCCTTGTCCTCGTCCCCCTGGCGGAAGTGGCTCCAGGAGGCCTCGTTCCAGAAGACCGTGCCGAGCGGGTTCACCCTCCCGGTGAGGAGCAGGAGCTCGCTCGACTCGAGGAACGCGACGCGCTGGCCGGCGAAGCGCCGCTCGAGCTCGGCCGCGACCGCGCGCTGGTCCTCCAGCGTCGCGCGCGGGCTGGCGAGCGGCGTCGCGAGCGCCAGCGCGGGCCGCAGCGGCCCCGGACGGGTGATGGCCAGGGCCGCCACGACCACGCCCGCCAGGGCGAGGCGCCGGAGGCGCACGGAGGCGACGCGGCGCGCCACCAGCTCCGCCAGCGCGTGCCACAGGAGCGCCTGCCACAGCACGACCCCGAAGAGCAGCACGAACAGGTCGGCGTGCCACTGGAAGTCGTACAGGCTGAAGCCGAGCAGGCCGAGGTGAAATGTGACGAGCGGCACGAGCAGCGCGCGCAGCTCGGGCCGCCGGCGCAGCAGCAGGAACGCCAGCGGGACGCCGGCCAGACCGAGGTAGACGAGCCAGGCCTGCGCGGGGCAGTCGCTGGCCACGAGCTGGGCCATGCGTTCGAGGCGCGTCGCGAGCGTGTCGCGCGCCTGCGTCCCGGCGCTGCGCGCCAGCGAGCCGAGGAAGGTCTGGTCCAGCATCGCGCCCAGCGCTCCGCGCAGCCCGAAGAGCGCCAGGTAGGCACCGCCCGCCAGCGCGCCGCCGGCCGCGACGCGTGCGAGCGCCGGCCCGCGCCGCTCGGCCGCGACCCAGGCGCCCGCCAGCACGCCGAGCCAGGCCAGCGCGCCCACCTGCCAGTCGAGCGCGGCCGTCGCGCCCAGCCATCCGGCCGCGAGCCAGCGTCCGCGCTGCGCCAGCAGGGCGGCGCCGGTGGCGCACAGCACGGCCGCCAGCTTGGGCACGCAGCCGGTGGCCGGCAGGTGCGCGAGCAGGCCGAAGGAGCAGTAGGCCAGCACGCCCAGGAAGCCGGCGCGGCCGCCGCCGATGCGCGCGAGCACCAGGTACGCCAGCACCCCGCCCAGGGCCTGCAGCAGGAGGTACCCGGCGCGCACCGTCCACAGCGGGTCGAGCCCGAGCCGCTCGGCCAGCGCGAACAGCCCGGCGCCGAGGAAGGTGGCGAGCTGCGTCTTGTGGTCGAAGTAGTCGAGGTGCGGCACGGCGCCCTGGCTCACGCGCCAGGCGAAGTAGAGGTAGAAGCGCACGTCGCTGACGATCGGGAGGCGCGCCAGGTCGAAGCTCGCCGCGTGGACGGCGAGCAGCGCCAGGGCCGCGCCGAGCCAGGCGCGCTCGCGGGCGGGCGCGGCGGCGGGCTCCGCCATCAGCGCAGGGCGCGCTCGGCGCGGGCGCGGTAGGGCGCGAGGCGCGTGCGCGCCTCGGCCAGGAGCTCGGGCTCGCGCGCCGCCAGGTTGCGGAGCTCGCGCGGATCGGCCACCAGGTCGTAGAGCTCCTCCTCGTTGCTCGACAGGTAGAGCACGTACTTGTGACGCGCGTCGACCCAGCCCAGCATCGGCGTGGGCTCGTCGTCGGGGCGCTTGCGCGCGTACTCGAAGAAGAGCTCGCGGCGCGCGGCGCCGTCCGCGCCGGCCAGCAGCGGTCCGAGGTCGAGCCCGGCCAGGTCGGCGGGCGGCGCGGCGCCCGCCAGGCGCGCCAGGGTCGGGAAGAGGTCGAGCGAGCTCGCCAGCGCCTCCAGCTCGGCCGGCGCGATCGTGCCCGGCCAGGACACGACCAGCGGCGTGCGCACGAGCTCCTCGTAGAAGGCCGGCCCCTTGGTGACCATCTGGTGCTCGCCCGCCAGCGTGCCGTTGTCGCTCAGGAACACGACGAGCGTCTCCTCGCGCAGCCCCGCGCGCGCGAGCCCTTCGAGCAGCCGCCCGACCTCGCGGTCGAGGGCGTCGACCACGCTCTGGTAGAGCGCGCGCACCGCCCGCAGGGTCTCGGGCGTCTGGGCGCGGAAGAGCTCGTGCTCGGCGCTCGCGCGCTGCGCCGCCGGCTTCCCGCTCAGGTCGTCGCCCATCGACTCCGGCAGCGCGAAGCGCGCCGGGTCGTGGGCCAGGTCGGGGTCCGGCGGCGGCTGCAGTGGCTCGTGGGGCGAGGTGTAGGCCAGCCACAGGAAGAACGGGCGCTCGTCCTCGGCGGCCAGGAAGCGCAGCGCCTCGTCCGTCAGCAGGCTGGGCACGTAGCCCTGTCGCGGCTCGGCCCGTCCGTCGCGGTGCAGCACGGGGTCGTAGTAGGAGAAGCCACGCCGGTCGATCGCGCACCAGGACTCGAAGCCGGCCTGGGGCACCTCGTCCTCGCCCAGGTGCCACTTGCCCACGAAGCCCGTGCGGTAGCCGGCCGTGCGCAGCACCTGGGCCAGCGTCGGGCGGCCGCGGTCCCACTCCTCGCGGTTGGCGAGCATGCCGCTCGCGTGCGGCGGGACGCCGAGCAGCAGGGCGGCCCGGCTCGGCGCGCACTGGGGCGTCGGCACGTAGGCGCGCAGGAAGCGTGCGCCGCCGCGCGCCAGGGCGTCCAGGTGCGGCGTGCGCGCCAGGGCGTTGCCCTCGAAGCCCAGCGCGCCGGCCACCAGGTCGTCGGCCAGGACGAGCACGATGTTGGGGCGCGCCGGGGCGTCCCGGCCGCAGCCGGCCGCGCCGAGCGCCAGCAGGAGGGCGAGGCACCGGAGCGCGTGGAGGCCCGAGGCGCGCAGCATGCGGGCCGAGATTAGAACCTGCCCCGGGACCCGTCATGGACATCTTCCGCCGTCCAAACGCCCGGCTCCGCGCGCCGTAGGCCGCGCGCCGCGCGCGAAAGAGGCCTTGGTCCCGCCGACCCCCGCATTATCCTGTCACGGCTCGTTCCGCCCCCTGCCCTCGTCCTCGACCCTCGAATGATCCCTGCGCGCACCGCCGTCCCGCCCCTGCTCCTGGCCGCGCTCCTCCTGCCCGGCTGCGGCAAGGGCGAGGGGGAGGGCGCCGCGACGCCGCCGACCGGCGCGGCTCCGGCGGCGCCGAAGGCCGAGGCGGGCCAGGGCCAGAAGTCCACCGCCAGCGCCATGCTGGCCTACCAGACGGGCCTGCAGCTCCTCCTCAAGGGCGACCCGGAGCGCGCCGTGGGCGAGTTCGAGCGCGCCGTGGGCCTCGACGCGCGCATGTCGGAGGCGCACTACGAGCTCGGGAAGCTGCAGGTGCACCTGTCCTCGAAGACGATCGGCTCGCAGGCGCGCGACCTCGAGATCCTGCGGCGCGGCATCGCCTCGCTCGAGAAGGCGCGCGACCTCGAGCCCGCCAACGACCACTACTGGTTCTGGATCGGGCGCGCGCGCTCGATCGAGAACGACGTGGAGGGGGCGCGCACCGCCCTGTCCAAGGCGGTCGAGCTGAACCCGCGCCACGCGCCGGCCTGGAAGGCGCTCGGGCTGGTCGAGAAGGGCGCCGGCCAGACCCAGGCCGCGCGCGACGCCTTCCAGCAGGCGATCCAGGCCGACCCCGAGGACGCGGGCGCCTTCTTCCAGCTCGGCCAGACGCTCGAGGAGCTGCAGGACCTCGAGAACGCGCGCGCCGCCTACGAGAAGTCCCTGGCCATGAACCCGACCGAGCCGGAGGTGCACGGGCGGCTCCTGACCGTGTGCGCGGCCCTGGGCGATGCGGATTGCGAGGCGCGCGCGCGGGCCGGCATGGAGGCCTGGACCGAGTACGACCGCCGCCTCAAGCTCAGCCGGCGCGAGGTCAACCAGAACCCGGACGACGCCAAGGCGCTGCGGCGCCTGGGGCTGATGTACTTCGAGGTCGGCCAGTGGGAGGAGGCGCTCGAGTGGTTCGTCAAGTCGATCCACCTCGACCCGAGCGACCCCCGCACGCACCTCTACTGCGGCGTGACGCGCCGGCACCTGCGCGACTACGTCAACGCGGCCAACCACCTGAAGGAAGCGGAGTTCCTGGCGCCGGACGTGCTCGACCCGAAGCTCGAGCTGCTGCGCCTGTACGCCGAGACCGAGGAGGCGCCGGCCTTCCAGGAGCTGCTGGCCAAGACCGAGAGCGAGGCCGCGGCCGACGGCCCGTCGCTGCTCGACCTCGGGCTCCTGTGCCGCGACCTCGCGCGCGCGGACGACGCCGCGCGCCTCCTGGAGAAGGCCAAGGCCCTCGGGGCGACGCCGGACGCAGCCCAGGGGGAGTAGCGCGCCCTTGCTCGGCCGCGCGCTCGCCCTGCTCGCGCCGCTCGCCTGCGCGAGCTGCCGCGAGGAGCCGGAGACCGCGCCCGCCGCCGCCCCCGCTCCGCAGGCGGACGCGGCGAGCCCCTGGCACGACGGCGGACCCTACCGCTTCCGCGACGCGACCGCGGAGTCGGGTCTCGCGGCCTTCCGGCAGCTCTCCGGCTCGCCCGAGAAGCCCTTTCTGGTCGAGACGGTGGGGGGCGGCTGCGCGCTCTTCGACCTCGACCAGGACGGCGACCTGGACGCCTACCTGACGAACGGCGGCACGCTGGGGGCTGCTCCGGGGACGAATCCCAGCGACGCGCTCTTCTGGAACGACGGCCGCGGGCGCTTCACCGACGGCAGCACGGCAGCCGGGATCGACGAGCGGCGCTGGACCAATGGCGTGCGCGCGGGCGACGTCGACGGCGACGGCTGGCCGGACCTGTACCTCACGAACTACGGGCGCAACACGCTCTACCGTGGGCTCGGCCAGGGGCGCTTCGAGGACGCGACGGAGGCGAGCGGGTGCGGCGACGAGGCCTGGAGCACGGGCGCCACCTTCTTCGACTTCGACCGCGACGGCGACCTCGACCTGTTCGTGGCCAACTACGTGGCCTTCGACGAGGCGCGCTACCTCGCCGAGCGGCCCACGACGACCTACCAGGGCGTCGAGGTCATGAAGGGCCCCCAGGGTCTGCCCGGCGCGCCCGACACCTTCCACGTCAACGCTGGCGGCCTGGCCTTCGTCGCGCGCACGGCCGAACTGGGCCTCGGCGACGAGCTGTTCGGCTTCCAGAGCGTGGCCTTCGACTTCGACCTGGACGGCTGGCTCGACCTGTTCGTGGCCAACGACTCGGTCGCGAACAACCTGTGGCGCAACCTGGAGGGCCGGCGCTTCGAGGACGTGGCCCTGCGCCAGGGCGTGGCCTTCAGCCTCTCGGGCCGCCCGCAGGCCGGCATGGGGGCGGCGCTGGGCGACGCCGACGGCGACGGCGCGCTGGACCTCTACGTGACGAACTTCGCCGACGACTACTCGACGTTCTACCGCGGCGAGGCGCGCGGCTTCTTCCGCGACGTCACCCAGTCGCTGGGCCTGGCCACGCCGACCATGGACAAGCTCGCCTGGGGCACGGGCTTCGAGGACCTGGACCTGGACGGCGACCTCGAGCTCTACGCCGTGAACGGCCACGTCTACCCGCAGGTCGACCGCTTCCCGCTGGGGGTCGAGTACCACCAGCCGGTGCAGCTCTTCGAGCGCGTCGAGGGGCGCTGGCGCGAGCCGCCCGGACGCGGCGGCGCGGCCCTGGCGCAGAAGGGTGCCGGGCGCGGCGCGGCCAGCGGCGACGTGGACGGCGACGGCGACCTCGACCTGCTGCTCGAGAACCTCGACGGGCCGCCACGCCTCCTGGTGAACGAGACGCGCGCCGGGCGGGCGCTGGCCGTCACGCTGGTGGGCGCGGGCGCGAACCGCCCGGCCGTCGGCGCGCGCCTCGTCCTGCGCGCGGGCGGGCGCGAGCAGGTGCGCCTGGCGGGGCTCTCGACCGGCTTCCTGTCGAGCTCGGCCGAGGAGCTCGTGTTCGGGCTCGGCGCGCTGGCGCGCGCCGAGGAGCTGGTGGTCACCTGGCCGCTGGGCAAGGTCGAGAGTTTCACCGACCTCGCTGCCGGGCGCGTGACGATCGAGGAGCAGGCGGGGGCGGCGGCGGCGCGGGTCAGTCGCCGCTGAAGGATGAAGGGCGCGGAGACGCGGAGGGAAGACGCGGAGGACGCGGAGGAGGAGGGGAGGAGGAGGAAGGTAGAGGAAGGAGGTGAGGTGCCGATCCGGAGGCTGGGGAGGCTCGGAGACGCCCCGAGCGTCACCCAGGACTCTGGAGCGCGCCGGTCCTCCTTCCTAACAGCTCCGTCTCCGCGCCCTCCGCGTCTTCCCTCCGCGTCTCCGCGCCCTCTTCCCCTCAAAGACACCGGCCAGGCACGCGCAGCGTGCCTGGCCGGGCCTGAACGAACCCAGGGGCCGTCCCCCGGGACGCCGGGTCCGCGCCGGGCGGTTTTCCCGCGCCAGCGCTCGCCCGGAAGCCGTCGGAGCTACTTGAGTTTTTCCCAGTACTCCGCCGGCATGTCGTTCGCGATCTTGAGCGCGCCGTTCGAGCCGCCGTAGACCGGCTCCTGGATGCGCATGCACTTGCCGCCGCCGAGCTGCTTGTGCATCTCGCGCTCGATGGCGAGGTGCAGGCCGCGGATCTGGCTGCCGCCGCCGGCGAGGAGCACGCGGTTCTTCAGGCGCTTCTGGAACTCGGGGTCGAAGGTGGCCACGAGCTTCTTCAGGCCCTCGACGATCGGCGGCACGATGCCCTGGCAGGCCTCGCGCAGCTCGCTCGTCACGTCGAACTCGGTCGGCTTGCCGTTGACCGGCAGCTCGACGAGCGCGGGCTCCACGCGCTCGTCGACCGAGCTGTGGCGCTCCTTGATCTCCTTGAGCATCTGGATCGTGAACTGCGCCTGGGAGTGCTTCTCGACCATCAGCTCGGCGAAGCGGTTGTCGACCCAGTCACCAGCGTGGTAGATCGTGATCTGGTCCGAGTCCTCGGGCATCGTGCCGTGCATCCGGCACAGGTCGGTCGTGCCGGCGCCGATGTCGATCACGAGCACGTCGTCGAGCATGTCGAGGCCGTAGGCCACCGCGAAGGGCTCCGAGCACAGCATGACGCTGTCCAGGGCCTCCTTGGCGGTCTTGATGATCGCGTCCTTCGAGTGGATCGAGGCCTGGGCCGGCACGCCGATCACGCCGTAGACCAGCTCGTCCTTGCGGGGCTTGGCCAGGCGGATGATCTCGCGCAGGAGGTCCTTGGCGGCCTTCAGGTTGGCCTCGAAGTCCTCGCGGTCGTGGTTCTTGGTCTTGAGGACCTCCAGCGGACGGTAGAAGTTCAGCGACAGGCGCTTCTCCATGGCCTCGTCGCCGAACAGGACGTCCTTCTTCAGCAGCTTGCGGCTGACGACGTCCTTCGGATAGCCGACGTGCGACGAGATCGTCTCGCGCACGCCGTTCGAGGCGGCCACGGAGGTGTGGGACGTCCCGAAGTCGATGCCCAGGTAGAGCACGCCCTCGGTCTTCTCGACCGTCGCCGTCGAGGAGCCCGCGGAGGTGCTCTCTTCGGTGTCGGTCTTCTTCTTGTTCTTGGAATCGCTCATGGTGTCGTTGGTGGACTGAGCCGGATGGCTCCGGCGCGGCTACTGGGTCTCGTTCAGGACAGCGAGGCCAACTGGGCCCGCAGGGCCAGGTTGGACTCGAAGACGTTCTTCAGCATCTCCTTCTTCGTTTCGGCACCCGCATCGTCCCCGCTCAAGCCCTGGACGTTGCGGTAGATCGAGGAGATCCCGAGGTCGATGTTCTTCATCGCGGCCACGCGCTTCAGCTCGGCCTCGGTGATCCCCAGGCTCTCGGTCAGCTTGGCCACGCGGCGCTCGAGCTGGCCGATCGTCTTCTGGCTCTCGATCATGCGGCTGGCGGTGGAGCTCTCGCGCCAGGCGGCCAGCTCGGCCTTGAGCAGCGCGATCACTTCCTTCTCGACGCGCAGCACGCCCTCGGATTTCTCGGGCTCGCGCCGGAACAGCTCGATGACCTTGGAGACCAGCTCGCGGCCCCAGAGGTCCTCCTGGCTGTCGGTGTCAGCGAACAGCTTGGACTGGAACTCCTGGATCTCCTGGATCTGGCTGTCGACCTCCTCGCGCAGCTTGTCGAGCTCGCGCTCGACCTCGCGCGCCTGCACGACCTTGTTGCCGCCCGCCGACTGGGCCAGGCCCATGCCGGTCTCGGCCTCCTCGATCAGGAGCTCGAAGGACTTCGGGCCCGGGTGCAGGTTGTGCGCGATGCCGGCCGAGAGCACGATCGTCTCGCTCTCGGGCACGCCGGCCACCTTGAGGGCCGCGCCGCGGTAGCGCAGCTCCTCGGCCATCTGCGTGAGGCGGTCCGGCGTGACGTGCGGGAAGATCGCGAGCTGGAAGCGCTCGGTCCACACGCCCAGACCGCGGATGTCGTTCTGGAACGTGACCGCCTTCAGCTCCTGGAAAACGGCCGGCATGATCGCCCGGCGCCAGGGCAGGTGGTGCTCCTCGTCGAAGCCGTCCAGGCCCACGACCACGGCCGAGATCGGGTAGCCGTGGCGCAGCGCGCGGTCCATCTCGAGCCGCATCAGGTGCAGCATCTGCGCCGTGGAGAGGCGCTGCTTGGGCGGCGCGGAGGGCGTGGTGCCGGCTTCGGCTACGGGCGAGGCGGTGGGGGACGTCACGGTTGGGTGGGTGCGGGCGCGGGGCCGGCGGTGGGGCACGCGAAGGTCCTTCGCGCGTCCCTCCTCCGGGCCGTCCGGTCGGGCCGACCCGTGGGCCGGCGGACCGCGCAAGGCTGTCGACCGCGCCGGAGCGCGGTCTTTAGGCGCCGGGAGAGATCCGCGGCGCCGCAGGCGAGACGCGCAGCTCACTTCTTGCCCTCCGGCTCGAGGCCCCCGGAGCCGGCCTTGCCCTTCCCGGCGTCGTCCTTCTTCTCGGAGGTCGCCTCGCCGCCGTAGCCAAGGGCCTCGAGGGCCTCCAGGTCGGCCGGCGAGAGCGCGGCCGTGCGCCGCACCGGGCGCGCCTCGGCCTGGGCCGCGCGCGCGCGGGCCTTCTCGGCCTCCAGAAGCTTCTTCAGGTGCGCCAGGCGCTCGGGCTCCTGCGCCGAGAGGTCCACGAGCTGGGCCGGGTCGCGACAGGTGTCGTACAGACCGTGGTAGGGGCCGGCGACGAGCGCGCGCAGCTCGCGCAGGCGCGCGGGGAAGCCCGGGCGCGCCAGGAGCTCGGCCAGCAGCGGCTTCGAGAGCGGGCGCGCGAGGATCTCGGGTGCGTGGCGGCGCAGCCACTCGTCGGGCACGCGCGGATGCGAGAGCAGGGCCGCGTCGCTCGACTCCGAGCCGGGGAACTCCTCCACCAGGCGCCAGCAGCCCAGCGTCAGCGCGTACTGCTCGACGTGGCCGCTCTCGCTGAAGTGCGGGCGCTCGGCGCGCGAGGTCGACTCGATGCGCGCCAGCAGGCTGGCGCCGTGCAGCCGCTCCGGATCGGGCGGGACGCCGGCCAGCTCGAGCAGCGTGGGGTAGACGTCGACCAGCGCCACGGGCTCGGACACGCTGCGCCCGCCGTGGCGGTTGCCGGGCAGCTTCACCAGCAGCGGCACGTGCAGCACGGCCTCGCGCATCACGCCGTGCCCGTACACCTCGGGGCCGAAGAACTCGCCGTGGTCCCCGGTGACGACGATCACCGCCTCGTCGTAGAGGCCGCGCGTGCGCAGCTCGGCGAAGAGCTGGCCCAGGAACGCGTCGACCTTGAGCAGCGTCTCGTCGTAGCGCGCCACGACCTCCTCGAGCGGCACGCGCTCCTTCTCCGGCACGCTCTCGTCCGGCTGCATCGTGCGCGACATCCACCAGGGCATCCAGCGGTAGGTCTGGTTGTCCGAGCCGGCCGGCACGAGCGTGAGCTCGGGCGCCAGGTCGGCCGCGAAGGTGTCGCGGTAGGGCGCGTTCGGCAGGTAGGGACCGTGGGCGTCGAGCGCGTGCAGGAACAGGAAGGGCGGGCTGTCCGGGCCGGCGCTCGCCAGCCAGGGCGGCACCAGGCGCGTGACGATGTGCTCGATGTGCGCGTGCGGGTCGTGGAAATCCGCCAGCGCGCCCTCGCCGTTGTAGAGGTCGAAGCCCTGCTCGAAGCCGAAGGTCGGGCGCAGCCACTGGGTGTCGACGAAGCCGGCCGTGCGGTAGCCGCGCGCGCGCAGGGCCTCGGCCAGGGTCCAGCGGTTGTCGGCCAGCTGCCACCAGTCGTGCGGCGCCAGGTCCGCGCCGGCCTGGAAGCGCAGGGCGACGTTGTGCGCGCGCGGGTAGAGCCCGCTCAGCACGGAGAGGTAGCTCGTCAGGGTCCAGGGCGCGTTGGCCAGGCAGCGCTCGAAGAGCACTGCGTCCGCGCGCAGGCGCTCGAGCTCGGGGCTGGTGCGGCGGCCGTAGCCGTAGAGCGAGAGGTGCCGCGCTGCGAAGGTGTCGATGCTGACGAGCACGATCGGCGGGCGCGGCGCGGCGCCGGCCTCGCGCGCCGTCAGCCGCTCGAGCGCGAGCGTGGCCCCGTCCGGCCCCTCCCACAGCAGCTCGAGCACGCGCACCTTGCCCGCGCGGCGCGTGAGCGGCACCTCGCCGCGCAGCGCGCCGTCGCGGGCCGTGAGCAGGACGGGTGGCTCCTCCAGCGCGAGCGCGCCCGTGCGCGGGTCGAGCTCGCCCGTGCGCACGGCGAGCTCGCCCGGTCCGCTGGCGCGGCCGGCGAGCGTCACGAGCGCGGGCTCCGCCAGCTCGAGCGCGTAGCGCACGCCCGTGCCGTCGGCCAGGGCGAGGCGTCCCGCTCCGGTCTCGACGCGCGCCTCCGGGCCGTAGACGACGCGCGCCAGGGCCAGCGTGTCCCAGGCCGTCCCGTCGGCCTGCAGCGGCACCTCGAGCTCGAGCCAGTTCTCGCCGACGAGCCAGGCCGGCGCCGGGGCCAGCACGCGCACCTCGGCCGGCTCGCGCCCGAGCGTCAGGCCCTCGGCCAGGACGATGTCGTTCAGCCGCACGGTGACCGGCGCCGGCTCGGGGCCCGCCGGGCGCGCGCACCACAGCGCCAGCACCAGCTCGCGCTCCGCCTTGCGCGGCGCGGGCAGCATCAGCCCCGCGCGCGCCTGGTTCGTCTCGAGGTAGTGGAAGCCCGCGGGCGCCTTGTGGTCCGTCTGGGCCCAGCCCGGACCGTCGCTGATGCCCCAGGTGGCGAAGCCCGGGGCCTCGCCCTGGGGCAGGATCGCGCCCGGCAGCTCGTAGCGGGCGTCGGGAGCGCGCGCGAGCAGGTCGATCGTCACGCCGCGCGGCCCCGGCCCCGGCTGGCCGCAGGAGCAGGCGCTCGCCAGCGCGGCGAGGGCCAGGACGGGGAGCAGCGGACGGCGGCTCATCGCACGAGGGGGGAGCATCGGACGGAGGGCCGCAGAACGATAGCGCCGGGCGGTCGCTCCCGGCGCCCGTGCCCGGCTTCCGGGGCGCGGGACGGCTCCCACGGCACGCCGGGGGCCGGCGGGAGCGCGTCTGCTACCGTGCCGGCGGGATGGTCACGCTGGAGATCTGCGTCGAGGACGTCGCCGGGGCGCGCTGCGCGGCCGAGGCCGGCGCCGACCGCGTCGAGCTGTGCAGCGCGCTCGCGCTGGGGGGGCTGACGCCCAGCGCGGGCGCGCTGGCGGGCGCGGTCGCCTGCGGGGTCCCGGTGGTCGCGCTGCTGCGCCCGCGGGCGGGGGACTTCGTCTACGGCGCGGACGAGCTCGACACGCTGGCGGACGACCTGCGGCGCGCGCGCGACGCCGGTGCGGCCGGAGTGGCGCTGGGCTGCCTCACGCCGGACGGCGCGCTGGACGTCGCGGCCTGCGCGCGCCTCGTCGCGCTCGCCGCGCCGCTGCCGGTGACCTTCCACCGCGCCTTCGACCACCTGCGCGCGCCGCTCGCGGCGCTCGAGACGCTGGTCGAGCTCGGCTGCGCGCGCGTGCTCACCTCGGGCCAGGCCGCCAGCGCCCAGGCCGGCGCGGCCCGGCTCGGGGAGCTGGTGCGGGCCGCGCGCGGGCGCCTGGAGGTGATCGCGGCCGGCGGCGTGCGTCCGGGCAGCGTGCGCGCGATCGTGGCGGCGAGCGGCGTGCGCGCCGTGCACCTCTCGGCCACCGTCGCGCGCGCGAGCGCGCAGCGCTTCCGCAACCCGGAGGTGCGCCTCGCCGCGGGCGGGGCCGGCGGGGACGAGCTCGGCGTGCCCGTGACGGACGGGGCGCTCGTGCGGGCCATGCGCGCGGCGCTGGAGGGCTGAGGCCTTTCGCGCGTGCCCGCTGGCAAGCCCGCGCCCCGCGCGGCATGATGCCCGCCCGCTCGGCGGCCGCGCCGGGCCGCACCGCCTCCGACCCCCTCGAGACCCATGACCTACGTCGTCGCCGAACCCTGCGTCAAGTGCAAGTACACGGACTGCGTGGACGTCTGCCCGGTGGACTGCTTCTACGAGGGCGAGAACTTCCTCGTGATCCACCCGGACGAGTGCATCGACTGCGGCGCCTGCGTGCCCGAGTGCCCGACCGAGGCGATCTTCAGCGAGGACGACCTGCCGGAGAAGTGGGCCGAGTACAAGGAGCTCAACGCCAAGCTGGCCGAGGGCTGGCCGGGCATCGACAAGAAGAAGGAGCCGCTCCCCGAAGCCGAGGAGTGGAAGGCGGTCGAGGCCAAGCGCGAGCACCTGTCCGAGAAGCCCTTCGCGGGGTGAGCGTGGAACGGGCTGCGTGCGCGCCGCGGCGGCTCGTCCCGGCATGAGCGACAGCGAGAGCGAGCGCCGGGCCGCGGACTACGAGAGCACCCCGCTCTCCAGGCCCGAGTACATCTCGGCCATCGTGCACCTCTACCGCGGCGAGCTGGACCGGGCCACGACCTGGCGCCTGCGCCTCGACGCGACCACGAACTGGGCCATCATCACGACCGCCGGCGTGCTGTCGTACTCGTTCGGGGCCGAGTCGCACTCGCACCTCTCGCCGCTGCTCGGCGTGGCGCTGGTCTCGGTCTTCTGGATGATCGAGGCGCGTCGCTACCGCTACGCCGACATCTGGTACGCGCGCGTGCGCAAGATCGAGGAGAACTTCTACGGCCCGATCCTGCGCCGCGATCCGGTCAGCCCGCGCCGCGAGTGGGGCCAGCTCGTGGCTGCGGACCTCTTCCGCCCGCGCTTCCGCGTCTCCCGCGCCTACGCCCTGCGCAAGCGCCTCCTGCGCAACTACTGGCCGATCTTCTCGGTGCTGCTGGGGGCCTGGGTCATGAAGCTGGTCGGCAACCCGGAACCCCGGGGCTGGGGCGACCTGCGCGCGCGCCTGGCGGTCGGCCTCCTGCCGTGGTGGCTGCCGCTCGGCCTGGTGCTCGCCTTCGTCGCCGGCCTGCTCGCCCTGGTGCTGACGACCCACGGGGACGAGCAGGAGCGGGTCGACTGACCCGCGCGCGGGGCGGCCTCGGGGTCCGCCGTCGCGCCCGGCGGCTCCGCGCTCGGCCCGGGCCCCGCACGCCTCCCCGGGCCCGGAAAAAGAAGAAGGCCCGCGGTCCGGCCGTGGCCGCTGGGCCTCTTCCGCGCCCCGTTTTCGCGGGCGCTCCGCGTCGCCACCCTTTTCCGGGGGCGCGCAACGAGTCCTAGCCTATCCGACGGCCGGGTTCGAGGTCGGGGAACCCGTCCAAATCGGCCCGCGCGGGGGTGCGCCGGACGATGGATCGCGCCCGGCCCCATGGCTACGATGCGCCGCGAGTCGCGCGTCGCGAGGACGCGCCCTCGTCCCACCTCCGGCCGCGCTCTCGCGCCCCCTCCGGGCGCCTCCCGTTCCGCGATGAACCTCCGACTTGCTCTGCACCTGCTCGTGCTCTCCTCGGGCCTCCTGGCCGCCGTCCGCGGCCCCCAGCAGGGGAATGCCGTCGCGCCCAAGGACGGCCCGCTGCGCTACGCCCGCGTGGTCGCCGAGGGCGCCGCGATCCGCAACCTGCCGGACGAGAAGGGCAAGGAGATCGCGCGCCCGGCCAAGGGCGAGCTGGTGGCGGTCTACAAGGAGATCCCCTCCGGCTGGGCCGAGGTCGAGGTCCCGGGCGGCTTCGCCGTGTGGGTCTTCGGGAAGTTCCTGAAGCCGACGGCCCAGGAGGGCGTGTACGAGGTCGACGGCAACGCCGTCAACCTGCGCCCCGGCCCCTCCAGCGACCTCTCGAGCGACGTGACCAACTTCCCGCTGCCGCAGCGCCTGCAGGCGGGCGACAAGCTGCGCCTGATCGAGCTGCAGGACCCGGCCAAGCCGCTGAACGAGACCTGGGCGCGCGTGTGGTCGCCGCCGGGCGTGCGCGGGCTCGCGCGCAGCGCGGACCTGGCGGCGCTCGCGGCCGGCGAGGACGGCGCGGCGCTGTGGAGCGCGGCCCTCGCGGCCGTGCCGGCCGTGCCGGTGGTCAAGGCCGCGCAGCCGCGCAGCACGACGCCCAGCGAGTCCGAGCAGCGCCTGGCGGAGGGCGCGGCGGCGCTCGAGGCGGCGCGCACGCTGCTCGAGCAGGAGCGCGTCAAGGACACGCCCGACTACGACGCGGTCGAGGCCGCGCTCGGCGCCGTGGTGGCCCAGGGCGGCACGGCGGCGCTCGAGGCGCGCGCCGAGCTGCGCACCCTGGCGACCCTGCGCGAGGCCGCGGCGCTCAAGGCCGACCTCGAGCGCGAGCGCCAGCGCCGCGCCCAGGAGGTGCTCGAGGAGCAGCGCCGCGTGTGGGAGAAGAGCCGCGAGAAGGATCCCTTCGGCGGCGTCTTCGCCGCGCGCGGCGTGGTCGAGCGGCGCACGACCTCGGACGGCATCGCGCGCTTCTACCTGCGCTTCGGCGGCAACATCGGCTGCGAGCTGGTGTGCTCCAGCGGGCGCTACGACTTCTCGACCTTCGCGGGGATCCACGTCGGGATCCACGGCAGCGAGATCACCTCGCGCACCGGCGAGGTCCCGACCTTCGAGGTCGCGCGCGTCGAGGTCCTCGAGGTGCGTTGAGCCCCCCGCGCGGGCTCTGGCGCCGGCTCGCGCACTGGCTGCGCCGGCTCGTGCCGCGCGTGCGCCCGCTGTGCGACACCTGCCGCTACGACTACGGCAACGTGTGCAAGCGGCCGGAGCGCCCGAACGCGCTGCAGTGTCCGGACTACCGGCGCAAGTGAGGCCGGCGCGGGAGGACCGCGGAGCGCGGAGCGAGAAGCGCGCGCGCGCGGTCAGGCGCCGGTCCGGCCCTGGGCGCGCTCGATGCGTGGCTCCAGGGCCGCCAGCTCGCCACGCTCGATCGCCGCGCGCATGGCCTCCATGCAGCGGTGGAAGAAGCGCAGGTTGTGCTGCGTGAGCAGCACGCCCGCCAGCATCTCGCCGCACATGCACAGGTGCCGCAGGTAGGCGCGCGAGACGGTCCGGCAGGCCGGGCAGTCGCAGTCCTCCTCCAGCGGTCGCTCGTCGCGCTCGTGGCGCGCGTTGCGCAGGTTCAGGCGCCCCTCCCAGGTGAAGGCCTGGTGGTTGCGCCCGTGGCGCGTGGGCGTCACGCAGTCGAACAGGTCCACGCCGGCGCGCACCGCGTCGTAGAGGTCGAGCGGCGTCCCGACGCCCATCAGGTAGCGCGGCTTCTCGGCCGGCAACAGCGGCGCGGCGGCGCGCACGGCGCGGCGCATGGCCGCGCGGTCCTCGCCCACGCTGACGCCGCCGATGGCGTAGCCGGCGAGTTCGTGGGCGGTCACCGCCGCGACGGACCGTGCGCGCAGGTCGTCGAAGGCGCCACCCTGCACGATGCCGAAGAGCGCCTGCCCGCCGGCGAGGCCGCCGGCCGCCTGCCAGGCCGTCACGCAGCGCGCGAGCCAGCGGTGCGTGCGCTCGGTCGCGTCCTCGACGCGCGCGCGCTCGGTCGGATCGCTCGGGCAGTGGTCGAGGGCCATGATCACGTCGGCCCCGAGGTCGCGCTCGAGCGCCATGACGTGCTCGGGCGTGAAGCGCAGCTTCTTGCCGTCGACCACCGAGCGCAGCGTGGCGCCCTGCTCGTCGATCGCCACCAGGGCCTCGAGGCTGAAGATCTGGTAACCCCCCGAGTCCGTCAGGATGGGACCGTCCCAGCCCATGAAGCGGTGCAGGCCGCCGAGCTCGCGCACCAGCTCCGCGCCGGGCCGCAGGGCCAGGTGGTAGGTGTTCGCGAGCAGCATGCGCGTGCCGAGCGCGTGGAGCTCGTCCGGACGCACGCCCTTGACCGAGGCGCGCGTCCCGACCGGCATGAAGGCCGGCGTCGGCACCGCGCCATGGGGCGTGTGGAAGGTGCCGGCGCGGGCCAGGCCGTCGCGGGCCGTGGCGACGAAGGCGAAGGCCTGGGTGGAGCGCGGGGCCGCGGACATGCGCGCATTGCAGGGGAGCGGGGGGCGCGGGTCCAGGGGGCGCTGCGCCGCGGAGCGCCGTTCGGGCTGACGCCCGCCCGGCGAACCGCGGCGGTCACGCTGACGGCGGAATCCGTAGCCGATCGGGCGATCGGCTAGAGTCCGCGCCGGCCGAAGCCCGCTTCCCAGCGCCGGCGCGCGGCCGTGCGCCGCCGGACGCCCTGGAAGGCCAGCAGGCGATTGGGCGGCACGCGGCTCTCGCCGGCGAGGGGGCGCGGGCCGAGCGGGGCTCCCGTGCGCGGCAGGGGGCGCGCGCCCGGCTCCTCCGCGGCGGCGTGCAGGTCCTCCAGCAGGGCGCGCCACACCGGCAACCACCAGCGCCAGGTGAGGAGCGCGAGCAGGGCGAGCGGCCAGGCGCTGGACACGCAGCCTGCATCGGCCAGGCGCGCTGCGTGACTCGAACCGCGCCGAAAAAGGGCTCGCTCGCAATCGGCCAGCACCCGATCTAGCCTGCACCGATCCGTCCCATGGGGCATACGCGTCCCTTCCGCCTCGCCCACGCGCTGCGCGAGGCCTTCGCCGAGGGCTACGGCCCGGCCAAGCTGCGCGCGGACGTGCTGGCGGGCCTCGTGGTCGGGATCGTGGCCCTGCCGCTCTCGATGGCGCTGGCGATCGCCTCGGGCGCGCCGCCGCAGCACGGGCTCTACACCGCCATCGTCGCCGGAGCGACCGCCGCGCTGCTGGGCGGCTCGCGCGTGCTCGTGAGCGGGCCGACGGCGGCCTTCGTGGTGATCCTGGCGCCGGTCGCCGAGCGCTTCGGGCTCGAGGGGCTGGTGCTCGCGAGCGCGCTGGCGGGGCTGATCCTGGTGGTCATGGGGCTCCTGCGCCTCGGGCGCCTGATCCAGTTCGTGCCCTACCCGGTGACGACCGGCTTCACGGCCGGGATCGGGCTCGTGATCGCGAGCCTGCAGCTCAAGGACTTCCTGGGGCTGCGCCCGGAGGCGCTCACGGGCGAGGCGATGTGGCACGAGCGCATGCTGGCGCTCGGTGCTTCGCTCCCGACGGTGAGCCTGCCCGACGTCGCCGTGGGCACCCTGACGCTCGCGGTGCTGATGCTCTGGCGCCGCCTCAAGACCCACGTCCCGGCGCCGCTCGTGGCCCTGACGATCGGTGCCGTGGCGGCCTGGGCCCTGGAGCGTTTCGCCGGCCTCGCGCCGGCGACCCTGGCGAGCCGCTTCGGTACGCCCGAGCACCCCGCCGGCATCCCCGGCACGCCGCCGGTCTTCGTGCTGCCCTGGCACCTGCCGGGGCCGGACGGGCCGAGCGCGGCGCTCTCGCTGGCCTACCTCGAGTCGCTGCTGCCCTCGGCCTTCGCCATCGCCATGCTGGGCGCGATCGAGTCGCTCCTGGCGGCGGTCGTGGCGGACGGGATGACCGGGCAGAAGCACCAGCCGGACGTCGAGCTGACGGCCCTGGGCCTCGCCAACTTGGCGACCAGCTTCTTCGGGGGCTTCGCGGCCACCGGCGCGATCGCGCGCACCGCCACGAACGTGCGCTCGGGCGGGCGCTCGCCGATCGCCGCCGTGGTGCACTCGCTGTTCGTGCTCGGCAGCGTGCTGGCGCTGGCACCGCTGCTCGGACACCTGCCGATGGCCTCCCTGGCGGCGTTGCTCCTGATCGTGGCCTGGAACATGAGCGAGGTGCGCCACGTCCTGCAGGTCGTGCGCACGGCTCCGGCCAGCGACGTGGCCGTGCTCGGCGCCTGCTTCGCGCTGACGGTCGTGTTCGACATGACCATCGCGGTCACGGCCGGGATCCTGCTGGCGGCGCTGCTCTTCATGCGCCGCATGGTCGAGATCTCCGGCGCCGAGCTGATCGGTCCGACGCATCCCGAGCACGGCAAGGACCTGCCGCCGGGCGTGATCGTGTACGACATCGGCGGGCCGCTCTTCTTCGGCGCCGCCCACAAGGCGACCAGCCAGCTCTTCGCGCTCGACCGCCGCGAGGTGAAGCTCGTGCTGCTCGACCTGGAGGACGTGCCCGCCATCGACGCGACCGGCATCGTCAACCTGCGCTCGGCCATCGACCGCCTGAAGAGCGGCGGGATAGGCGTGATCCTGGTGGGCGTCCAGCGCCAGCCGCGCGAGGCCCTCGATCGGGCCGGTCTCGGGCCCGAGGTCGTCGAGCGCCAGGAGACCTTCGAGGAGGCCCTGGTCCTGGCGCGCCGCCGGGTCGCCGGCTGAGACCGAGGCAGTCCTGGATCGGACCGGGCTCAGCCGGCGGCCAGGAGCGCGCGTGCGGCGAGGACGCCCGCGCCGCCGCGGAACGGCCCGCCGGGGTGCGAGCCGGAGCCGCCCAGGAAGAGGCCCGGGAGCGGCGTCGCGTAGCGGCCCAGGACCAGGCTCGGGCGCTGGAGCCAGAGCTGGTCGAGGGCCAGCTCGCCGTCGAACAGGTGTCCACCCGGCGTGCCGTAGCGCGTCTCGATGTCCGGCGGCGTCAGGAGCTCCTTGCCGAGCACCTGCGCGCCCACGCCGGGCGCGAGGCGCTCGAAGGCCGCCAGCAGGGCCTGCTCGAGCTCGGCGCGGCGCGCGTCGTTCCACCCGCCGGCGCCGGAGAGGTCGTGGGGCACGGTGTGGCAGGCGACGATGGCCACCGCCTGACCGGCGGGGGCGAGCGAGGGGTCCGAGCGGCTCGGCACGCGCACCTCGATCCACGGCTCGGCGGGGAGGCGGCGGTACTTCAGGGCGTCGGCGGCGCGCTCGAGCGCCAGCAGGCTGGTGGCGCTCACGGCGCGCTCGACCGGCTCCTTCTCGCGGCCCGCGAAGGCCGGCGGGGCCGCGAGGGCCAGGCGCAGGAAGGCGCTCGCGCCGCGCGCGCGGAAGGTCTGCGCGGCGCGCTCGACGCTGGGCGCGAGCGTGCCGGCCGGGACCAGCTCGAGCAGCGTGCGCGCCGGCGCCAGGGTCGAGAGCACGCTGCGCGTCGCCAGCACCTCGCCGCCCTCCAGCTCGACGCCCGCGACGCCGCTCGCGTCGAGGCGCAGGCGCTTCGCGGCCGCGCCGGTGCGCAGGCGCGCGCCGCTCGCCTGGGCCGCGGCGGTCAGGGCCGCCGCCAGGGCCGCCGGTCCGCCGACCGGCTCCGGCGCGGCCAGGGCCTGGCGCAGGAACACGAAGGCGCTCGTGCCCGGCGCGCGCGGTCCCAGCACGGTGCCGGCCAGGGCCGGCGCGCTGAGCGCCACGCGCAGCGCCTCCATGCCGAGCGCGTCCTCCATCCAGTCGCGCGCGGAGCTGGGCAAGAGCCGCGCGAGCGCGAACATGTCCGTCTTGCCCAGGCGCCGCAGGCGCAGGGCCTTCTGGCCGAGGGCCAGGAGCTCGCCCGCGCTCGGGCGGCCCGCGTCGGGCGGCGCCTCGTCCAGGAGCCCGGCGAGGATCGGCTGGACGCGCGCGCACAGCTCGGCCAGGGCCGTGAAGCGCGCGCGCTCCTCGGGCGGCAGCTCGCCGTCGAGCGCGGCCGGGTCGCGCCGGAAGAGCAGCGGGCAGCCGCTCTTGTCGGGCACGAGCAGGGCCGGCTCGTCGCTGCGCCAGGCGAGGCCGTGGCGCTCGAGATCGAGCGGTGCGAGCAGCGCACGGCGCGTCAGGGCGCAGTCGGGGTACAGGCCGCTCGCGTGGAAGCCGGGATGGAACTCCTCGCGGGCCGCGCTGCCGCCGGGCGTCGCGCGCGCCTCGAGCACGTGCACCACGCGGCCCCGGCGCGCCAGCTCGGCCGCCGCCGCCAGGCCCTCGAGGCCCGCGCCCAGCACGACCACCTCGGCGGAGGTGCTCAACGCAGCGCTCCCGAGGCCAGCATGGCCTTGGCGCACAGGGCGCCCGGCGCGCCCATGATCCCGCCGCCGGGGTGCGCGCCCGAGCCGCCGAGCCACAGGTTCGGCACCGGCGTGCGGTAGCGCGCCCAGCCGGCCGCCGGGCGCAGGAAGGAGAGCTGCTCGAGCGTCAGCTCGCCGTGGAAGATGTTGCCCTCGGAGAGGCCGAACTCCTGCTCGAGGTCCCAGGGCGAGAGCACCTGGCGATGGAGGATCAGGTCGCGGATGTTCGGGACGTACTCGGCCAGCGTGTCGACCACGGCGTCGCCGAAGGCCTCGCGCCGCTCGGGCCAGTGCTCCGGTCCCTCCTTGATGTGGTAGGGCGCGTACTGCACGAAGCACGACATCACGTGCTTGCCCGGCGGCGCGACGGTCGGGTCGACGGTCGAGGGGATGACCACGTTCAGGTACGGGCGCGAGGAGAAGTCGCCGTACTTGGCCTCGTCGTGGGCGCGCTCGAGGTAGTCGATCGAGGGCGCGATGGCGATGTCGCCGCGCAGGTGCGGGCCGTCGCCGGGGCGGCAGGTGAACTCCGGCATCCGGTCGAGGGCCAGGTTGACCTTGCCCGAGCTGCCGCGGTACTTGAAGCGCGCCACGTCGGCCGCGAACTCGTCCGGCAGGTGCTCCCTCCCGACCAGCCCCAGGAAGGTGCGGCGCGGGTCGCAGCCGGAGACCACCGTGCGCGCGCGCAGCTCGTCGCCGTTCGCCAGCACGACCCCGCGCGCGGCCCCGCCCTCGATCAGGATCCGCTGCACGCCCGCCTCGGTGCGGATCTCGGCCCCGTGGTGGCGCGCCGCGTTCGCGATCGCGTTCGACACGCCGCCCGTGCCGCCCTTGGAGAAGCCCCAGGAGCGGAAGGCGCCGTCGATCTCGCCCATGTAGTGGTGCAGCAGCACGTAGGCCGTGCCCGGCGAGCGTACGCCGAGGAAGGTGCCGATGATGCCGCTCACGGACATGGGCGCCTTGAGCACGGGCGACTCGAACCACTCGTCGAGGAAGTCGACCGCGCTCATGCTGAAGAGCTTGAGGCGCAGCTCGAGCTCGTCCGGCGGGGCGTCGGAGAAGTGCCGGCCGAGGCGCAGCAGCTCGATCACCTTCGCCGGGTGCAGCGAGCCCGGGTCGGGCGCGGGCGCGTCGATCACGGGCTTGGCGAAGCGGCCCATCTTCGACATCGCCAGGGCGAACTCGCCCAGGGCCTCGGCGTCGCGCGGGCTGAAGCGCGCCACCTCCTTGCGCGTCAGCTCGGGGTCGGACCAGCGGCACAGGGAGTCGCCGTCCGGCAGCGGCAGGAACGAGGCCTCGAGCGGGATCATCTCCAGGCCGAAGCGGGCCAGCTCCAGCTCGCGGATGATCCACGGCCGCAGCAGGCTCACCACGTAGGAGCAGACCGAGAAGGTGAAGCCCGGGAAGACCTGCTCGCTGACCGCCGCGCCGCCCAGCACGTGCCGCCGCTCCAGCACCAGCACCGAGCGCCCCGCCTTGGCCAGGTACGCGGCGCACACCAGGCCGTTGTGCCCGCCGCCGACCACGATGGCGTCGTAGGTCTTCATGGGGTCGCGGCGCCGTGCTCCGGAGCAGGGGACATCAGGCCTTCTTCCGCTCGGGGTCGAAGAAGGGCAGCTTCGTGACGCGCGCGCGGGCGCGGTGGCGCTCGTACTCGCAGGTGACCTCGATCTCGAGCTCGTTGTCCGGCGCCGCCAGGTCGGCCTCGACCGTGCCCAGCGCCAGGTAGCGCTTCAGGAGCGGCGACCAGCTGCGGCTGGTGGCGTAGCCCACCTGGCGTCCGCCGCGGAAGAGCGGCACGCCCTCGCGCGAGGTGCCCGTCTCGAGGTGCGGCGGCAGGCCGTAGCGCTCGTAGATGCGCTCGAAGTCCTCCCAGTCGATCTCCAGGCCCACGAAGCGCCGGGCCGGGCCCTCCTTGCGGGCGCGCGCGAGCGCGGCCTGGCCGAGGAAGGGCTCGCGCTCGAGCTCCACCATCCAGTCGAAGCCGAGCTCGAAGGGCGTCGACTTCTGGCGCTCGATCGGGGCGCGCCGGGCCGAGGTGTAGTCGACGCCGCCCAGCAGGAAGCCGGCCTCGACGCGGGCCACGTCGAGCGCGTCGAGCCCCATGGGCAAGAGCCCGTGCGGCGCGCCGGCCTCGAACAGGGCGTCCCACAGGGCCAGGGCGTGCTCGTTCGCGACCCACAGCTCGTAGCCGAGGTCGCCGGTGTAGCCCGTGCGCGTGACGGCCAGCTCGGCCGCGCGTCCCGGGAGCCGCGTGACCAGGGCGCGGAAGAACTTCAGCTCGTCGGCCGGCTTCCCGATCAGGGCGCGCAGCACGTCGCGCGCGCGCGGGCCCTGCAGCGCGAGGGCCGCCAGCGTGCGCGAGGAGTCGGTGATGCTCACGCGCAGGCCGCGCGTCTGGCGCTCGAGCCAGGCCAGGGCCGGGTCGGCGGCCGTGACGCGGAAGTGCTCGTCGCCGAGGCGCGTCACCGTGCCGTCGTCGAGCACCTTGCCGTGCTCGTCGCACCAGCACACGTAGCCGACGCGACCGATCGCGAAGCGCTCGAAGCCGCGCACCATCACGCGCGCCAGCAGCCGGGCCGCGTCCTGGCCGCGCACCTCGTACTTGTAGAGCGGCGTGGCGTCCATGACGGTGGCCTGGTGACGCACCGCGTAGTACTCGCGGTCCACGTAGACGTCGTAGCGCTTGACCGCGTAACAGCCGGCCCACTCCTTGTAGAGCAGGCTCGAGCACGCGGGGAAGGTGCGCGCGTGGAAGGGCGTCGGCGCCGGCAAGCTGCCGGACGGTACGGCCGCGGGCGCGTTTCCTCAAGGGGTGCCGCGCGGGCACCCGCGCCTCAGCGCGCGCGACGCGCGCGCACGGCGCCGGTCGCGGCGGCGCGGCGGGCGCGGTGCGAGGCCAGCGGGATCGAGAGGAACGGATCCTGGCCCGGCGGCCGGCGCACGGCCTGCTCGTCCTCGCTCGCGCCCAGGGCCGGGATCAGCTCGCGGTACATGATGCGCGCGAGCGGGAACCAGAAGGGCGCCGTGACGAGCAGGAAGAGCATCTTCGCGTAGGTCGCGGGTGCCCACAGGCTCGTGACGACGATGTCGAACAGCTGATCCAAGCGGCGGGGAGGGGCGGTACGGGGGCCATTCCCATTGTGTCCCCCCGCGCGCGGCGCGGCGGCAGAAAATCGCCTTCGAACGGGTCCGTGTGCGAGCGAGCCGACCCTGTCCCGTCCTCGACCCCGCGCGGCGCCTACTCGCCCTCGCCCTCGCCGCCGCCCGAGGCGGCCAGCGTCGGCCGGTCGCCGTCGTGGCGGCCCTGCCCGAGGTCGCGCTCGACCCCGCAGCGGCGGCACACGTCGAGGTGCCGGATCGCCTCCTCGGCCACGGTCGGGTTGAGCACGTGGCCCTCCTTGGTCGTGTTCCAGCGCACGGTCGGGCTGCGCGTCTCGGGGACCCAGGTGTGCCCGAAGAGGAGGCAGAAGAGGTTCATCGGGGCGGGAAGATAGCGCCTGGGCGGGGCCGGGGCGAAGCGCTACTTGGGCTTCTGCAGGGCCTTGCCGAGCAGCGCGCCGAGGCTCGTGCCCAGGCGCTTCTCCTGCCCCAGCACCTCGGCGATCTCGGCCCCCGCGGCGGCCTCGTCCGAGCCCAGCAGCGCGCCGTTGGGCGCCAGGCGCGAGAGCGAGATGCGCTTGGCGTGGGGGTCGAGCGACTGGATGCGCACGGTCAGCTCTTCGCCGACCTTGACCACGTTGCCCGGGTCGCGCGCGCGACCGCCGAACTGCGAGACGTGCAGCAAGCCCTCGACGCCCGGCTCGAGCTCGAGGAAGGCGCCGAAGTTCGTGATGCGCCGCACGCGCGCCTGCAGCACCTGGTCCGTCCGCCAGCGCTCGGCCGCGCCGGCCCACGGGTCGGCCTCGAGCAGCTTGCGCGAGAGCCCGATGCGCTTGCCGCCCTCCTCGATCGAGATCACGACCACGTCGAGCTCCTGGCCGACCTTCAGCAGCTCCTCGGGGTGCTCGACGCGCCGGTGGGCCAGGTTCGAGACGTGCAGCAGGCCCTCGACGCCGCCCACGTCCACGAAGGCGCCGTAGGACTCGAGGCGCGCCACGCGCCCGCGCACGACCGCGTTCACGCTCAGGCGCTCGCTGGCCGACTGGCGGGTCTTCTTGCGCTCGCGCTCGAGCAGCGCCCGGCGCGAGACGACCACGCGCTTCTTCTCGCGGTCGAGCTCGAGCACCTCGCACACCAGCGTCTGGCCGGCGTAGGCGGCCAGGTCCTCGACGTGCTCCATGGCCACCTGCGAGGCCGGCATGAAGGCGCGCAGCGAGCCCAGCCGGAGCTCGAGCCCGCCCTTGTTGATGCCGTAGACGACGCCCTTGACCAGCGCGCCGACCTCCAGCTCGTTCGCCTCCGAGAGGGTGCGCGCCTCGCGCACGGACAGGATCCAGGTGCCCTCCTCGCGCGCCACCAGCGAGACCCGGAGCTGCGTGCCCGGCGGCGGCACGGCCTCGAACTCGCTCTTCGGCACGCAGCCCTGCACGCGCGGCGACAGCTCGACGACCACGTCGTCGCCCGAGAGGCCGGCGACCACGGCGGGGTAGAGGCGGTTCTCCTCCTGGCTGGAGGTGGGGGCGGAACTCGGGGCGGGAGCGGCGCCGGAGGAATCGCGCAGCTCGCGCTCGAACTCGGCGCGCAGCGAGCGCAGCCGGACGTCGGCCTTCTGGGTCATGGCAGGGTCGGTCGCCCGGCGGTTCCGGGCGCGGGAGGCGAGGAGGCGACCATCCTACGCGCGCGCGCGGCGGGCGCCAGGCGGCGTCCGCTCACCGCCCGCCGGGGCGCGCGTAGAGGCCCGGCCCGCGCTTCTCTGGCCCGCCCTGCGCCGTACACTCTGCCGCCCCGATGTCCCAACGCACGCCTGCCCGGACCACCGGCGCGCGGCTCCAGAGCATGGCCGGCTGCCTCCTGGCGGCCGCGCTGGCGGGCTGCGCGGGCGAGGAGCCCGTGCGCCCGCGCAACGCGATCCTGATCTCGATCGATACCTTGCGCCCGGACTTCCTGGGCTGCTACGGGCACCCGCGCGAGACCAGCCCGCACCTGGACGCCCTGGCGCGCCGCGGGGTGCGCTTCACGGACGTGACCGCGGCCTCGCCCTGGACCCTGCCCTCGCACGCCACGATGTTCACCGGGCTCTACCCGAGCCACCACGGCGTGAAGCACCACGAGACGCGCCTGGCCGAGTCCTTCGAGACCGTGGCGGAAGCGCTGGGGGCCGCCGGCTTCGAGACCTTCGCGGTGGTGAACACCCACAACATCGGCGCACCCCAGTTCCAGCTCCAGCAGGGCTTCGAGCACTTCGAGTACGTCTCGGAGATCGACCGGGACGCGCGCGGGCGCATCCGCACGCCCAACATGGGGCCGCTGGTGCTCTCGACGGCCAAGGAGATGCTCGCCGCGCGCGACGCCGCGCGGCCCTTCTTCCTGTTCCTGCACTTCTACGACGTGCACACCGACTTCACGCCGCGGCCCGAGCTGCGCGCGCGCTTCGTCCAGCCCTACACCGGCAAGCTCAACGCGCGCTCGCAGCAGCTCAACGGGATCCGCAACCGGGGCGAGCGCCTCAAGGCGGCCGACCTGACCTTCCTGCGCGAGATGTACGAGGCCGAGATCCGCACCTTCGACGAGCTCTTCGGCGAGCTGATGACCTGGCTCGCGACGCAGGGGCTGGCGGACGAGACGCTGATCGTCGTGACCTCCGACCACGGCGAGGAGTTCCAGGAGCACGGCGGCCTGCTGCACGGACGCACGCAGTACCAGGAGGTCCTGAGCATCCCGCTCATCCTGGCCGGACCGGGCCTGCCGGAGGGCGCGGTCGTCGACCAGCCGGTGCACGCCATCGACGTGGCGCCCACGCTGCTGGCGGCCCTCGGGGTGCGCTCGGCGGCGCGGCGCGACGGGCTCGACCTCGCGCCGGCCTGGCGCGGGGGCACGCTGCCGGAGCGCGCCTTCTTCGGCGAGGCCGACCACAACAACCCGGTCGGGAACGAGAAGGTCCACGACATCAAGAAGATGATCCGGCGCGGCAGCGAGAAGCTCCTGCTCGACACGCACACGCTGCGCACCGAGCTCTACGACCTGGCCCAGGACCCGGGCGAGCGCAGCGACCTCCTGGCGCA